>JABXJS010000034.1 GCA_013538855.1 Herpetosiphonaceae bacterium
CATCATAGAGGACGTTTATGCGTTAAGCCAATTGGCTCAGGTTTGAGATTCGTGTGTAATAGGCGCAAATACTGCTAAATCAACTAGCAACAGTGGTTATCATAGTGATCTAAGAAGCCATTGGGATGATACGCGGTATAGTTGATGTTGACCTGCTCGGTACTGAGCGCATAAGTGAGGAACTGACACTCAGCGGCCTCGACCAGGCCGAGCGCTATCGCTGCCACGTCGGCGCGGGTATCCTCATTATCAACATGTAGCTGGAAGATAACGCCACCGTCTGACTCAACATACAGGCTATCATCAACTGGGCTAGGTGCCGACCCAGTCGGCAAGAAGTAGCTAAAGCCCGCCGCTGGAGTAATCTTAGCTCCATTGGTGTCGAACATCTCGAGCAGCAGCTCGTAGTTGCCGACCAGCTGCTTGGTATCCCAAATGGCAAAGACGCGATCATAGACCCAATCTTTGTCAGGGTCAGGTACCAGGAAGAGATTCAGCTCACCGCCAACTGGTGCTGGCTTTGGACCTAGCTGCTCATAGTCTATGTAGGGCTTCCCACTGCTATCGGTGGTCAAATAGCTATGGGTGATCGGTGTGTCAATCGGTGTCCAGTTCGTTGTGCCCTCTTCACGGAATGACCAGCGGTAAAACCCGACGCCAATGTCGCGCAGATCATCGTGGAACTGCATACGCATGTGCAGTGTTGTCCCGTATGGATCAGTGCCCAGATACAGACCGCGCTCAGCTACCCGCGCAGGCAGCGGCTGCCCTGGCGCAGCAGGCTTGCGGTGCGCCTGCGCGATATCGTACCAGCGATCCCAGCCAATGCCGAGCGGCATCACATAGATGCCAGGCGCATCAGGATCAATCTGTGGATCACAGGCGACGGCCAGCGGATCGGTCACCAGCAAGTGCACCGCTTGATTGCTTGCATGGTTCCAGTAGGTGTTACACGGCACCGGATGGTGCGCGTAGATCACGCGCTCGATACCGCCGATCTGCTGGCGCACGACAAACCAGAGGTCGGGTGTATCGTGACGACAGATCGAGAGCTTGAGCGTTTTGGCGAACGTGCCATCTGGCTGAAGCTGGGCGGTTCCAAGCTTCTCTAGGCTGTACCAGTGACAGTATGGCCACCATAGCCAGTAGATCCATGGGTACCAGCAGAGCCAGAAGCGGAATGACTGGAACTTATTGATCAGCATATCGCGTAGCTGAGCGGTGTTGGAGTAGAGAATATCGGCAACACGCACACTAGTGAATGGCTCGCGATTAAGGAAGGTCTGTTTCTCGGTTAGCGCCATGCGCTCAAGCACGGTGTCGGCGCGAGCACGTGCGGTGGGCAGCGCAGCGAAGCGGTCTTTGGCAAAGGCTAGCTCATCAGGCAGCTTCGCGAGGCGCTGGCGAATACCCTCGTCCATGGCGACAGGTGGAAATGGTGGCTTCTTGGGCGGAGTGCCACACCAGTCATCATCAACGAAGCTTGGTAGCACCGCTGTCTCAAGCAGCGGCGGGGGATCGATGATGCTATCGATTAGTGCCGCGCGAATGCGCTCAATCACGAGGTCAGGTAGACGAATGAGGCAGTGGCCTACGTCAACATCGTAGATATCGACCTCGCCGGTGCAGATCGGCGCATTGCCTCCTCCGCCATCCTGCTTCTCGACACTGCCGCGCACAAGGTAAGGCACCTTGATCCAGCACCACCAAGCCAGTTTCGGCACATGGAACTCCACAAAGAGCACATCTTTTTCGGTAACGAGCACAGACTGAGTGGGGAGATCCTGGCGGCGCAGGTCAGCAATGTTTGTGACATATGGCCCGATCTTAATGATCAAGCTTGTCGGTCGAACCTCCAGATGGATGCGTGCATGACCAAATGACGGGCGCTCTTTATCTGGCTCTAGCCGCTCGCTAGCTATAAAGCGGCCTGAGCGCGTAAAGATGTAGGCGGTCAGCTCTGGCCACTCTTGCTCGGTGGTGCGCTCTGCTAGCTCAGCGGTAATATCCAGCCGCCGTGTTACTGCGGCATTCATACCAGCTTCCCCTTTCTATGACGAGTACAGCGACTACACTGTCTCTAGATTCTCGTATTGCTTGGCTGTGCAGCCCCAGCGCGACCGCATCAGGTCGTGCTGGGGCTGCGCCAGCGTCCTACTCCTCACCCTCGCCGACTGGCTCTGTTCCAACGGCTAAGAAGCCACGATTCTGCGTGAAGTAGATGACAACTGGCTCCTCGTTGCGCAGTAGATCTACAACGCTCTGGAACATCGCGGATGGAAGGTGCATCTTGATGATGCCGCCATCATTCGAGTCTGGCTCGTAGAACATGCCTGGGTCATTGAAGCGCAGCCAGGCCAAGGTTTGGCTATTGGCATCGCTGAGCTGGATTTGCGCTCGATTTGTCTGGTAGCCATCGGGGCCACCGTAGATCAAAACGTGATACTGAGCGACTGTTGGCATGACAACCCTCCTTCGCTGCTGCGGACAGCCTGCGCAGCCGTTGTCTGCGCAGGGCTGCCTCTAGCAGGTGCCGCGATAGTATGCCCACATCGTCGGCGTAGTGGGATCAGCGCTGACTGTGCCATAGCCTGGTAGATGATCGCTGGACGTGTTGGTGCCAGCCTGATTCGCATAGATCACAGCGTGCTCCACGCTCGCATCGAAGCACTCACTGCATGCCTGCCGCCAAGCCGACTGCATGTCCATTGCCGGGAAGACCGGCGGAACTTGGAATGACATCCAGAAGGCGAAGCGCGAGCCAAGCGGCGGTGTCGATCCTTCGGTGTTGGTATGGAAGCCGAAGATTTGGTGCAAGCCCTTGAACGCATCACACCAGACGGTCCACTCAAAGTTGGCGCGCATGGTTTGGCAGGCGTGAAGCACAATCCAGTTAAGGATGTCATCGCCCCAGCGGGCGTCTTGTGCGCGCATCTCGTGATCGTCAACCGTCGAGCCAAACCAGAACGCGCCAGGACTGCCATGGCCAGCAAAGAAGGCGAAGTGCACATTATCCGACCAGTAGCTATCGGTGCCACCGCCGGCTGCGCTGCTGACCTTGAAATCCTCTTCCCAAGCGGCATCATTACCCCAGTCGAAGCGCGTGGACCACGAGGGCAGCGCTTGCATGGTGTTCTTGAAGCCCTGTGCGCTTCCATTGGTGCCGCTGATATCTGGCGCACTGCCGTGATAGAGATTGCACCACTCTACGCCAACGTATGGATCATCAGGCGTATCTGGCTGTGGCGCGCTGCCCAGCTCCACTGTTCGACCACCAACTTGGGCCGCGCGTGGCTCAACGCGCACAGCGATCTGATGGCTGTCCTGGTAGCCGTGGCTGTCGGTGACGGTCACGCTGATCGTGTGCGCCGCCAGCTTGCCCTCACGATGGGCCACCGACAGCTCACTGATCTTCAACACTGGCTCCTCGCTTAGCACGCCGTCGATCGACGACTCCCAGCGATATGTGAGCGGAGCAGTGCCGCCTTGCACGCTGCAGGTTAGCTCCAGCGGCTTGTTCTGCTTAAGTGTCAGCTGCGACTCGAGCGCTTCAATTGTTACCATCGGTGCAAAGCTTGTGGCTGGGATCGGGTGAGTCATGAACTCAAGCGCTTTGGCTTTCTGGCCCCGTTTGCCTTTCACTGATGCCACCAGGGTTAGGATATAGACCGGGTAGATAAACCCGCTCTTGAGCAGCGGCGACTCACAGAAGTAGGCCAGCCGCGCATCCTTCACCTCAACGTTGTCTAGCGGGAAGTTGAGCTTGCGCTGCAGCACGCGCTGTAGCTCTGCCCCTGTGACCATCCGCTGACGCTGCTCAAGCGGCCGACCAAGCTTTGGCGCTGCGTGGAAGACGCCGATCACCGCGCCTTTGTCCCCCACATAGACTTTAATCTTCGCACCTGGGCCATAGGTCGTCAGCGCATCCACCTGCAAACGGAAGCTGACGCAGATATGGTTGGGCTGCACAAGGCGCTTGTCATGCTTGGGTCCGCTGACTTGTTCAAACTGACCAACATGGATGCTGTCGAGGACAGCCTGCTCTGGCAGCCAGTTATGCTCCTTGAGGTACTGTACCGCAATGCGCTCAGCCTCGGTCTCGCTTGGAAGGTCGGGGTGATAGCTGCTGTTGTGGAGGCGGCTCATATCGCTGTATGCAAAAGCGCCGCTCGCCTTGTAGACAAGCAGGCTGTGCTGCTTATCGGCCATAATAAACATATCGTCGTTGGTCTGCATCTCGCTGTGCACGCCAAAGCGCTGAGCTAGCGCATCCACGTAGGTGCGCCCGATACGGCGCTGCTCGACGGTGTATACCGGCAGTTCACGTGGAGACTTGAGCGCGTCACTGTCGAGCCATTCCTGCAATGTCTGGAGTCCCATCAATCCACCTGCCTTTGCGTAGCTCTGCCCACACGTGGCGACAGAGCGGCTACCGACCATAGCACCTATGGCCGGACTGGAGCATCAACATTGCTGCAAGGATAAAGATGTTGGACAGTGGGAGTGTGGCAGGGTGTAGGTGGGTGTTTTGTACATCGTGGTGAGATGTATCCCGAGTGTCTGTACTGTGCATAATCAGCAAGCAACTTAACACTCCACCCTGATCATACGCTGCTGCGTGGTGCCTTAAAGTGGTGGAATCACCACCAAGCTTGATCGTTTTACTACGATTGAGTGCGGCGATAGCTCTGGACAGCTACGCTGGCGGCAGCTCGGCAATGGTGTAGCGATCACGGCCATGCTGCTTGGAGCTGTAGAGGGCCTGGTCGGCGCGCAGCAGCAACTCGGCCACGCTAGCCGCATGGATGGGATAGCAGGCGATGCCAAGCGAGATGCTCACCGATGGCAGCGTCTGACCCTGGTACACAATCTGTAGCCGCTTAACAGCCATACGGATAGCCTCGGCGCGCAGCGCGGCGGTATCCATATCGACGTCCGGCAGCACAATGGTAAACTCTTCGCCGCCAAAGCGACAGGCAATATCGCTCTCGCGGATGGTTTGCTGCAGAATGCCGCCCAGCTCGTGCAGCACCATATCGCCAGCGCCATGCCCGTAGGTGTCATTGAAGCGCTTAAAATAATCAACATCAAGCATCAACACGCTTAGCGTACCTTGGGAGCGCTGGACACGCCGCAGCTCGCGCTCAAGCGTCTCCTCTAGATAGCGGCGATTAAAGAGGCCCGTCAGCGGATCACGGATCGACTGTTGGCGCAGGCTGTCTTGCAGATGCAGATTGGCGATCGCCAGCTCAAGCGTGTCAGCAACCATCTGGAGCAGGTTGATGCGCTGTTCGATATTGACTGCTGGTGCAAGCTGATGCACCTGCAGCACCCCAAGCAGTGCGCCGCGGGCAACCAGCGGCGCACACAGAACACTCACCGGATACGGCGGGCGAATATGGGCACAGTAGAGAATGCTGTCAGCGTCGTGGCTGTGATGAATCTGGCCACGGCGCAGCGCCCAGCACTCATCACGGCCAAATACGGCGCTGCTAAGCGGCTTGCCCCACATCGCCACAACCTCTAGCGTCTTCTGCGATGACTTGAAAATAGCTAGCGCGCCATCGGTAGCTGGGAAAAGCTGATGCAGCGATGCGCCGATAATCGCGTAGGCTTCCACGCTGCTCATACTGGTCTGCACGAGATCGCTTAGCTCACTGATAAGCCGCAGCTCGTGAGTGTGCTGCTCCATCGCTTGAACTTGCGTGTTCAGCTCTTGATTGATATGCGCAAGATGAACCTCGGCCTGGCGCTGCTCGGTTACATCTTCGGAGATGCCCGCAATGCGATAGACTACGCCGCCCGCATCGCTGATCGGGAAGGCGCGCGAGCGGACCCAGCGGATGCTGCCATCAGGTCGAACAATCCGGTATGTCTCTTGATAGGTATCTGCGAGCTTGCCAGCCTCAGCCGCCTGCACACACGCTCGATCATCTGGATGGATAGCGGCGACAAATGCGGCAGGATCTGCATAGAGGCTCTGACAGGTGCGGCCCCAGAGACGCTCGTACGCCGGGCTGATGTAGATAAACTGACCGCTAGTGCTATCGATGAGCCAAAAAACCTGATCGATATTCTCCGCCAGCTGGCGAAAACGCTCCTCGTTTTCCTGTAGCGAGGCGAGCAGCAGCTCACGACTAACATGCTGCTGGCGAATAGTATTGGCCATCTGAACAAATACACTAGTCAGCTGACTGACTTCATCTTTAGTGCCATCCAGTGGCAGCACTGCTGGCGGGCTAGCAGCAAGCTGGGTCGTAAGCTGCATCAGCTGGGCGATGCGCCCGCCAATATTGCGCGCCAGCAGCACTGCAATCAGCAGGGCAAGGATGATCGCAGCCAGCGGGGCGCTGAGCAGCAGAATCGTCAGCAGCGAGGTCGCACGCTGTTGCGCTGCGGTGTTCTGCTGTAGCCGCACAAGCTCGGCCGCCCGCAGCTCAGCTACCTGATCACGGATGGCGACAAAGTAGCCACGATTGACGCTGGCTTGCAGAAACGCCGTGAGATCGCTAAATGAGTGTTCTCCTGCGCTAACCTGCGCTCGCAGCTCAAAGGTTGGTGTGATAACGTTGATTTGCCAGCGCTCAACGCCATCACGAATGGCCAGCGCACGAGTGAGCTGGTGCTGATCGTCGGCTACAAGGCTGATCAGCTCGGCCTGAAGCCGCTGGCTTTCGCGCATCCCTTGAGTATAGAGATCAAGCACCTCTGGGTCGCCAATCAATAGGTAGCCGCGCTGGCTGGTCTGCATATTGACAAGTTGAAGCAGCAGCGCGTCACTGACGTTGATCACGCGATTAGAGGAAGCGCTGGCCTGCTCACGCTGCTGGCTCGCACGCAGGGCGATGTATACGGCTAGCTCTGTGCAGGTAAAGATGGTTAGCACGGCGAAAAAGCCCAGCAAAATTTTACTGCGCAGCTGGAGCGCATCAAGCTTCTGCCAGACTGCTATCGTCAACGCCCGCACCCATTTCATAGCCGATCCATTCTCAAGCCTAAGCTAGGGTTGAATTAACTCGTGTACACGACTATAGCTGGCGCTGCTTACGTAGCTGCTTACGCCTAATAGCTTTCTATCTTGATTGTTAATCTAAAATAAAATCTTCAACCATATAATAAATCGCAATGTACTCAGTACAAACTACAACTCACTGCCAGCTCGATAGAAGTTCCTTAGCGCTCGATTAGCTTGTACAGCGCAGCGTTACCCAGGCGTGGGCAGCATCCACAGCCAAAGGCAGCAGCTCAAGCAGCAGCATGGCATGGCGATCGGTGGTATCGACCTCGAGGTCAATGGTTGCATACGCGTAATCCTTGGCATACCGTAGCTCATGGTAGAGCAGCGCACCAACGATCTGGCGGACATGGGCGGCATCGACAGCCTGCACACCAATCCAACCCTGGGCCAGCGTGCTAGGCACGGAGTGCTGATGCAGCAGGCTTAGGCCGACGTACTCCGCGCCGCGCCGCACGACGCAGCAGCCAGCCTCAATAATCTCATCAAACGCGATATCGGCCCACTCAGCTGCTGTGAGCTGCGCTGGCGGGTTGCTCCGATGGCTATCCTGGTAGATTGCAGCAGCCAGCGCCGCAATGGCGCGCCAGGCATCAGCATCAGCAGCCAGCTCATCGGCTACGCTGCTCAGCTGGTATCCTGCAGCGCTACAGCTTTGGGCAAAGTGTTGATAGTCAGATGGCGCAACGTGGCGTAGCTCAAGCTGGGGCAGAAACGTGCGCTTGTCCTCCTGAAATCCGCGGGTGCGAAGGAAGTCGAGCGCCGATGTACAGCTACTCCATGCTGCCGTCTGGAGGGGCAGCGCTGCGTAGCGGCCACGCTGCTTCAGCAGCGCGGTGTAGAGCATGCTGCCCACGCCCTGACGCTGGTGCTGCGGCGCAACGTTGATGCCGATGTAGAGGCTGGTCGGATGCATCCGGCTGGCCCACAGGCTGCCAAAGCCCACAATCATGCCTGCGCGCTCGGCCACGAGCGTGCACACAACCGGCGCGACAGTGGCAAAGCGGTAGTAGGCGGCTGTCTCAGTATCAGCGCCCCACAAACTCTGGCGCAGCCGCTGCAGCGCCGGCGCGTCGGCGGGCTTGAAATGGCGCAGCACAATAGTACGATCCACAAATACTCCTTCCCTCGATGAGCGACACCATGCGCTTCGGTACCGCGCTCCAGTCTATGCTCGTGAGAAATAATCAGCCAACAATCAACGACGGCTCTGGCTCATTGTAATCCACATGGTAGCAGGCCAAGATATTGCCAGAGCCTTGCCATTGGCGGCTGTGGATAAGCTTTAGCGTTATTGGCGGCCGACCATCAAACAGGCGAATGCCATCGCCTGTAATAATTGGAAATGTCGTGAGATGCAGCTCATCGACCAGTTGATGCAGGAGCAAGCTATTCCACAGCACACGGCCCATCAGTATCAGGATATCTCTTCCCGCTTGTTGCTTCAGGGCGGCAATCTGCTCGGGCGCATCCGCGACCGGCACAATGCGCGTGTTCTCCCACGGGGCAAGCTCAGCGGCGCTGATTGTGTTCGAAACAACCAGCTTATCGATACGTTGGTACAGCTCCGCAATCTCACGGCGGATCGGTGTCGCATTTGCATCATTTGGGACACTCGTCCAATACTGTTTATTGCCCAAAAATGACACACGCCCACTGAGAATAAGGGTGTCGGCGGCACGCAGCCGCTCCGCGGCGTACATATCAAAGTTTTGGTCGTGGGCATAGTCAGGATGATAGAACTCAAACAGGCCAGCGATGGTTTTATCGTGCGCCTCGTAGTAGCCATCGACTGTGACGAAGTTGTTGACAATCAGTTTGCGCATGATCCACACTCCTCCTTTTTTGCAGCTCTTGCAGATACTCCAGCCAGCGTATGCGCACCATGTGTCAGTCTCTGTCACAGTCAGCATGATTTAATCACGCTGACTACAGCGAACAGCCACCGCAATCAGCTAGCCACGGGCTAGCACTATATTTACATAAAAACTAAATCCGCAACGAGCTACGGCTCATGTACTCGCAGCCAGCCACTACAGTCGGCACATGCCCAGCACGTTGGCATGGCTATGTCGGTCGGAGGCTAGCCCACGGCTGACGCCATCGCACAACCCTTTTTTCAACAATCAGCTAGCGCGGGCACCATTAGCGCGCTGTGCTCACTAGTAGGAGAGGCGGCACGGTTAGCGTGACACACGCCCATGCTAGATCTTCAGCACAGCAACGAGAAGCTATCAAAGAGTATCTCATTGACATAAAACATAAAGTAATTTAACACACGGCTGAGGCCATCGCACTGGTGTGCCGAGCAGCGCCAGCCCGCCATGCGTCCATACCGCGCGGGACGCTGAGCCGTAAGCGCATGCACCATGCACACGATAGCTCCAGCACAGCGCATATCTTCCTAAAACTCACGCCTTGGCCTAGAACGTCGCTGCTTGCGCCGTGTAACTAGCGCCAAGAGGTTGAAATCCACACCGTGCCCGGTGCACGGCCAGCGCCAGCCAAGCGCCTGCGGCTCAACGCCCGCGCGCAATTTGCCCCACGCCCTGTGGCGCAGCCCGGCACGTCGGTGCGATGGCCTCAGCCGTGAGCTGGGGCTATTGAAGTTGAAAGATAGCCCTTGACCTTAACGCTACGTCATAGCGTATGATCACGCCATTGAACGATGCACGAGGAGCCTCCGATGATCTACACCGTCAAGCAGCTAGCCGACATCGCCGGCGTCAGCGCACGCACGCTGCACTACTACGATCAGATCGGCCTGCTGCTGCCAGCTGAGCATGGCGATAACGGCTATCGCTACTACAACGCGGCGTCAGCACTGCGCTTGCAGCAGATCCGCTTTTTTCGCGAGCTAGACCTAAGCCTTACTGAGATCCAGGCCATCCTTGATGCGCCAGACTTCGACCTGCTACACGCGCTCCAGGGCCACCGCCAGGCGCTGACGCAGAAGGTTCAGCGCCTCAGCAGCCTTATTCACACCATTGACCAGACCATCCTGCACCTGAAAGGAGCCACAACAATGGCCACCAGCGACTTTTTCGCCGGGTTCGACGAGGAACACTACACCGAGCAGGCTGCCCAGCAGTTCGACGAGCGCACCGTGCGCGAGTCGCAGCGCCGCTGGCAGCGCTACACGCCAGATGAGCGCACGCAGATCAAGGCCGAGGGCCTGGCGATCTACAGCGAGCTAGCGGCCGCCGTCGACCAACCGCCAACCGCACCGAGCGTGCAGGCGCTGATCGCCCGTTGGCATCAGCACCTGCGCCACTTCTACGAGCCAACAGCGGACATCCTCTATGGCCTTGGCAACGCCTATGCCGATGATCCAGCCTTTCGCAGCTTCTACGAGCAGCTGCATCCAGAGCTGCCGGAGCTGCTGCGAAAGGCGATCACGGTCTACTGCGAGCAGCTGACAGCGCGCGAACCACGCTAGCATACCACGAAGAAGGAGGAGTCATGCTTTCACACAACAGCGCTATGAACGACGCGCGCCCGCTCAGCGAGCTGCTGCCAACCCACTGGCAGTCTCGCTCGATCCAGCGTGCTGATGGCACACGGCTGCACTACCGCCGCACTGGCGGCGCACAGCCCACGCTGGTGCTGCTACATGGCGTGCAAGCCGACAGCTCAATGTGGCTGCGCAGCGCCCAAGCGCTCGAGCATGCCTATGATATTCTGATGCCTGACGCACGCGGCCACGGCCTATCAGCACGCTTGAGCGCACCAATCAACTCACAGACGCTTGTCGACGACCTGTGTGCGCTGCTGGATGCCCTTGCTATCGAGCTGCCGTATGTGGCAGGGCACTCGATGGGTGCCGACATCGCCGCACGGCTAGCGGCGCGGCGGCCACTGCGCGCCGTCGTGCTAATTGACCCAGCGCTGCAGCGCTTCATGGCCATGCCCAGCGCCGAGGGCGAGCAGCCAGCGTGGATGCAGGCGCTCTTTGCAACGCTGCGCACGCTTAAGGAGCTGCCGCACGCCGAGCGCCTGCGCGCCGCCGAGCGCCTGCTGCCGCCTGGCCGCACGATCACCGATGCGGTCGACTACGTGAGCTTTGTCGAGGGCTTGACCAACTTTGACCTCAACTTTTACAGCTCAGCAGCAGCTATGGGCTATGTCGTCGAAGAGCCAGCGCTCATCGCCCAGATCGCCTGCCCGCTGCTGCTGCTGACCGCCGCGTCGGCGCTGCCAGGCGGCAGCAGCGCGGCTGGATTCGCAGTGTTCCAGGCGAACTGGCAGGACGGCCACCATGTACACTTTGCCGACAGCAGCCACTTCATCCCCTTCGATCAGCACGAGCGCTTTATCGCCACCCTGCACAACTTCCTTGCAGCGCACTAGACACCGCCGTGTTTAGCACAAAACCTGGCCGCTAGGCTGGGTTTTTTTTTGGGTCTATTTTTGGGTTTCCTGATCTCTTTCATCTCGATACGATAGTCATTAATATCTATTAATCAATAGCATTGAGGCTTGCTCCTCTTCTAGACCACGCACCTCATCAACACCGTTCTAGACCATGGAGGTACCGGTATGACTCTTCATCCTATGTATCATCGTCGCCGCTGGCCGCTTGTGCTGCTCTTATGTCTGCTCATCGCCGCAACGCTGCCAGCTCAAACCCCCCCTGCACGCGCTGTTGAACAAGCGCCGCAGACCAGCACTCACAGTTCAGCGCCAAGCATAAGCAGCGCTGCACAGCCGCAGCCAGCACGCATGGTCGGGGTGCTGCACCAGGTGCTG
Source organism: Herpetosiphonaceae bacterium (assembly GCA_013538855.1). Taxonomy (GTDB): domain Bacteria; phylum Chloroflexota; class Chloroflexia; order Chloroflexales; family Herpetosiphonaceae; genus OHK22. Next base: position 11,765 of record JABXJS010000034.1, read on the forward strand.
AATATCCTGCAGCGCATTACGCCGACGGCCACACCGCCAACAGTGGCACCTGAGCTGCCAAGCGTGCAGACCCCATCGCCAGCCCTGCCAAGCACCCAGGGACCAGCACCTGGCGGCGTGTTTAAGCAGTACAGTGCATCCAGAGGTATGAATCTGGACCTGGATTTCAACGGCATGCCGGGAACGCAGTTTCCGTTTGGCTGCTACAAGCTGACCATTCACCCGCCCTACCGCTCAACAGATGCAGAAGTGCTCTATGTGCCCGCAGTATTTTATGGGCAGATCAAGCCCATGCATGTTGACATTGCGCATGAGTATTCTTCGTGGGATTTTGTCGTCATATGGTCGCCGCAGGCCTTCGTTCAAGAGGATGGCTCAACCATTAGCGGTGCGGCCTCACGGACACCGTTCGGCGGCGTTGTCACAGTTGAGTCGGTCAACAGCATACCCACCGAGCCGGGCAATCCACGCGGCATCGGCTGCGCGGTGCTGCCCGGCATGCAGCAAGCCCCGCCTGCAAGCGGCTGCGGCGATGGTGCCACACCACAGAACGCCCCAGGCGGCCCCAACGCCGTGACTGGCGATCCGATCGACCTCAGCTCAGGAACATTGGTGCTGAACATTCCCTGTCTCACCCTCGGCGGCGCTGGCCTGCCGATCAACGTTGGGCTACACTACTCATCGCGCGCTGCCAGCGAAGGCCGCGGCTACTCTGGCATAGGCCGCGGCTGGTTTGTAGGCCAAAATCGTAGCTTGATCGCCACACATCCCGCTCCAGACTGCACGTCCACAGGTGGCTCGACCACATGTACAGCGCTACCACCGCAGTGGTACTTAGCCACCGAGGATGGGACGATCTATCCGTTTATTGCCAACGACAGCAGTGAGACAACGTTCCGCAGCCCCACCGGCAGCAATCTCACCTTGACTCGTGACGCGACAACGGGACAGGCCACGATCACCTACCGCAACGGCCAGCGCGATACGTTCAACGCCGCTGGCGAGCGTATCCGCTCGGAGGATCGCTTTGGCAATGCGCTGACCTACGTGTTTGATCGCACAACCGGCGTGCAGACAATCACCAATCTGCGCACGGGGCAGGCGCTGCGGCTTGAGCACAGCATTGTCAACGGCGCATGGCGGCTCAACCGCATTGCTGATGCGGCCACAAACGGCAGCCCGGCGCGCCAAGTGCTGCTTGGCTACGATAGCGCTGGCAACCTGAGCAGCGTGACTGATGCCGCTGGCCGCCGCCAAACCTTTGTCTACGATACACAGCGGCGCATCACCAGCATCTACGACGCCAACAACAACCCGGCTGTGCTTGGCGCTAGCGCCCACGCCACCCAGATCACGTACAGCCAATACTTCCCCGATATGGTCACACGCCAAGTGCTGGCCAACGGCACAACCATCGACTTGGAGTACACCGGCGCGGGGGTCAACGTTACCTACCAGGCTGGAACTGCTGATGCCAGCACCGTGGCCTACGGCTGGGGAGAGTATGGGACAATTAGCAGCATCTCGCTGCCTAACCGCACCAATGTCGCCAGCACGTATCAGTACAACGATCAGGGCCGCTTGGTTGAGTCGCGTGATCCACTTGGGCGGCGCATACGCTACGGCTACGATAGCTACAGCTCGACTAGCTACGGCGATCTCAAAAGCATCACAGTCTCAGTAGATCACAGGATTGGCTCGGGTGGCGTGTAGGGTCGGTACGGTGCGAGCGGGATAGCCCGAACCATGCCGTAGATGGCCGTTACGGCA
>JABXJS010000035.1 GCA_013538855.1 Herpetosiphonaceae bacterium
GCTATGGTCTCGTCGCTGGGTGGCGGTGCTCGTCGCCGACCTGCGATTGGGCCGCCTGCGGTGGTGGTGAATGCGGCGCGTGTGGTTGGGCGCAGGCTGGCGCGCGAGCGTGTGGTTTGCGTTCGCCCGCTGTTGCCGCGCCGCTGCGTATGGCGGTCTTTTTGGTTGAATGCAGCGCGTGTGGTTGCACGCAGGCGGGCGTATGAGCGTGTGGGCCGTGCCCGCCCGCGCGCTATAGTCTCGTCGCTGGGTGGCGGTGCTCGTCGCCGACCTGCGATTGGGCCGCCTGCGGTGGTGGTGAATGCGGCGTGTGTGGTTGCGCGCAGGCGGGCGCGCGAGCGTGTGGTTTGCGTTCGCCCGCACGCTGTTTTCCGCAAGGCTCAGGTGGTTGTGCGCCGCAGCTGCGGTGCGATGGCGTAAGCGGTGCGTTGACGCGCAGTGGTGCGTGTCCAGGCTGGATTTTGCGTTTGCCGCTGGCTGGTCGTACAATCAGGCGCAGACGCCTAGCGCTGCTGGTATGTCTGGCGCGCTGGCTCCAGATTCAGCATAACGAACAGGAACAGCTCAATGATCCAACCGCTCAACCTCGTCTTATTTGGCCCGCCAGGGGCCGGCAAGTCCACCCAAGCCCAGCTCTTGATGCAAGATCATACGATCGACTCAATCTCCACCGGCCAGCGCCTGCGCGACACCATCGCCGCCGGCACGCAGCTTGGCCGCGAGGTCGAGGACGTGATGGCCCAGGGCAAGCTCGTCGATGACACCCTCATGACGCGCCTGCTGCGCGAGTGGCTTGGCGCTATTCCTGCTGATCGCGGGGTGTTGCTCGATGGCTACCCGCGCACCGTGGCCCAGGCCGAGGCGCTCGATGGCCTGCTCAGCGCGGTTAACCGCCCGCTCAACGCCGCCATCGCGCTGATGCTCTCGGACAAAGAGGCCGTGCATCGGCTCAGCGGGCGGCGCATCTGCCGCATCCCCGGCCAGCCCGATGCGATCATCCATATCGACGATCAGGCCGCCGTCGATGCCTGCCTGGCGCAAGGCGGCACGCTCGTGGAGCGCCCAGACGACGCCCCCGACTCGATTGTGCGCCGCCTCGCCGAGTACAACGCCAAGACCGAGCCGCTGCTGCGCTGGTACGGCCGCCGCGACTGCCTCATCCTGATCGACGCCGACGGCACGCCCGCCACGGTCAGCGCCACGCTGTCGGCAGCCCTGGACACCTTTTTGCGCAAGGAGATGTGAATGTACGGACGCAAGCTCGAACCATCGCCGATCCAGCCGCCGCTCAGCGTGCGCGATCTCGTCGACCAGCATTTCTTCGCCTACAACTCGGCGCGCCTGCGCGATGCCTGCCAGCTGCTCGCGCAGCGCATCGTGCAGCCAGATGTCACCATCGGCGTCACGCTGTCGGGCGCGCTCACACCCACCGGGCTGGGCACCTCGGCGCTCGTGCCGCTGATCGACGCGGGCATGATCGACTGGATCGTCTCGACCGGCGCAAACCTGTACCACGATATCCACCGCTCGCTGGGCTTTGAGCTGTTCAACACCTCGCCCAACGTCGATGACCTCAGCCTGCGCGAGCAAAATATCATCCGCATCTACGATATTCTGTTCGACCAGGACGTGCTGCTCAAGTCCGATGCCTTCCTGCGCACCGTGCTCAACGCCCCCGAGTTCCAGCGCAAGATGAGCACCGCCGAGCTGCACTACCACCTCGGCAAGTATGTGCGCGCCCGCGAGCAGCAGTTTGGCACCCAGTACCGCTCGCTGCTCGGCGCAGCCTACGAGGCCGGCGTGCCGATCTACACCTCATCGCCGGGCGACTCGACCATCGGCATGAACGTGGCCGCGATGCGCCTGGCCGGCAAGGAGCTGGCCTTCGATGTCGAGGCCGACGTCAACGAGACCACCGCCATCGTGCACGCCGCCAAGGCCAGCGGCGGCTCCAGCGCCGTGGTCATCTTCGGCGGCGGCTCGCCCAAGAACTTCATCCTGCAGACCGAGCCGCAGATTCAGGAGATCATGGGCATTCCCGAGAAGGGCCACGACTACTTCATCCAGGTCACCGACGCCCGCGTCGATACCGGCGGCCTCTCCGGGGCCACGCCTAGCGAGGCCATGACCTGGGGCAAGGTCGATCCCGAGCAGCTGCCCGACACGATCGTCTGCTACACCGACTCGACCATCGCCATGCCGATCATGGCCGCCTATATGCTGGAGGCCGCCGCGCCGCGCCCGCTCAAGCGCCTCTTCGACCAGCGCGAGGCCCTGCTGGGCCAGCTGCGCGACGCCTACAACCAGCACGCGCCGGTCGATGACATCAGCGACCTGCCGGACACCATGGCCGGTGGCACCATGGTTGGCCGCGCCACCCTGCGCACCGACGCGCCGAGCGACGCTGACAGCGCAGCGTAAGCCCGCTCACAGACGCCGCGTCGCCCAGCATTTACAGTCAGGATTGAGCGCGCTGCGGCGCAGATTGTGATCGTGAGTCGTAGCTGGGTGATCGGCGGAGAGAATCGGCAAAATGGCACATTTTGTGCTACACTACCAAACAGAGCACTACATGTGCCGTAGTTTAAGGAGGAATCAATGGCAAAGCCTTTGGCCGTTACCGATACCGAATTCGAAGATAAAGTCCTCAAGTCCGACATCCCCGTGATGGTTGACTTCTGGGCACCCTGGTGTGGCCCCTGCCGCGCCGTCGCCCCCATCCTCGACGAGCTGGCTGGCGAGTACGAGGGCAAGGTGCTGATCGCCAAGGTCAACACCGACGAGCACTCGCAGCAGGCCATGAAGTACAACGTGCAGGGCATCCCCACGCTGATCTTCTTCCACGATGGCAAAGAAGTCGATCGCATCGTTGGCGCTGGCCCCAAGTCGCTGTATCAGTCGAAGCTCGACGAGCTGGTTCCCGCCTAAGGTTCCTGCTTGCCGTCCGCAGCAGCGCCACCGTGCTTCCTGGCCGGTGGCGCTGCTGTTTAAGCGAGGTGCCCTATGCCGGAGCGCTACGTTGAGCTGAGCGTCAGCGAGCTGCTGGTGCTGCGCCTCCTCGCCGCCATCCCGCGCCCGCTCGGCTACTTCGGCCTCGTCGCCCGCCTGGAGCTGGACGAGCGCCGCCTTCAGTCGCACCTCCTGCCAATCCTCGACCGCCTCTGCGCGACAGAGCTGGTGGCGCTGGAGCGCCTGCCAGGCTACCGCATCGGCGCGTACAGCATCACCGAGCGCGGCCGCACCTTTCTGCGCGAGGAGTTCGGCGACGAGCTGTAGGTGCCTGGGCGCTGTCGCGTGCCTGCGGCGCTGTTTTTTGTGTTGAGCCGCTGCGCCGTGGTTGGGCGTAGGCGTGCGTGGGGCCGGGCCAGGCCGTGGTCAGCCGCTGGCACGGTCGGGATTGCCATCTGCACGTCGAGTGTGGCGACGGGCTGGCCGCGCTTTTGTGTTGAGCCGCTGCGCCGTGGTTGGGCGCAGGCGTGCGTGGGGCCGGGCCAGGCTGTGGTCAGCCGCTGGTGCGGTCGGGATTGCCCCGCAGCGGGCTGGCTGGGCATCACGGGCGGTGGCGGCGCTACGCCGGGCTTGGCCCGCTCGTGGACCACGGCGCGAGCTAGGCAGCAGCACGTGCGCTCAAGCGCAGCGGTGTACACATCCGCCCACGAAACAGCCGCTGCACGCTGCGCGTTCGGCTATTTTAGGTTGAGCTGCTGGGCCGTGGTTGGGCGCAGGCGTGGGTGGGTCAGGGCCAGGCCGTGGTCAGCCGCTGGCGCGGTCGGGATTGCCCCGCAGCGGGCTGGCTGGGCATCACGGGCGGTGGCGGCGCTGCGCCGGGCTTGGCCCGCTCGTGGAGCACGGCGCGAGCTAGGCCGCAGTACGTGCGCTCAAGCGCAGCGGTGTACGCATCCGCCCACGAAACAGCCGCTGCGCTACGGCCGTGCTGCTGCTGGCCGCGCCACTAGAGCGGCGTGCGCGCTCCCGCTGCCCGCTGAGCGTGCGTGCTGTTTTTATTGATGAACCGCTGCGCCGTGGTCAGCCGCTGGCGCGGTCGGGATTGCCATCTGCACGTCGAGTGTGGCGACGGGCTGGCCGCGCTTTTGTGTTGAGCCGCTGGGCCGTGGTTGGGCGCAGGCGTGGGTGGGTCAGGGCCAGGCCGTGGTCGGCCGCTGGCGCGGTCGGGATTGCCCCACAGCGGGCTGGCTGGGCATCACGGGCGGTGGCGGCGCTGCGCCGGGCTTGGCTCGCTCGTGGACCACGGCGCGGACTAGGCACCAGCACGTGCGCCCAAACGCAGCGGTGTAGCCATCCTCCATGAACAGCTGTGACTGGACATAAAAAACCGCCGCAGCGTTGTGGCTGCGGCGGCGGGTGGGCGCGCTACTCGTCGGGCGGGGCCTGCTTGCGGCTCAGGGCCTCGTACTCGCGGTGGGCTAGCTCGGCGATGATCAAGTAGCGCTGGAGGATGTCGGCGACCGGGGCCAAGATGGCGATGCGGCGGCTGACCTCCTCGCTGATGCGGGCGAACTCCTCTGCCGTCTGCGTGACCTCGAAGCGGCGCTGCATGCGCTCCGCCTCGGCCTTCAGAGCTTCCATGTCCAAGGGTGCCGAGTACATAGGTGCCTCGCTCGGTGGCGCTTATTCAGCGCGGATAACCGCCAGCACCTCGTCGCGCTTGGCCTGCATCAGCTCGGGCGTGCGCGCCTCGAGGTTGAGGCGCAGCAGCGGCTCGGTGTTGGAGGCGCGCACATTGAAGTGCCAGTCGGGATAGTTGACCGAAAGACCATCCATGGTGTGCTGCTCGGCGTCGGCGTACTTGGCGGCGAGCGCCTGGAGCACGGCCTGGGTGTCGGCGACGCGCGTATTGATCTCGCCGGAGATAAAGTAGGTCGACTCGAGCGGCGCGAGCAGCTCGGAGAGCTTTTTATTTTTCTTGCTCAGCATCTCCAAGATAATCAGCGAGGGCACGACGCCTGAGTCGGCGTAGTTGAAGTCCTGGAAGTAGTAGTGGCCGGTGACCTCGCCGGCGAACACCGCGCCCTCCTGGGACATGCGGCGCTTGATAAAGGCGTGGCCGACGCGCTCCATCAGCGGCTGGCCGCCCGCCTGTGTGATCAGCTCGGGCACAGCCCAGGAGGCGCGCACATCGTAGAGGATTTTTGCGCCGGGGTGGCGCTCCAAGAAGTACTGGCCGAGCAGCGCGGTCATAAAGTCGCCGGAGATAAACTGGCCGCGATCGTCGATGGTGAAGAAGCGGTCGCCGTCGCCATCGAAGGCAAAGCCCACATCGGCGTTCTCGTCGACGACGCGCTGCTGGAGCTCGGCGCGGTTCTCGGGCTGGAGCGGGTCGAGGCCGTGGTTGGGCAGCGTGCCGTCGGGATCGAGGTACATGCCGATGAGCGTGACCGGCAGGCGCTCGTAGACGCGCTTGAGGATGGGGCCGACCATGCCGTTGCCAGTATCGGCGACCACGGTGAGCGGCTTGAGCGCATCTACGTCGATCAGCGCGAGCACGGCCTCGACGAACTCGTCGCTGAGATCGATCTCGCGCATGGTGCCCTTGCGAGCGGGCTGGCGGTAGTCCTCGCTCTCGACGAGCTGGCGCAGGTCTTGGATGCCCTCATCGCCGGAGAGCAGCTGCGGCATCTTGCGCACCATCTTAAAGCCGTTGTACTGCTTGGGGTTGTGCGAGGCGGTGACCATCATGCCGGGGTGCCCAAGGCGCGAGCAGGCGAAGTAGTACTGATCGGTGCTGACCATGCCGATGTTGATCACATCTGCGCCCTGGTCCATCAGGCCGCGTGTGACGGCGTCGAACAGCGACGGCCCGGAGGTGCGCATATCGCGCCCGACGATGACCGTGTCGGCCTGCAGGAACGAGGCGAAGGCGCGGCCGATCTGGTAGGCGACATCCTCGTTTAGCTCGCTTGGATAGACGCCGCGAATATCGTAGGCCTTGAAGATTCCTGGGTTTACGTTCATTGAAGATCCTTTCTACTCGCTGGGAGGACCGGAGCCGGCCTGGCGTTCTGCGGCGGCAGCGGCGCTTGACTGCGCCAGGGCTGCGCGCTGGTGCTGCGGCGGGCATCCCATCTGCTGCCGCAGATCGTGGTGCGGGCTACGGTGCGTACACGCAAGATCATACGGGATGCGGCCAGCAAACGCAAAGTCGCGCTAGCGCTGTTGGCGTGAGCCGAGTACAATACGGATAGCCAAACCGTTCTTAATAAATATGGAGTCCCAGCCATGTCTGATTCCGATATTAAATCGCTGCAGCAGTACGTCGAAACGCTTAAACAACAAGTTGCGGACCTCCAAAACTCCATGGACAATGCGCTGGCGCAGAGCGAGCTGCGCTACCAGCGGATTGTCGCCAATCTGCCAGGCGTTGTCTTTCAATTTGTGCTACATCCAGATGGCTCGTTCGAGATGCCATACGTTAGCCCTGGTGTGACGGCGATCTACGGGGTGACGCCGGAGGAAGCCATGGCTGAGCCAGCGCTGATCATGAATGCTGCGCCGGAAGCGTACCAGGAGCGGCTGCAGCAGTCGATCACCGACTCGGCAACAACGCTCGAGCCATGGGTCTGGGAGTCGCCGGCGCGGCATCGCGATGGCAGCATGCGCTGGATCAGCGCCACCTCGCGGCCGGCGCGGCTAGCGGACGGATCGACAGTCTCAGTAGATCACAGGATTGGCTCGGGTGGCGTGTAGGGTCGGTACGGTGCGAGCGGGATAGCCCGAACCATGCCGTAGATGGCCGTTACGGCA
>JABXJS010000216.1 GCA_013538855.1 Herpetosiphonaceae bacterium
CACCTACGGCTCCGGCGGCAACTACCTGATCGGCGAGGACGTGTACACGCCAAGCGTGTCCGGCGATGCGCTGCGCAGCATGTCCAACCCGGCCGCCTATGGCGATCCCGATCACTACTCGAAGCGCTACACGGGCACGAGCGACAACGGTGGCGTGCACACCAACAGCGGCATTCAGAACCAGGCGTTCTACCTGCTGGCTGAGGGCGGCACGAACCGCACGTCGGGCCAGAGCGTGAGCGGCATCGGCCGCAGCAAGGCCGCCGCGATCTTCTATCGCGCCCTGACCGTCTACCTCACGCCAAGCGCGAAGTTCACCAACGTTCGCGCTGCCACCCTCAGCGCCGCCCGCGACCTGTACGGCAGCGGCAGCGCCGAGTACAACGCCACCGCCCAAGCCTGGTCGGCCTGCGGCGTCTACTAAATCATTTATCGCTCAATGCTGGACACGTCCCGCTGTGGCCTCGGCCGCAGCGGGACGTTTGCGTCGAGCAACAGCGCATTTCACCGCAAAGTCCATCGTCATCCCAGCGCCCACGCCGTGAGGGGTTGCCGCCGCTCGGCGTAGCCCAGTACTCCCGATGTAGCACTAGCGCCCACACTGTGGGGCGCAGCCCAGCGCCCCCGGCAGGGTAGCGTGCCCACCCACGCCATGAGCTGTCCGCAGGACATCAGCGCTGCCGCCACGCCCGAGCGGTGGTGGGCGCAGCCCAGCGCCCCCGGCAGGGTAGCGTGCCCACCCACGCCGTGAGCTGTCCGCAGGAGATCAGCGCTGCCGCCAGCCCGAGCGGTGGTGGGCGCAGCCCAGCGCCCCCGGCAGGGTAGCGTGCCCACCCACGCCGTGGGCGGACCCACATACCTTGACCTTGCCTTAAGTTATTTTTAATAACTCATGCTATAATAAACCTGTCCTGCTGTGTGGAACCAACAACTTAACCGCGATACACCTTCTTCAAGGAAAGGATCGTTCATGCAGAGCATTCGCGTGCTTGCGATTAGCCTTTTATTCGCGTTGGTGTCGGTGTTCGTATTCTCGGCGGCAAAGGATGTGCAGGCCAAGTCCGGCTACGGCGATCATCTGATCCTCGGCAATCCCAGCGGGGCAACCAGCAGCAGCTCTAATGAGACCAACTATCTCATCCAGCGCAATCAGTACGCGCTCTCCTACAATCGCTACAACGGCATCGCCAACTGGGTCAGCTGGCACCTGGAGAGCAGCGATCTCGGCAGCGCCTCGCGCAGCAGCTTTCAGACCGACTCGTCGCTGCCCTCCGGCTGGTATCGCGTCACCTCCAGCGACTACACCGGCAGCGGCTATGATCGCGGCCACATGACGCCCTCCGGCGATCGCACCTCCTCCTCCACCGATAATCAGGCCACCTTCTTGATGACGAATATCATTCCGCAAGCGCCCGATAACAATCAAGGCCCCTGGAATGCGCTAGAGAACTACAGCCGCAGCCTGCTGAGCAGCAGCGAGCTGTATATCATCAGCGGCGGCGCTGGCAGCAAGGGCACCCTCGCCGGTGGCAAGCTGCGCATCCCTAGCTCAACTTGGAAGATCATCGTTGTGCTGCCGGTTGGCTCCAACGATCTGGCCCGCGTCAGCACCAGCACACGCGTTATCGCGATCAACATGCCCAATCAGCAGGGTATTCGCTACAATGACTGGCACGACTATCTCACCTCCGTCGATGCCCTTGAGCAGCTCACTGGCTACGATTTCTTGTCCAATGTCGATCCGTCCATCCAGGCGGTCATCGAGGCCCGTGTTGACGGCCAGACGCAGCCTGTGCCGACCGCTACGCCAGCCCCAACTGCCACGCCTGCGCCAACCGCCACGCCTGTGCCCTCCGGCGGCTGCGCTAGCGACCTCTTCATCTCCGAGTATCTCGAAGGCTCGAGCAACAACAAGGCGCTGGAGATCTACAACGGCACCGGTAGCACCGTCAGCTTGAGCAGCTACAGCATTAAGATTTTTGCTAATGGCTCTAGCTCTCCGGCTTCGACCATTAGTTTGAGCGGCTACCTTAGCGCTGGTGACACGTATGTGATCGCCCACAGCTCTGCCTCCTCAACCATTCGCAGCCGTGCCGACCTGACCAGCGGCGCGCTGACCTTCAACGGCAACGATGCGGTCGTGCTCTACCGCTCTAGCTCCGTCGTCGATGCCATCGGCGATGTGGGCTACGATCCTGGCTCCGCTGGCTGGGGCAGCGGCTCCACCACCACTGCCGATCACACGCTCGTTCGGCAGCCCTGGGTTAGCGCTGGCGATACCAACGCCACCAACAGCTTCTATCCCCAGGATCAGTGGGATGGCTACAGCCAAGACTACAGTAGCAACCTCGGCTCACACACGTCCGCCTGTAACTAGCACTGGTCTGTGCACCTTCTCCGGCGATCAGCTGGTGCTGGTCGCCGGTTTTTTGTGATGTTCAGCGCAGCGCGTAACGGCGGCTGTGCTGCGACAGGGGCAAGCTGCGCACGTGCGACGGCGATGAGCTGGTGCTGGTCGCCAGGTTTTTTGTGATGTTCAGCGCAGCGCGTAACGGCGGCTGTGCTGCAACAGTGCCAAGCTGCGCTAAGCGCTCGTTAGCTAGCGGTGTGGCGCGTGGCATAGTCCGGCGCGCTGGTGCTCGCTGAAGCTGGGCCGAGGTTGCTTGTTTGCTGGTTTGCTCCTACACTGCATAGCATCAGTTATTTAGCCCACTACGAGGAACTCACCTATGCGTCGATGGATGCTCTGCTTTGGCCTGCTGCTGGTGCTGTTGTCCGGTTGTGAGCTGCCGACAGTGCCGCCCACCAGCGCGCCTAGCTCCGGCGGCGGCGGCCAAGATGTCACGTCGGATCAGATGCTGCTTGGCAACCCTAGCGCTGCCAGCACCAGCGATCCGGCCAACTACCTGATCGTGCGCTCGCAGTATGCGCTGTCCTACAATCGCGATGCTGGCATTCCCAACTGGGTCAGCTGGCATGTGCAGGCCAGCGATCTTGGCTCGGTGGATCGCAGCCAGTTTATGCCCGATCCCGATCTTCCGTCCGACTGGTACCACGTTAAACCCAGCGACTACACCAACAGCGGCTATGATCGCGGCCATATGGCACCTTCCGCTGATCGCACTTCCAGCTCGGCCAACAATCAGGTCACGTTCTATATGACCAATGTTGTGCCCCAGGCCCCCGATAACAATCAAGGCCCCTGGGTGGAGCTAGAGAACTACACCCGCGAGCTTGTGCGCTCTGGCAAGGAGGTGTATATCATTGCCGGTCCCGCTGGCAAGGCGGGCACCATCGGCGATGGCCACGTGGTCGTGCCCGAGTCGGTCTGGAAAATTATGCTTGTGCTTCCCGCTGGCAAGAACGATCTTCAGCGCATCGATGCCAACGCGGAGGTGATCGCGGTGCTGTTGCCCAACCGCCAGGGCATTCGCAACGATGCCTGGCAGTCCTTCTCCACCAGCGTCAGCGCGATCGAGGCGCTTACGGGCCTGCAATTTTTTACCGCGCTGCCCGCCGATGTGCAGCAGGCGCTCACTGGGAGCGTCGGCAGCAATACAAGTGCTGGGGCCGCCACCGCGCTGCCCGCGCTCGGCGCATGTGGTGAGCTGTTCTTCTCCGCCTACGTCGAAGGCTCCAGCAACAACAAGGCGCTGGCGATCTACAATCCTACTGCGCAGGCCGTTGACCTCGGCGCGTACAGCGTCGAGATCTACTCCAACGGCGCGACGGCGGCCACGGCCAACGCGCAGCTAGCTGGCGCGCTCGCTCCTGGCGCAACGTTCATCATCGCCAACGGCAGCGCCGACAGCGCCCTGCTGAAGCTCGCCGACCTGACCAGCAGCGTCGCCAACTTCAACGGCAACGACGCGCTGGCGCTGCTCCATGATGGAGCCATCGTTGACTCAATCGGCCAGATCGGCGCTGATCCTGGCGCGTCTGGCTGGGTTGGCGGCCGCGTTGGCACCGTCGATCAGACGCTGATTCGCAGCAGCACCGTGCGCCAGGGCCGCGCCAACGCACGCAGCGCCTTCGATCCCAGCGCCGAGTGGCAGAGCTTCGCCAGCGACTCGCTCAAGGGCGTGCAGACCTACTCCAGCGCCTGCCGCTAATCTCCGCGCCCCCTGCTTCTGCGCCGCCCGCTTATTGTGTGGGCGGCGCAGTGCTGGTCTGCATCAGCAGCCGATGCTGCTGTCGGGCTGCGGTGCTACGGTCGCGCTCGCCGCTGTGCTGGAGTCTGGACATGACAGCTTTGGGGCGGCCGTGCAGCGTCGTGGGCACCACCCGCAGCTCACAAGGCCCCACCGGTGAGCGGTTGTTTGCGCACCAGCGCCGGCCCA
>JABXJS010000217.1 GCA_013538855.1 Herpetosiphonaceae bacterium
GCTGGCGACCCACGGCATCAGCAGCGCCTACGTACCGCCGTTTTTTGTCGCCGATCTGGCGCAAGCCGTCGAGCGCGCCGCCCACGACTTGCGCCTGCGCCGACTCCTAGTCGGCGTCGAGCCGATCCCCGAGGAGCTGCTGCAGACAATTGCGGCCCAGCTGCCAGCGCTGACAATCATCAATGGCTACGGCCCCACCGAGACCACCGTGTGCTCGACACTCTACCGCATTGCGCCGACGCCGCGCCGCCGCCGCACCACGCCAATTGGCCAGCCGCTGCAGAACACGCAGATCTATGTGCTTGATCAGCAGCTGCAGCTCGTGCCGCTCGGCGTGCCTGGTGAGATCTACATCGGCGGCGCGGGCCTGGCGCATGGCTACCTCAACCAGCCAGCGCTGACCGCCGCGCGCTTCATCCCCGATCCGTTCAGCGGCGCGCCCGGAGCCAGGCTGTACCGCACTGGCGACCTGGCGCGCTGGCTGCCGACAGGCGAGCTAGAGTTTCTTGGGCGGCGCGATCAGCAGGTCAAGCTGCGCGGCATGCGCATCGAACTCGGCGAGATCGAGGCGCTGCTGCGCACGCATCCAGCGGTGCGCAGCGCCGTGGCCAGCGTGCGCGAGGACACGCCCGGCCAGCAGCGCCTGGTGGCCTATGTGGTCGCCCAGCCAGACAGCGCCGCGCCCACCCTGCTCAGCGCGCTAGACGACCTCATGGCCCAAACGCTGCCCGCAGCCATGCAGCCGCTGCTGATGCTGCTGGACGCCCTGCCGCTGGCCCCAAGCGGCAAAATCGACCGCCGCGCCCTGCCGCAGCCAGCGGCGGGCACTGCCAGTGCCGACAGCGCCCCGCTCAGCGCGCTTGAGGCGACCATCGCCAGCATCTGGCGCGAGCTGCTCGGCACGCTGGTGACAAGTCGTGAGGCCAACTTCTTCGCCTTGGGCGGCCACTCGCTGCTAGCGGCGCGGCTGGCGCATCGGCTGAGCACGACATTCCAGGTTGCGCTGCCGATGCAGGCGGTGTTCGCCGCACCGACCATCGCCGCCCAAGCCGCACAGCTCGCCAGCGCGCAGCGCCAAGACCACAGCGCCGACAGCCTGCCGCTGGTTGATCGCAGCGCGCCGCTGCCGCTGTCCTTCGCTCAACAGCGCATCTGGTTCCTTGACCAGCTGGAGCCGGGCAACCCGGTCTACAACACGGCGCTGGCAGTGCAGCTGCGCGGGCCGCTCGACGCTGCGGCCATGCGCGCCAGCCTTAGCGCGCTGGTCGCACGCCACGAGGCGCTGCGCACAACGTTCGCCGTGCAGGATGGCCAGCCGGTTCAGGTCATTCAGCCGCCGTGGGCAGTCGCGCTGCCGAGCCTTGATCTCAGCGCGCTGCCAGCTGAACAGCGCACACAGCGCGCCGAGCAGGAGATCAGCCTCGCCGTGCGCACAGGCTTTGATCTTAGCCGCGAACCGCTGCTGCGCGCCATGCTGCTGCGCCTGAGCGCCGACGAGCACATCCTCACCCTGATCACGCACCACATCGTTTTTGATGGCTCGCACGACCTGTTTTATCAGGAGCTAGCGGCGCTCTACAACGCCCAACTGCGTGGCGCAAACCTGACGCTGCCAGCGCTGCCAGCGCAGTATGCCGACTTTGCCGCCTGGCAGCGTCGCTGGCTGAGCGGGCCGCGGCTTGAGCAGCAGCTAGACTACTGGCGGCAGCAGCTCAGCGGCGATCTTAGCCCACTCCAACTGCCCACCGATCATCCGCGCCCGGCGCTGCAGACCTTCCACGGCGCACGCCATAGCTTCCGCCTGCCCGCTCAGCTCAGCGCCGATCTCAAGGCACTCAGCGCAGCGACTGAGTCGACGCCGTTTATGGTTGGGCTGGCGGCGTTCCAGGCGCTGCTGCTGCGCTATACCGGCCAGACGCAGATCGCCGTTGGCACGCCGGTGGTTAACCGCAGCCATCCAGCCAGCGTAAGCATGCTTGGCAACTTCGTCAACACGCTCGTGCTGCGCAGCGATCTTACAGGCAATCCGCGCTTCTGCGAGCTGCTGGAGCACGTGCGCACCGTCGCGCTCGCAGCATTTGCCCATCAGGATGTGCCGTTTGAGATGATCGTCGATGCCGTGCAGCCACAGCGCGACTTTAGCCGCAACCCGCTGTTTCAGGTAATGTTTGTGTTCCAGCCTGCGCCGCTGCAAGGCCCTGCGCTGACCAACCTCGACGCCACGATTCTGCCAGTCGATAGCGGCACAGCGCGCTTTGACCTGCTGCTGGCCCTGTGGGACGGCCCCGACGGCGTCACCGGCATGATCGAGTACAACCGCGATCTCTTTGAGCCAGCGACGATCACGCGCATGCAGGAGCACTATGTCAACTTGCTGGCCTGCGCCAGCGCGCATCCCGAGCGGCACATCGCCAGCCTCGATCTGCTGGCGGCCGCCGAGCAGCAGTGCATGCTGCACGAGTGGAACGCCACCGCCGCCGCCTATCAGCGTGATCGCTGTATGCACGAGCTGTTCGAGCAGCAGGCCGCCAGCACGCCCGACGCCATCGCCGTGCTGGCCGACACAGGCACGCTGAGCTATCAGGCCCTCAACGAGCGCGCCAACCAGATTGCGCATATGCTGCGCGCGCTCGGCGTTGGACGTGGATCGCTGGTCGGCGTGTATATGGAGCGCTCGCTGGAGCTTATTCCGGCGCTGCTGGGCGTGCTCAAGGCCGGCGCAACCTACGTGCCGCTTGAGATCAGCTACCCACAGGCGCGCATCGCCTGGATTCTCGACGCCCTCGATGTGCGCTGCGTCGTCACCTCCAGCGCCTGCCTGAGCAAGCTCCAGGCAGCCTCGCCAGCGCTAGCGGATGTGCTCTGCCTCGACTACGCTGCGCCGAGCGCCGTTATCGGCGGGCTGCGCATCTGGGGCCAGGACGAGATCGCGCTGCAGCCGCGCAGCAATCCACAGCCGTGGAGCAGCGCCGACGATCTGGCCTACATCATCTTTACCTCTGGCTCGACTGGCACGCCCAAAGGCGTGATGGTGCGCCATCGCCCAGCCGTCAACCTGATCGAGTGGGTCAACCGGCGCTTTCACATCGGTCAGGCTGATCGCGTGCTGTTCGTGACATCGATCTGCTTCGACCTCTCGGTCTACGACATCTTTGGGCTGCTGGCGGCTGGCGGCTCGATCCGCGTCGTCGGTGAGGCAGCCCTGCACGACCCAGAGCAGCTGGTGGGCATCCTGAGCAGCGAGTCGATCACCTTCTGGGACTCAGCGCCGGCGATGCTCCAGCAGCTCGCGCCGCTCCTGCCGACTAGCGCACAGAGCGCACACCCGCTGCGGCTGGTGTTCCTGAGCGGCGACTGGATTCCCGTAGCGCTGCCTGATCAGGTGCGGCGGGCCTTCCCTGGCGCGCGCGTGATCAGCCTTGGCGGCGCGACCGAGGCCACAATCTGGTCGAACTTCTACCCCATCGACCGCGTCGAGCCAGACTGGACGAGCATTCCCTACGGGCGGCCGATCCACAACGCACGCTACTACATCTTGGATGCGCAGCTCAACCCGTGTCCTATCGGCGTGGCGGGCGATCTGTACATCGGCGGCGAGTGCCTGGCCTCCGGCTATGTGCGCGCGCCAGCGCTGACGGCCAGCAAGTTTCTGCCTGATCCGTTTGCCAGCACCGCAGGCGCGCGCATGTACCGCACCGGCGATCAGGCGCGCTTCTGGCCCGACGGCACCATGATCTTCCTTGGCCGCGTCGACCACCAGGTGAAGGTGCGCGGCTTCCGCATCGAGCTCGGCGAGATCGAGAGCGTGCTCTGCGCGCATCCCGATGTGCGCGAGGCCGTGGTGCTGGCGCGCGAGGACACGCCTGGCGACAAGCGGCTGGTGGCCTATGTGGTGCCAGCAGGCGCGTCAGCGCCGAGCAATGCCGAGCTGCGCCAGCATCTCCAGGCGCGCCTGCCGGAGTACATGCTGCCGTCGGCGTTCATGGTCTTGGCGGCGCTGCCGATCAGCAGCAATGGCAAGGTTGATCGTAAAGCCCTGCCAGCCGTCGAGCACCAGCGCCCGGCGCTCGCCGCGCAGTACCAAGCGCCAGCCGATCCCATCGAGGCGCAGGTAGCGGCGATCTGGGCCAGTGTGCTGGGACTGGACAGCGTCGGCGTACACGATAACTTCTTTGATCTTGGCGGCCACTCGCTGCTGGTCACGCAGATTATGTTTCAGGTGCGCGCGGCCTTCCAGGTCGAGCTGCCACTGCGCGACCTGTTCGAGAACCCGACTGTGGCCGGGATCGCGGCGCTGCTGCGCACTGCGCCGAGCCAGCCACCGACAACCATTAGCGCGATTGAAAGCGTGAGCCAGAGCCACAAGACGCTGATCGACCTCCTAGACGAGCTAGAGCAGCTGCCCGAGGAGGCTGTCGATCTCTCCGACGAGGTGCTGATGCGCATCCTCTCCAGCTCAGACAGCCCTGTTCGCTAGCCCGCTGCTCTACTGATCGTGATAACTAAGTGCAGGAGTACACACACAGCTATGGATAATCTCTCAACTCGGCTGGCCGGTCTATCGCCACAGAAGCAGGCGCTGCTTGAGCGCGCGCTCCGCCAGCAAGGTGCGGCATTCAACACCTTTCCGCTCGCCTTTCAACAGCAGCGCATGTGGTTTTTGGCCACCCGCGACGCCGACGACGCATCGCAGCATATCTGCGGAGCCGTGCGCCTGAGCGGGCCGCTCGATCTGGCGGCGCTGGAGCAGAGCCTCAACACGCTGATTCGCCGCCAGGCCACGCTGCGCACCAGCTTTCCGGCGATCAACGGCCAGCCAGTGCAGATGATCGCCCCAGAGCTGCACATCAGCCTGCCGATTCTGGACCTTCAGCGCCACCCGGCGGCGACACGCACGGCCGAGGCCCAGCGCATCATCCGCGCCGAGAGCCAGCGCCCGTTTGACCTGACCGCGCCGCCGCTGATGCGCGTCACTCTGCTGCGCCTTGGCCCGGACGAACACATGCTGGTGACGATTCTGCACCACATCATCGCCGACCTGCGCTCGGTCGAGGTGCTGCTCTACGAGATGGCCACGCTGTACGATGCCGCTGTGCACCAGCAGCCAGCGCCGCTGCCAGAGCTGCCGATCCAGTTCGCCGACTATGCGCGCTGGCAGCAGCAGTGGATGCAGGGCGAGGTGCTCCAGCAGCAGCTTGGCTACTGGCAGCAGCAGCTGGCCGACGCGCCCGAGCTGCTGGCGCTGCCCACCGACCGCCCGCGCCCGGCCGTGCGTACCAGCGCCGGGGCCAGCCACCGCTTTCTGGTCGATAAGGCGACCAGCGCCAGCCTCGCGCGCCTGGCGCAAAGCGAGGGCGCAACGCTGTTCATGGCGGCGCTGGCGGCGTTCAAAACGCTGCTCTACCGCTACACCAGCGAGCGCGATATCTGCGTTGGCACGCCGATCATCAACCGTGGCCGCGCCGAGACCGAGGGCCTGATCGGCTTCTTTCTCAACACGCTGGTGCTGCGCACCGATCTCGATGGCGCGCCGAGCTTCCGCACGCTGCTCGGGCGGCTGCGCGAGGTTGCGCTCAGCGCCTACGCGCACCAAGACGTGCCGTTCGACTACCTGATCAACACGCTGCGGCCCGAGCGCAATCCCAGCTACACGCCGCTGTTTCAAGTGCTGTTTATCTTGCGCAACGCGCCGCTGCCGGTGCGCACAAGCGCCGGACTCACGCTCACGCCGCTGGCGATTGACAATCCGACCGCGCACTTCGACCTGATGCTGGTGATGGAAGAAAGCGCCGACGGCATCGCCGCCTCGTTCGAGTACAGCACCGAGCTGTTCGATGCCGCTACCATTGAGCGCATGGCGCAGCACTACCTGAATCTGCTCGCCGCCATCTGCGCCGACCCAGACGCCGCCATCGACGCGCTGCCGCTGCTCAGCGCCGCCGAGCGCCAGCAGATCATCGGTGATTGGAACAGCACCGCCGTCAGCTATCCTGGCCCGGAGTGCCTGCACACCCTGGTAGAGGCCCAGGCCGCCAGCCAGCCGCACGCCGTGGCGCTGATCTTCGAGGACCAGCGCATGACCTACGGCGAGCTGAACGCCCGCGCCAACCAGCTCGCGCACCAGCTGATCGAGCGCGGCGTGGGGCCGGAGACGCTGGTGGGCATCTGCGCCGAGCGCTCGCTGGAGCTGGTGGTCGGACTGCTGGGCATCCTCAAGGCCGGCGGGGCCTATGTGCCGCTCGACGCCAGCTATCCTGTCGAGCGCCTAGCCTTTATGCTCAACGATGCCCAGCCCGCCGTGCTGCTAACGGCTCTGCCCGCAGCCGCGACGCTTAGCCCAGAGCTGCGCAGCCTGCTGGAGCAGGGCGACTGGCCGCTGATTGAGCTGACCGAAAGCTGGAGCAGCAACACCCACGCCCCGATCAGCAATCCTGACGTGGCGGTCAGCGGGGCCAATCTGGCCTATATGATCTACACCTCCGGCTCGACCGGTCGGCCGAAGGGCGCGCTCAACCAGCACAGCGGCATTCGCAACCGTCTGCTGTGGATGCAGGCGCAGTACCAGCTCACGGCGGATGATCGCGTGCTGCAAAAAACACCGTTTAGCTTTGATGTCTCGGTGTGGGAGTTTTTCTGGCCCTTGATCAGTGGCGCGCAGCTGGTGCTGGCCCGCCCAGAGGGCCACAAAGACCCGAGCTATCTTGCCGAGCTGATTCAGCGCGAGCAGATCACCACGCTGCACTTTGTCCCCTCGATGCTGCGCCTGTTCCTTGAGCATCCGGCCGCGTCAGCCTGCACATCGCTGCGGCGCGTGATCTGCTCCGGCGAAGCACTTGGCGTCGATCTACAGGCGCACTTCTTCGAGCGCATGGCCGCCGAGCTGCACAACCTGTACGGCCCGACCGAGGCGGCCATCGACGTATCATTCTGGCGCTGTGAGCCGCATAGCCAGCTGCCGAGCGTGCCGATTGGCCGACCGGTGTCCAACACCCAGCTGTACATCCTCGACCAGGCCATGCAGCCGGTGCCGATTGGCGTCGTAGGCGAGCTGTACATCGGCGGCGTGCAGGTGGGCCGCGGCTATCTCAATCGGCCGGAGCTAACGGCGGAGCGCTTTATTCGCGATCCGTTCAGCGCCGCGCCGAGCGCCCGCCTCTACCGCACCGGCGACCTAGCGCGCTTCCGCCCCGATGGCAGCATCGAGTTCCTGGGCCGCAGCGACACCCAGGTCAAGCTGCGCGGCTTCCGCATTGAGCTCGGCGAGATCGAGGCCGTGCTCGCCGAGCACCCGGCCGTGCAGACCGCGCTGGTCGTTGAGCGCCAGGACCGCAGCGGCGATGCCTACCTGGCCGCCTACGTGGTGCAGCGCAGCGCCGTGCCCGCCGATCAGGCCAGCGCCGTCGATAGCCAGACCGTCGCGCAGTGGCAGGAGGTCTGGGAGACCACCTACAGCGACGTGGCCGCCAGCAGCGACCCGACCTTCAACATCACCGGCTGGAACAGCAGCTACACCAAGCAGCCTATTCCAGCAGAGCATATGCACGAGTGGCGCGAGCGCACCGTCGCGCGCATTCGCGCCGGCCATCCGCAGCGCGTGCTGGAGATGGGCAGCGGCACCGGCATGCTGATGTTCCGCATCGCGCCGGAGTGCCGCGAGTATCTGGCCTGCGACTTCTCGGCGGCGGCAGCCAGCTACCTGCGCCAGCACGCCGCCCAGCGCGGCCTCAGCCATGTTCGCGTTGAGCAGCGGCCCGCCGAGGACTTCAGCGGCATTCCCGACCAGGCCTTCGACGCGGTGGTGGTCAACTCGGTGCTGCAGTTCTTCCCGACCATCGACTACCTGGCGCGGGTGGTCGAGGGCGCGGTGCGCGTCACTGCGCCAGGCGGGCGCGTGTTCATCGGCGATGTGCGCAGCCTGCCGCTGCTGGAGGCATTCCACGCCTCGGTACAGCTGGCCCAGGCCGACGGGGCGCTTGAGCAGGATGTCTGGGCCGAGCGCGTGCGCAGCGCCCTCCTGCGCGAGGAGGAGCTGGTCGTCGATCCGGCCTTCTTTGTGGCCCTGCGCCAGCGGCTGCCGCGCATCGGCCACGTCGATATCTTGCTCAAGCGCGGCACGCAGCACGACGAGCTGACCAAGTTTCGCTACGACGCGATTCTGCACATCGAGCCGCAGCACGTCGCCCCTGCGCCGACCACGCTGGACTGGCAGCACGAGCAACTGACGCTGCCACGGCTTCAGCAGCTGCTGCGCGAGCATACGCCCAGTGCGCTCGGCCTCACCAACGTGCCCAACGCTCGCCTGCTGGCCGATCTCCAGCTCACCACGCACCTGCGCCAGAGCGGCCCAATGACCGTCGCCGAGCTGCGCAGCGCCGTGGAGCCGCTGACGGCCACGGGCGTCGAGCCAGAGGCGATCTGGCAGCTGGGCGCGGCGCTTGGCTACACCACCGCGATCAGCTGGCCGGGCGCTGCTAGCGCCGCCTGCTTCAACGTCACGTTCAGCCGCCACAGCGCCGCGCTTGCCAACAGCGACGGTGCCGCCCAGCCCGCCGCGCCAGAGCCACGCAGCGCCCATCGGCCATGGAGCGAGTACAGCAACAGCCCGCTGCAGGCGCTGTTCGCCCACGAGCTGGTGCCGCAGCTGCGCGCCTGCCTGAGCCAGCGCCTGCCCGACTACATGGTGCCCGCCGCCTTCGTGCTGCTGGAGCGCCTGCCGCTCACCGCCAACGGCAAGCTCGACCGCCAGGCCCTGCCTGCGCCCTACCAGTTGCGCGCCGAGCTGACCACAGCCTTTGTCGCGCCGCGCGACGAGCTTGAGCAACAGCTCGTGAGCATCTGGGAGCAGCTGCTCGACGCCCGCCCGATTGGCATCAGCGATGACTTCTTCGATCTTGGCGGCCACTCTATCCTGGCCGTGCGGCTGATGGCGCGTATCCAGCAAGACTACGGCGTGCAGCTGCCGGTCGCAGCACTCTTCCAGGGCGCGACCATCGCCGACCTGGCCAGCCTGCTGCGCGAGCGCGTCGGAGCCAGCGCCAGCACAGCGCTTGTCGGCATTCAGCCCAGCGGCAGCCGCACGCCGTTCTTTTGCATCCATCCTGGCGGCGGCCACGTGATGGCCTACTACAACCTGGCCCACCTGCTCGGCCCTGATCAGCCGTTCTACGCGCTCCAGTCGATCGGCCTCGATGGGGCCGAGGAGCCGCTGACGCGCTTCGAGGCCATGGCCGCACGCTACATCAAGGAGCTGCGCGCCGTGCAGCCCACAGGGCCATACTTGATCGGCGGGTGGTGCACCGGCGGCCGCATCGCAACCGAGATCGCCCGCCAGCTTCAGGCCGACGGCCAGCAGGTGGCGCTGCTCGCCCTGCTCGATGCTACGCCGATCCTCAGCCACCTGCCGCTCGATGTCGAGACCGCCGACGACGCCCGCCTGCTGGGCACGATGTCGCCAGCGCTGCACGCGATCGAGCAGGCGCTGCCGCCGCTCGCGCCTGACGCACGCCTGGACACGCTGGTCGAGCGCGGGCGTGCGGCCGGACTGCTGCCAGGCGATGTCGATCTGACCTACATCCTAATGATCCTCAAGGTCTATCGCGCCAATCTGCGCGCCGAGCGCCGCTGCGTGCCCACCAGCTACCACGGGCGCACCGTGCTGTTCCGCGCCAGCCAGCAGCCGGCGGACGCGCTGCCCGACCTTGGCTGGGGCGTGTTCATCACGACGGGCCTGGAGGTCGTCGATATTCCCGGCGATCACTTCAGCATGGTCGAGGATGCCGATGATGTGCAGGCGCTTGCGGCGCTGCTGCGCACGGCCATCGATCAGGCTGGTGCAGTCGCCGCCGGGGCCTAAGCTTGCCCAGCCCGACCGGCGGCGCAAGTGTAGCGCCGCCGGTCACCCAGCCCCTGCCGACTGGCGCTGCCAGCCCGCACCGAGTCGTCTCGGTGCGTCCGTGTGTTGACGCTGCGGGCCTCCGCGCCCGCGCTACAAAGCTTGGAGAATACAGACTATGTCGCATGAGTCGCGGCCAACCCCGCCCGCCGCCGTGGAGCACACCCGTCGCTCTGGCCTCCTTAGCCTGATGACGCTGGTTGTGCTAATCGCCCTCAGCTGGCTGAGCCTGGCCAGCTTTCGCCCGCCGCCCGCTGCGCCGATCAGCGCCGCGCCGGATGTGTTCTCGGCTGGCCGCGCAATGCAGCTGCTGAGCAACATCGCCCAGCGCCCGCATCCCACCGGCACGCCGGAGCAGGCCCGCGTGCGCGACTACCTTGTGGGCCAGCTCAGCGCCCTCGGCCTTGAGACCAGCGTCCAGCGCACCAGCGTCATCAATGATCGCTGGGGCGTTCCGCTGGCGGGCGCGACCATCGAAAATATCATCGGCCGCCTGCCTGGCAGTGCGCCCACCAAGTCCATTGTGCTGATGGCGCACTACGACTCGGTGCTGGCTGGCCCTGGTGCCAGCGATGACGGCGCAGCGGTCGCCGCCCTGCTCGAAACCGTTCGCGCCCTCGGCAGCGGCTACAAAAACGATGTGATTGTGCTGTTAACCGACGGTGAGGAGGCCGGGCTGCTGGGCGCGAAGGCGTTCATGGATGCGAATCCGCTGGCCAAGGACGTTGGGCTTGTGCTCAATTTTGAGGCGCGCGGCATCAGCGGCCCGGCGCTGATGTTCGAGACCAGCCCGCAGAACGGCTGGCTGATCAAAGAGTTCGCCAGCGTGGCCCCGCGCGCCTTCGCCAGCTCGCTGTTCTACGATGTCTACCGCTACTTGCCCAACGACACCGACTTCACCATGTTCAAGAGCGCCGGCATCCCTGGCCTCAACTTCGCCTACATCGACGGCCTGACGCACTACCACAGCGCCCTCGATACGCTAGACAACGTGAGCGCGCCCAGCCTGCAGCACCACGGCGAGTACGCGCTAGCGCTGACCCGCCACTTGGCCAACCGCGATCTGCGCGAGATCAAGCAAGATGATTATGTCTATTTTGATCTATTCGGCAGGTTGCTGGTACGCTATCCCAACACCTTGGTGCTGCCGCTGGCCATCCTGGCGGCGCTGCTCTGCTGTGGAATGGTCGGGCTGGGGCTACGGCGGCGGCAGCTCAGCGGGCGGGGGCTGCTAGCGGGCTTTCTGCTCGTACTGCTGCCGCTGATCGCCGCTGTGCTGCTAGCCATCGGCGTCGCCCTGCTAATCAAGGCTGTCCACGGCGAGGCGGCCTACTACGGCGAGCCATATCAGCGCACCTGGTACCTCGCTGGCCTAGTGGCGCTCATTCTGACCGTCGCCGCCGCGCTCTATGGCTGGCTGCGGCGCAAAATCCGCCCGGCCAACCTTGCCGTTGGGGCCATGCTCTGGTGGCTGCTGCTGACGCTGCTCACCAGCCTCGCGCTGCCTGGCGCAAGCTATCTATTCACCTGGCCGCTGCTCTTCAGCAGCCTGGGGCTTGGCGCGGTGATCCTGGGCGGGCCTGCGCTCAGTCCGCTGCGGCGCACCAGCGTGCTGTTGCTCAGCGCCGTGCCAGCAGTTGTGCTGTTCGTGCCGCTGATCTACCTGATCTCGGTAGCGCTGACACTACAGATGGGCATGGCCGTGGGCGTCGTCACCGTGCTGCTGCTGGTGCTGCTGCTGCCACTGCTCGAGGTGCTCGCCGCGCCGCGGCCATGGCTGCTGCCAGCCAGTGCGCTGCTGACGGGGGCGGGCTGCCTCATCGGCGGCGTGCTCAGCGCCGGCTACAGCGCCGCCAGCCCGCAGCTCACCAACGTCTGGTACAGCCTCAACGCCAACACGCAGTCGGCGGCCTGGGTCAGCGATGCAGCGCCAGACAGCGCCTGGGCGCAGCAGTTTTTCAGCAGCCCAACGACCATGGGCAGCGATGCCGCCAGCGCCGCGCTCATGCCTGGCACCTTCCACATCGCCGCCGCGCCAGCCAGCGCGCTGCCTGCGCCTGAGCTACAGGTCATCGCCGACAGCACCGACGCTGGAGTGCGCACGCTGACGCTCAAGCTGACATCGCCACGCCAAGCGCCCTTCGTCGCGCTCTTCGCCGCCGCCGATACGCCGGTGCTCAGCGCCAGCGTTGCCGACAAGCCCGCTCCCAGCGTCGCAGGGGCCTGGGGACTCACCTACTGGGGCCTGCCGAGCAGCGGCCTAGAGCTGCAAATCAGCGTCAAGGCCGGGCAGGCGCTCACGCTCCAGGTGCTCGACCGCAGCGACGCCCTGCCCAACCTCAGCGACGGCGCGCTCATGCCACGGCCTGGCACAATGCAGCCAGCGCCTTTCCTCGGCCCAGCCCGCTTCGGCAACGCCACCCTCGTGAGCAAATCGTTCAGCTTCTAGCCGCTAGCGGGCGGGATGCAGGCACCATGTATCCCGCCCGCAGCAGCCAACTTTTTTGCAGAATAGTGCCCCGCTGCCGCCCGCCACGCCTGCTGCACAGCGCGCCTGGCCCTGCTCGCCCAGCGCAGACGGCCAGCCCACGTGCCGCCCAGCCGCCGATGCCCAGCGCAGCAGGCTATCCGCCGCCAACCGCCGTAGATTGAACACCCCACCTGCCAAGGGTGCTTTAGGCGCTGCGGTAGCGAAAAACCAGCTTGATCAGCGCTGCGAGATCGTGGACTTCGAGCTTGTGCATGATGCGCTTGCGATACGTGCTGACGGTGCCGCGCTCGATTGCCAGCAGATCGGCGATTTCAGCGCTGGTCTTGCCATCGACGATCAGCTGCACCACCTCCTGCTCGCGTGCGGTGAGGCGCTCCAGCGGGTTTTCGTCAGCGCTAGGCTGATCGTCGCTCAGCGCTGCCGCCGTCGCTGTCTGCTGCAGCAGCGTGTGCAGCAGCTCACGGGCCAGGGCTAGCTCCGGCGCGGTGGCGCTGAGCGTGCCGCGCTCGACCTCATGCTGAACCGTCTCAAGGCAGGCGCTGACCTGCTCCAGCATCGCGCGCTCGGCGGAGAGCGCCTGATCGTGCTGCTGCTCGCTGGCCAGCGCTGTTTCGAGCATCTGGCGCAGGGTTAGCAGCAGCAGCTCTTTCTCCTCCTGGGCTTGGCGGCGCTGCTCGATCTCGGCCTTGAGGGCTGCGGTGCGCTCGGTGACCTGCGCCTCAAGATCGAGCTGAAGCGCGTGCAGCGCGATGTGTGTGCGCACGCGCGCCAGCAGCTCCACGGCCTCGAACGGCTTGGTGATATAGTCGACAGCGCCCGCCTCTAGCCCACGCACCTTGTCGGCGGTTTCCGACAGCACCGTCATCAAGATCACCGGGATGGCGGCAGTCTGCGGGTTGGCCTTGAGGCGACGGCAGGTCTCGATGCCATCGATGCCGGGCATCTGCACATCGAGCAAGATCAGGTGTGGCTGGGTTAGCTCGGCGCGCTGGAGACCGCTTGCGCCATCGAGGGCCGTCAAGATCATAAAGCTGTAGGCCTCCAGGTGCTCAACGGCGACCTTGAGGTTGGCGATATTATCATCGATGAGCAGGATTTTCCATGGCTGCTGGCGGCGCGGAAGCATCAGCGCGACTCCTTATGTTCAAACAGATATTCCTCAAGTAGCTGCTGGATCCCGGCATCGTCGAAGCGCTCGACCAGCTGCACGAGCCGCGTAGCGAACGGCTGATAGCTGGTCGAGCGCGCAGCGATAGCCACCGCGCGCTCGCGAATGCCGTTCATATAGCCAAAGCGCGCCAGCTCATAGATCGCCTCCAGCTCCGCCCGTGGCGGCGGCACCAGCTGCTGCTCTGGCTGAGCGGCAGGCTGCGGCTCGGCCAGCTGCTCGAAGCGCCACTCCAGCTGCAGGTACTGCTTGAGCAGCGCGAAAAGACGCTCGGGATCGATCGGCTTGCTCAGGAACGTATCACAGCCGATGCGCTGACTCAGCTCGTGATCGGCACCGTGCACCGAGGCCGATACCGCGATAATCGGCAGATCGGCGCAGCCTGGCAGCGCGCGAATGAGCGGCACCGCCTCGAAGCCCATCATCACCGGCATGATCAGATCCATCATAATCAGATCGGGGCGCTGCTGCTGCACCTGCTCGACGGCCTGCTGCCCATTCTCGGCCAGCACAATCTCAAAGCCCAGCGGCTCCAGCAGATCGCGCGGCAGCATGCGGTTTTCCAAACGATCATCGACCACGAGGATGCGACGGCGTGGGCCAGTGTAGCCACAGATCAACTGCACGGCTGGTAGCGCCTGCGTCGGCTGATCGGTCACGACAAACGGGATGGCAAACCAGAAGGTGCTGCCCTGATCGAGCGTGCTCTCGACCTGGAGGCTGCCGCCCATCAGACTGACCAGATGCTGGCTGATCGGCAGGCCCAGGCCGGTGCCATCGGGGCGGCGCAGCGACTGGCCGACCTGCTCGAACGGCTGAAAGATGGTATTCAGATCGGCGGGCGCAATGCCGGGGCCGGTATCGCGCACCGCAAAGCGCAGCCGCTCGCCATCCGTCGTCTGCTCGACTGTCACCTTAAAGCTGACGCTGCCGCGCTCGGTAAACTTAATCGCGTTGCCAAGCAGGTTGAGCAACACCTGGCGCAGCCGCTGCGCATCGCCGCTGATCGCCTGCGGCACTGCTGGGTCAATCTCGGTGGTAAAGCGAATCTGCTTGGTGCTGGCGGCGATCTGCATCATGGCGGCGACATCGTGCAGCAGACCCACGAGATCAAGCGGCTGCGGCTGTAGCTCCACCTTGCGCGCCTCAATCTTCGAGAGATCAAGCACATCGTTGATCAGCCGCAGCAGGTGGCGGCCGCTCTGGTTGATCACCTGCACGCCGCTGCGCTCGGCCGATGCCAGCGTGGTGGCGCGCTGCAAAATCTGGGTGTAGCCCAGGATGGCGTTGAGCGGCGTGCGCAGCTCGTGGCTCATGTTGGCCAGAAACTCGCTCTTGGCTTGGTTGGCGACCTCGGCCTGCTCCTTGGCCACCGCCAGCTCGGCGGTGCGCTCTGTCACCAGCCCTTCGAGCACGCGATTGCGCTGGCTCACCGCGCGCAGGCGCAGCCACACCGCCAGGCCGATCAGCCCAATGATCACAGCGATCACCAGCGCGCGGAACCACCACAGCTGCCACCAGGGCGGCAGGATCACCAGCTGCACACGCGCCTCGGCGCTGCTCCAGATGCCGTCGTCGTTGCTGCCCTGCACGCGCAGCGTGTACGTGCCTGGCGGCAGATTCAGGTAGCTGACCGAGCGGCTGCTGCTATCGACCTCGTTCCACTCCGTCTCGATATTCTCAAGGCGATAGCGATACAGATTATCGCTGGGGTGGGCGAAGCTCAGCGCGGCAAACTCGAAGGCGAGCGTGTTTTGATCGTGGCGCAGGCGCAGCACGTCGGTGTTCCAGATCGGCGTCTGCAGCGGCGAGTCGCCGCCGAGCGGCACCGGCTTATTCGATAGACGCATGGCGGTGAACACCACTGGCGGCGCATAGCTGCTGGGAGCGACCTGCTGCGGCCAGAAGGCGGTGATGCCGTTTTTGCCGCCAAAGAAAAGCTGGCCCTGCGGGCTGCGGTAGGCCGAGTAGATATTGAACTCGTTGCCCTGCAGGCCATCGGCGGCATCGTAGGTCTGAATGGCCCCGGTGGTCGGCGTGAAGCGATCAAGCCCGCGGGTGGTACTGAGCCACAGGTTGCCCTCGGCATCAGGCAAGATGTTGTAGACCGTGGTGCTCGACAGGCCGTCGGCCTTGGTGATCTGCATAAGCGCGCCACTGTCCCGCTCAACATGCAGCAGGCCCCCGGAGCTGGCCAGCCAAAAGCCTAGCGTGCCATCTGGCTGCAGATCGAAGATGGTGAGCGGTGGCAGCGCCAGCGACGGCTCTACCTGCGCGTACTGCACCGACTGTCCCCCTGACACACGCTGATAGTGCACCAGCTGTTCGGCAGCAGTCACCCAAATATCGCCCTGCTGCTCGACGAGCAGCGTATGGTAGCCGCCAGCGCCGCCGGACTGGTCGCTGGGCAGCTTGAGCTGCGCTGTGTAGGTGCGCTGCGTGGTATCGAAGATGTGCAGGCTTTGGCCGGTGACCACCGCAAACGTCGTCGCATCGATCGGGGCGATGGTCCAGACCGACGTCAACCCGGTTGAGTCGGGATCGATGACCGGATAGCGCTCAATCTCCTCGGATCGCGTATCGAAGCGGTACACGCCATCGACACCATCAAACCAGAGACCGCCGCTGGTATCGGGATAGAGACCTTGAATTGAAAATGACTGGGCCGTCACTGGCGGATGCTGGCCGATCAGCGTTGAAAACCACTTGAACGCGCCCGTAAGCGGATCGAGGCGCACCAGCGTTGACTGCATGCCAAACCAGATGATTCCATCGGGAGCTTGATAGATCGCGCGAATCGCCTGGGCGGCGACGGTGTTCTCGACATCGGGCTGATAGCGATAGAACGTGAACTGCGTCTGGCTTATATCAAGGATGTCGATGCCATCGAGCGCGGTGCCAAACCAGATCAGCCCCTCGCGATCTTGGATCATGGTGAGCACTGGCTGGCCGTTGAAGCTGTCGGGGTCGCTGCGATCACGCTGGTAGCTGGCGATGAAGCGCTCGCTGCGCGGATCAAAGCGGTAGACACCTTTTTGGGCAGCGGTTCCAGCCCAGATCAGCCCGTCTGGATCAATCACCAACTCGTTGAAGATGATGACCGGACCGGCTGGGCCAGCGCTGGCAGCGCGCGCATCCGGATGAAAGCGCGTGAAGGCGGCAGTGTTGGGATCGAGGCGGTAGAGGCCGAGGTTCGATGCCAGCCACAGCATGCCATACTGATCACGATCCACATCGTTGAACTGGAGCGGCGGGCCAGGCGGCGCGGGCTGCGGCTGCAGACAGGTTGCGGCACCGCTGCGCATATCAAACTTAATCAGGCTGCCGGCTGTCAGCCAAATCGTCTGGGCGGCGGAGTCGATCAACATGCGGCGCACCCGCCCGCCGGAACCACCCTGGCATGTCAGGGGAATTTTTGTGCTTGCGCCGGTTGTCACATCAATGCGCAGCAGCTGCCGATTGCTCTGCGCCGCCCAGACGAAGCCGGACTGATCCTGCCCAAACGCCAAGACCGAGCTTGGCGCGTCGGCCATGTGCGTAAACGAGCGCGTAAATGGGTCAAAGCGATCGATGCCACTATCGGTGCCAACCCAGAGCATGCCCTGCTGATCTTCGAACAGCGTGAAGATGCGGTCGCTGCGCAGCGACGTGGGGTCGTCGATGGCGTGCTGATAGGTCACAAAGCGGTAGCCATCGTAGCGCACTAGCCCCTCCCAGGTGCCAATCCACATAAAGCCCTGGCGACTTTGCACGAGGGCCTCGATATGGGCGCTTGGCAGCCCGGTGTCGGTGTTGAGGTGGCGAAACCGAAGGGTGGCGGCGGTGTTGAGCGCCGTGGTTGGCGGCGGGGCAGGTTGGCGGGCGGCGCTCGCTGGCGGCGGCGGGCTGAGTATGCTCCACAGCAGCGCACACAGGCCAACAAAGCGCACAATGTTATTCATCACAACACCATCATTCCTCAATAGGCGACAGCAACGGTACCAACGCACAAAGCGTGTGCACAGAGCCAGACTGCCGAGAGCTTGGGACGACGCCCCACCCTCGCACACAAGCGCTGAGTCTCCAACCTGCATTGGTCTTCGAGAGAACAGCTTGAAGTTTTTAGATGCTTGGACTGATGTGTTAAGTATAGCCGAAATGGCGAATGTGCATGACAGCATTGTCGGCCTTAGGACCGAGCAATCGCAGAGGATTTGTTAGCATAGAGCGGTGGACCAGCACCGAACAGTCAATAGCCGCGCTTGTGCGCCTAGCTTTGTCGCCTGTACCTGGTAATAATTCTGCGCACGAGCGCCATAGTGGCGCAGAGGCGTCCGCGCACGCAGCCAGCGTACACAGCGCGCGCTCCAGCGCCACCTTGAGTCAATAGTTCAGCCAACCTGCGCTCGTGCTCCGCGATCTCATTGTAGAAACCACGCTGCGTGCCGCCAGTGCCACAAACTAGCTCCATCAGCTCGCCTGCGGCGCGAGCAGCGGGTGGCGCTAGCGCCACCCGGCCGCCACGACGGTTTGCACATGAACACAGTGGTTAAATAGGTGGCAGGACGGGCACGAAACCCGTCCTGCCACCATCCGCAGTCAGTCTGCTCGCACATACTTACTCCATAACGCCCAGTGCAGAGTACACACAGCAGCGGCGTGCGCTGCGTGGCTAGGCGGCGGCTCCGTTGACGCTGATCACAACTTTGCCGCGCGCGTGGCCCTCCAGCAGGTAGCGCATGGCGGCGGCGGTCTCGGCCAGCGGATAGCAGCGATCGATCACCGGCTTGAGCTTGCCAGCCTCGATCAACTCCTTCAGCGCATGCAGGTCCTGCTGATTGGCCTTGGCGGTAAAGCTCAGCACCTTCTGCTGGCTCGTCAGCCCAACCAGCCAGCCCTGCGTTAGCGCTTGGCGCATCTGCGCCCAGGTGCCGCCGACCATCACGTACTTGCCGTTAGGTCGCAGCGCGCGCCGATAGTCAGCTAGGCGGCGGTTGCCGTTGGCCGCCAGGATCAGGTCGTACTGCTGCCCGCTGCGGCTGAAGTCCGCCTTGGTGTAGTCAATGACGTGGTCGGCCCCAAGTGCGCGCGCCTGATCAACGTTGCGCGTGCTGCACACCGCCGTCACCTCCGCCCCTAGCGCCTTGGCGATCTGCACCAGGAAGGTGCCCACACCGCCGGATGCGCCGTTGATCAGCACCTGCTGTCCAGGCTGGCAGTCGCCTTTGCGCAGCGCCTGCAGGGCGGTCATCCCGGCCAGCGGCACCGCTGCCGCCTCTTCAAATGTCAGGTTGGTTGGCAGCGGCGCGAGCGCTGTCGCAGGCGCGCAGGTGTACTCGGCCAGGCCGCCCCAGCCGTAGGACGCCAGATCGCCAAACACCGCATCGCCAGGCTTCAGCGTCGTCACGCTACGGCCAACCGCCTCGATCACCCCGGCCACATCTGCGCCTAGCACCGCATTTTTGGGCTTGAACACACCCATGCCCATAAAGCGCACCAAGAAAATGTCGGCGGTGAGCAAGTGGGCATCGGCGGCGTTTAGCGCCACCGCGTGAATCTTAATCAACACTTCGTCGTCCTTCGGCGTTGGCTTGGCCACCTCGGCCATGTGCAGCACCTCCGGCGGGCCATAGTTGTGATATACCATCGCTTGCATCCAAAACGCCCCTTTCATTCCTAACTATCAACGGCAGCAGGCCCGACGCAGACGACCGCCAGCAGCGGCATGCCCAGATCGCGCACCTTGCGCAGCAGGCCGTGCAGCGCCGCCTGATCGGCAACCGGGCCAGCCAGCAGCGTGCTGCCGTTCGCCTCCAGCGTAATGCTCAGCCCAGCGAACCAGTCGGTCCACTGGCCGCCAAGGTGGCCCTGAAGCCGAATGCGGTAGATCAGCGGGGTGCTTGCCCATGCAGGGTGGTTGCGCTCGTCTGTCATCGCCATATCCTCCACCATGGCCGCAGCCGCAGTGGCCACGTGCTCGCTATGCACGCAGTCTAGCGCCGAGCTGGTACTGGCGAACAGATACTTAAGTATTGCGGTGGGGTGTGGTATGCGGCTATGACTCCAGCAGGCCCAGCGCACGCGCGCGCGCCACGGCCTCGGTGCGCCGCTGCACCTGGAGCTTGCCAAAGATATTGCGGTTGTGGCCCTTGACGGTGCTTAGCGCCAAATACAGGCGCTCGGCGATCTGGCGATTAGAGAGGCCCTGCGCGATCAGCTGGAGCACCTCGAGCTCGCGTGGGTTCAGTTGTTCGATTAATGGCTGGGCTGTGGGTGGCGGTCGGTGCGCCGACAGTGTCTGCGCTGGTGGTTCAAGCATGGCCAGCAGCGCCGTGCCATGCTCTGGCAGCGTGATACGTGCCGCCGCTGTGCGCAGTAGATCGGCCAGCGCCGCGCCCTCGTCAAGAAAAGCGCGCACATAGCCGCCAGGCGCTGCCAGCACCAGCGCAGCCCTGAGCACCGCCACCGCCTGATCGATCTGCCGCTGCGCCTGCAATGCGAGCGCCTGGAGGATCATAGCCCGCAGCCGCTCGTCGTGCCAGCCCTGGGCCGTGAAGCGCTCCAGCGCCACGTCGAGCAGCGGTAGCGCCTTGTCTGCAGCGCCCTGCGCCAGATAGATGCGCGCCTGACTCAGCGGCAGCGCCTGACCTTCGACAAGTGCGGCGGCCCCGGCGACATCACCGTGGCGCAGCCGCAGCAGCACCTGCATAGCGCGCAGCTCTGGCTGTAGGTGCTTGAGATCATGCTTACCTTCGAGCTGTACCGCCTGGGCTAGAGTCTCGGCAGCGCCTGCCTTGTCGCCCTGCGCCAGCTTGATCTGCACCAGCAGCAGCAGCCACGTGAGCTGGCGATCCGGCATGGGCAGCAGCTCGGCCAGCTGCGCGCCCTGCTGCCCGTGCTGCGCGGCGGCGTCTAGGTCGTTCCACGCATAGCAGATGCGCGCCAGGCCCAAGTGCACGGCACACACCGTATGCGGCACCGCCAGCGTCGCCGTCAGCTCCAGCACGTGCTGAAACGTTGCTGCGGCTGTGCGCAGCTCGG
Source organism: Herpetosiphonaceae bacterium (assembly GCA_013538855.1). Taxonomy (GTDB): domain Bacteria; phylum Chloroflexota; class Chloroflexia; order Chloroflexales; family Herpetosiphonaceae; genus OHK22. Next base: position 20,572 of record JABXJS010000217.1, read on the forward strand.
CATCGGCGGCCTGAATCAATCCCAGCCCGGCGAGCGCCGACACTGTAATCACGGTGTTGCCGGTCTGCTCGCCAAGCGCGCTGGCCTCGCGATAGGCGGCGCGGGCCGCTGCACGGTCGCCCTGCATATGATAGGCCATGCCCAACTTCCAGATGGTGCTTGTGCGCACCCACAGGTTGCCTGGGTCTAGCTCCGCCAGCGCACGCTGCGAGAGCGCAATCGCCGCCTCGGGCTGGTTGTTAACGGCGGCCAGCAGCCCGCGAATGGCCGCAATATGGCCGCGCAGGTTGCGCGCCAGCGCCGCATCCCCCACATGCACTAGCGCAGCCTCGGCCGACTGGAGCACTGGCTCGACCTGCTGCAGCGGCCCGCCCATCGCCAGCGCCGAGGCGTACATCACCCACAGCTGCGGATGCGCGTCGAGCGTTGCAGGCGGCAGCGACGCCAGCCAGCGCAGCACCGGAGCCACCGCCCCGCGAAACTGCAGCGGCATGCCGCCGCCAAGCAGCAGCCGCATGGCGCGCTCGATGTCCTGCGCCGCCGCCGCGTGTTCAAACGCTTGCAGCTCCAGCCCCTGCTGCTCGTACCACACGCTGGCACGCACATGCAGCGCCGCAATATCCGCCGCTGTCGCACCGCTCTGCTCAAGTCGCTGGCGCAGCAGGTCGCCGAACAGATGGTGATAGCGATACCAGCCGCGCTCACTGTCCAGCGGCACAATAAACATATTGGCGCGCTCGAGCTGCTCCAGCAGGGCCTGGCCTGCGGCTGCCTCCATATCGAGCAGCGCCGCGCACAGCGGGCCGCAGAGCCGATCAAGGATTGACGTGTGCAGCAAGAATGTATGCACCTGCACAGGCTGCTGCTGCAGCACCTCCTGCACGAGATAATCGAGCACAAAGCGGTGGCTGCCGGTGAAGGACTGGATAAAATTGGCGCTGTCGGCATGTCCACGCATCGAGAGTGCGGCCAGCTGGAGGCCCGCGATCCAGCCCTCGGTGCGCGCCTCCAGCGCGGCAATATCGGCATCGGTCAGGCTAAGGCCCATCACGTGGTTGAGGAAGTCGGCGGCCTCGGCCATGCTGAAGCGCAGATCGGCAGCGCGCAGCTCGGTCAGCTGATCACGGGCGCGCAGGCGGGCCAGCGGCAGCGGCGGGTCCTCGCGGGTAGCGATGATCAGGCGCAGCTGCGGCGGCAGATGCTCGACCAAAAATGCCAGCGCCTGATCAACAGCAGGCGCTTCGAGCGCGTGGTAGTCATCGAGCACCAGCACCGCTGGCCCAGGCAGTGTGGTAAGCTCATTGAGCAGCAGCGTCAGCATAGTCTCGACCGGCGGCGGCTGCGGCGACTGCAGCAGGTTGAGCATGGTCGCGCCAAAGCCGGGCAGCAGCGTCTGGAGCGCCGCGATCACATAGCTCAGGAAGCGGGGCGGCGCGCTATCACCAGCGTCCAGCGCCAGCCAGGCGACAGGCTGCGGCCACACAGCCGCCCACGCGCTCACCAGCGTCGTCTTGCCTGAGCCAGCCGGAGCCGAGATCAGCGTCAGCGCATGCTGCACACCGGCGCTCAGCCGCTCCATGAGCCGCGGACGAGCGACGAGCTGTGGGCGCAGCGGCGGCAGATACAGTTTGGTGGTTAACAGTGGTGCCATAGCTTGATTATACATTCAGAAAGGATTTCAGCATGAGCACACTTCAGCGCAGCAACTGCCCATGCATCGAGGTGCGCGGCTTCAAGTGGCCAGAGCGACCAACAGCCAATGCGCACGCATGGCTGATCGGCAGCGACGAGCACGGTCGCTGGCTCGGCATTCGCCAGGGCGATCCATGGGCCGCTGCCGACGGCGCGCAGCGCGGCGTGTTCGACAGCGCTTTCGTAAAGCTGATCCCAAGCGGCACTTACTGGTCGGCCTGCTTTAATCAGACCGGCTATGTGATCGATGTGGACATCATTCTGCCGGTGCGCTGGCACGGCTCCGTGGTCGCGGAGACGGATCTAGAGCTTGATGTGCTGTGCTCCGCTGACGGCCGCGTGCGCGTGCGCGACCAGGATACGTTCGCGTCGGTGCGTCGCACATGGCCCATGCCCGATGAGATCGCCGCCGCCGCACTGACCACCTGCGCGCACATCCGCCAGCAGCTTGAGCAGCGCGTCGAGCCGTTCGCCAGCCACGGTCGTACGTGGCTAGAGCGCTGGCTTGCGGCCGTCCACCCATAACTGCGATCCATTGTTCCAGCTAGCCTTGGTCGCCAAACACCATTCGATCAGTTGTCACGGAGCAGTAGCGCTATGGCGTACGTTCGATGAGGCGCACATTGGCACCCTGGCGGCGGCGTGGGGCTGCGACCGAAACTGTACGATCCACACACTTCGTCACCCAGCTCACCACTCTCTGTCCCGTGGATTTTGCCGCACCAGAACGGGATGAAATCGCTGGGACACGCGGCCATTAAATCAGGGGACGAGGTTTGTGAACAGCACACAGACGGCCGCGCATTGCAGCATACCCAGCGTGAATTGGTGTAACAGCCTACACATTTACCAGGTTAGTTTACCAGATGGAATGTGCCATCCACGCTCTGAATCTGGGCACCTGAGCGCTGATGCGGGCATGGCTGCCTGCGCTGTGCATAACACTCGTCAGTTCTATCTTGACAAATGACCGTTGGTCATTTATAGTACATCTGCAATAATTGACCGAAAGTCATTTATCCAACAAGGAGCATAACACGATGAACGTACTGCTGTTTGGCGCGACCGGCATGGTTGGCCAGGGCGTGCTGCGCGAGTGCCTGCACAGCCCGCTGGTGGAGCGCGTGGTAACAATCGGACGCAGCCCAACCGGGCAGCAGCACCCGAAGCTGCGCGAGATCGTGCACAGCGACTTCTACGACTACAGCGCTATCGCCGCCGAGCTCGGCGGCTTCGACGCCTGCTTCTTCTGTCTCGGCGTGTCGGCGGCGGGCATGAGCGCGGAGCGCTACACCCACATCACCTACGATCTTACGCTCGCCGCAGCGGACGCGCTGCTCAAGCACAACAACGCCCTCACGTTCATCTACGTCTCCGGCATGGGCACCGACAGCAGCGAAAAGGGCCGCTCGATGTGGGCGCGCGTCAAGGGCAAGACCGAGAACGCGCTGCTTAAACTGCCGTTCAAGGCCGCCTATATGTTCCGGCCCGGCCTCATCCAGCCGCTGCACGGCATCACGTCCAAGACGCCGCTCTACCGCGCGGTGTACGCCGTGACCGGGCTGCTGCTGCCAGTGCTGCGCCGCCTGCTGCCCAGCGCCATCACCACCACCGAGCAGGTCGGCAAGGCCATGATCAACGCCGCCAAGTATGGCGCGCCCAGCGCCTTCGTCGAGAGCAGGGCCATCAACCAACTCGCCCAGCTAGAGCTGCCCACCGCCGCCAGCGCCTAGCTGCGGCGGCTAGCGCTGGCTCCACGCCTGAAAAATGCGCACATGCTCGAAGCCAGCGCCGGGCTGCGGCTCCAGTGGCGCGCACCTTGCATCTGCCGCCCCACGCGCCTGCGCCGCTGCATCGTGGCGGGCATTCAGCTAGCGCTCGCCCTGCGTCGCCAAATACGCGCGCACACTTGGGGCCAGCGCCAGCAACCCTGCGCCCGCAGCGTAGGCCACGGCCAGCAGCAGCCATCCAACCGCAGACCATAGCGCACTCGGCAGCACGGCTAGCGCGCTGAGCATACAGCTCAGCGCGCCAAGGCCACACAGCAGTACCAACACCCAGCACAGCCACGCTTGGCCGCGAGAGACCAACCACGCCACCACCAAAAAAACGACCAGCCGCCACGCCTCCAGCGGCCGGAGCAGCTGCGCCCAGTTGGTAAAAAAGCGTGTGCGCAAGGCCAGCTCAAACCCCAGCGCCACTATTAAAATACACACGAACAGCCGCGCACCACGGGCGACCAGCTCCACATCTGTAGGGGCGGTTTTGCGCGCCATAGTGGTCTCCATTCTGCGGGCCGCAGCGTGCCCACTGCGGTGTGCCAGGTACGCAGAGCATAGTTTAAGACTCTTGCAGCGGCAAGCAGCAGCCTAGCCCACACTGTCCCCAATCGCACGGCGGCGGTGGGGCGGCGCACCTGGGCGACGGGCCAAACAACGCGCGGGCCTGCTTAACCTGACACCACCACAGCCGCCGCAGCGGATCAGCGCACACGTTGTTTCATCAAAAAATAGTGCGCCTCAGCCTAGCACCCGGCGGCAAGCAGCAGCCTAGCGCACACTGTCCCCAATCGCACGGCGGCGGTGGGGCGGCGCACCTGGGCGACGGGCCAAACAACGGGCGAGCCTGCGTAACCTGACACCACCACAGCCGCCGCAGCGGATTAGCCCACACGCACATCAAGCAAAAAAGAGCGCCTGCATGACGGCCCACCACGGACACACGTGACGTGCGCCTGACGCAGCCGCCGCGGCAGCCAAAAAAGCACCTGCATGGCCAGAGAGCAATCTATCGTACAATAGGCGCGCTGGCTCTACGATAGAGACAACGGCATAGCGGGAGGCGCACAATGAACGAACGGTTGACGGACAGTCGGTTGGCAAACTTGGCGGCGAGCGCGATCTTCCGCACGTTCGACACGTACCAGCAGGAGTACAAGGCGCTGACGCGCCAGGCCAAACAGCGCTTCGAGCAGCAGGACTGGCACGGCATCCAGGCCGACATGGCCGGGCGGCTGGAGCTGTACCCGCGCCAGATCAACGCCGTCGTCGCCGAGATCAAGACCATCTTGGAGGAGCGCGACACCAGTACCATTGTCTGGGCCAGCATGAAGGCGGTCTACTCGGGCCTGATCGCGCAGCGCGACGACTGGGAGCTGGCCGAGACGTTCTTTAACTCGGTCACGCGGCGCATCTTCACCACCGTGGGCGTGAACCCGCAGCTGGAGTTCATCGCCACCGACTTCGAGACGCCGCTCACCTGCGCCAGCGAGCCGATCTTTCGCACCTACCAGCGCCTGCCCACCAGCATCGCCCTGATCGAAAAAATCCTGCGCGACTACGCCTTCGCCATGCCCTACCGCGACCTGGAGCGCGACGTGCAGCGCGTGGCCATGCTCATGGAGGCGCATCTCTACGCCCTGGGGGCTAGCCCGCGCTTCGAGCGGCTGGAGGTGCTGCGGCCGATCTTCTACCGCAACAAGGGCGCGTACATCATCGGGCGCATCATCCACGGCCAGCAGACCATCCCGTTTGTGCTGGCGCTGCTGTCCAACCCGACCGGCGTGTACGTCGATGCGGTGCTGCTGGAGGAGCACGAGGTGAGCATCCTGTTCAGCTTCACCCGCTCGCACTTCCTGGTCGATGTTGATCGCCCCTACGATCTGGTGCAGTTCCTGACCACGATCATGCCCAGCAAGCGCATCGCCGAGCTGTACATCGCCATCGGCCACCACAAGCACGGCAAGACCGAGCTGTACCGCGACCTGCTGCAGCACCTCGCCACCTCCGACGACCGCTTCGAGATCGCCGTCGGCGAGCGCGGCATGGTGATGATCGTGTTCACCCTGCCCTCCTACGATGTGGTGTTCAAGCTGATCAAGGATCGCTTCGCGCCGCCGAAGGACACCACGCGCCGCGGCGTGATACAGAAGTACCAGCTGGTCTTTCGCCACGACCGCGCCGGGCGGCTGGTCGAGGCCTATGAGTTCGAGTACCTCAAGCTCGAGCGCGCGCGCTTCAGCCCCGAGCTGCTGGCCGAGCTAGAGGCGGTCGCCGCCTCCACCGTCAGCGTCGAGGGCCAGCACGTGGTGATCAAGCACCTGTACGTCGAGCGCCGCGTGCTGCCGCTTGATGTGCACCTGCGCCAGGCACCACAGGCCGCTGCCGAGGCGGCCACGCTCGACTTTGGCAACGCGATCAAGGACCTGGCGATCAGCAATATTTTTCCTGGCGACATGCTGCTGAAGAACTTTGGCGTCACGCGCAACGGCCGCGTGGTCTTCTACGACTACGACGAGATCGACCTGCTGACCGACTGCAACTTTATGCACATGCCCGAGCCACAGAGCTACGACGAGGACATGGCCAGCGAGCCGTGGTTCGCCGTCGGCCCCCACGACGTGTTTCCTGAGGAGTTCAAGCACTTCCTGGGCCTGCGCGCCGACCTGCGCCGCATCTTCGACGAGCACCACGGCGAGCTGCTGACCGTCGACTACTGGCGCGACATCCAGGCGCGCCTCAACGCTGGCGAGGTCATTGACATCTTCCCCTACGACCAGCGCCGCCGCCTCGGCGTGCTATTTTAGGAGCAGCCCGAATGAAAGAGTTTCGCAACCCGGCGACGCTGCACCAGCCGGTCGCCGCCTACACCCACCAGATCGAGATTCGCGGCCCCGAGCGCATGCTCGTGCTCTCCGGGCAGGTCGGTATGCGCCCAGACGGCAGCGTGCCCAGCGATCCGGTCGCGCAGCTTGATGTGGCCTTGGCCAACATTCAGCACAACCTGGCCGCCGCCCAGATGGACGCTGCCGATCTGGTCAAGCTGACCGTGTATCTGGTTGGAGCCATGGACCCAGCCCAGCGCGCCGCCGTTATCGCCGCACGGCTTGGTGCGCACCGCCCCTGCATGACCCTCGTCTACGTCGTCGCCCTCGCCAGCCCTGGCTACAAGGTCGAGGTCGATGCCTGGGCCAGCCGCGCCGATGGGTAGCCCGCTTTTGTGATGGTATGATTGATCAGCGCTGCGCTTAACCGTGCGTTGCGCGCAGCGTGGCGTGGCACGTGCATATGCGTGCGTTAAGCGCAGCGCCGTGCATCACCATACAGCCCCAAGCCCCATGGCCACCGAGCAGGCGCGGTGCAGCAACCCATGGTTGGGGTGGCCGATGGGACTTGAACCCACAACCCCGACCAGCCTGATCCGCCATCAGCTGTACAGAGCAAAGGAGTGCATGGTGCAGATTGAGTTCAACGGCCCAATTTGGTTCTGGAAAGGCCCGGCCCCGTGGTATTTTGTGACCATTCCGGAGGCGCAGAGCAGCGCCATTAAGGCGATCGCGGGCCTTGTCACGTATGGCTGGGGCGTGATACCGGTTCAGGCGCGCATCGGCCAGACCGCGTGGCGCACCTCGCTGATTCCCAAAGACGGCCGCTATCTTGTGCCGCTCAAGGCCAGCGTGCGCCAGGCCGAGCAGCTCGCCGAGGGCGACGCGGTGGCGATCACTGTGCACGTTGGGCCGTAGCGCCGCCGAACCAGCGCTAGCCCGTGCTGTCCCAGCGTGCACACGCGGTGCAGTCGTGCCTAGCACCATAGCGCAGGGCCGCCGATCACATGGATCAGCGGCCCTTGCAGTCGAGGTACCTGGACGCGCAGTGGGCTACTTGAGCACTACCGGCAGGTACAGCGTGTTTGGCGCTGGCGTGCCAGGCGTCGGCGTGATCGTCGGCGTGCCTGGTGTTGGCGTGATCGTCGGCGTGCCAGGCGTCGGCGTGATCGTCGGCGTGCCTGGTGTAGATGTCGCCGTCGGCGTGTCGGTGATCGTCGGCGTATCAGTGGCTGTTGGCGTATCGGTGGCTGTCGGCGTGTCGGTGGCCGTCGGCGTGTCGGCCGGCGTTGGGGTTGGCGTGGCTGGTGGCTGCGGCACACCGACGCCGATCTCGAAGCTGGCCTGGACGCTCAGATCATCGCTGCTGCCAACACTCAGACTCAAGTGAACCACGGCCACCTCATCCGGCCCCACCAGCAGATCGGCGGCGGTTGGCGAGAGGCTGAAGTAGCTCCACGCGCCAACCGGTGCGCTCTCGGCGTCAATCGGCGCGCTTGAGGCAGTGCGCAGCAGTGCGCCGGACATATCGCGCACCTCAATATCCATTGATGCCGTGCCGGTGTAGCTGCCCGTGCGCGTCACAATCGTGGTGGCCGCCCAGTTGATCGTCATGGTGTAGGCGCTCGACGGGAAAATATAGTAGATGTCGGACACGCTGCGGTTGGAGCGGAATGAGGCGACGTTGGTGATATCGCGGCCAGCGAGATTGACGTAGGCAGCGTCGCCCTCGCTGGTAAAGCCCAAGCGCCAAAATTCGTCAAACGGATAGTTTGGGCCGCTGGCGGTGAGCTGCTGGGTTGCCGCCAGCACCACCGAGCGCAGCGGGCGCAGCGGCAGCAGCAGCACTGCCAGCAGCAGCACGCTGCCAACCAGGGCAAAAACAGGTAATCGTTTCATGCTGTGGCCTTTCTGTTTGATACAAGTCGCAACGTCACGGCAAGCGTCAGTTGACGTAGACCTCAAACATTGGCCGCGCATTCAGATCATCGCTGCTGCCCAGATCAAACGTGACGTGCACGACAAGCACCTGACCAGGATCAACCAGCGTGTCGCTCGGTGTGGTCGAGATTGCGAAAGGCGTCCAGCTGCCAATCGGGGCCGCCTCTAGGTCCAGCGCCGTCGATGAGACGGTGTGCAGCAGCGCGCCGGACATATCGCGCACCTCCAATGTCACATTCGCGGTGCCCGTGTAGGTACCAGTGCTGGTGATCACGTTCATCTGCGCGCTGATCACGTTGAGCGTGTGCGCTGGCGCAGGAAAGATGTAGTAGATATCGGACACGCCGCGGTTGGAGCGAAACGAGGCAACGTTGGACGCGCTGCGCCCAACCAGGTTGGTATAGCTCGCATCGCCCTCGCTGGTGAAGCCAAGCCGGATCAACTCGGGATAGACGGCACCCTGCGGGCTGCTGGCGGCCGCGCGCACGCTTGAGCTAGCGGGAGCTGTGTTGGCCAGCACCATCGCCGGCAGAATCACCACCACCGCCACCAGCGCCGCCGTTAGCGCGCTCCACAGCTTGACTTTGATACCAGAAGATGTATTCATAGTCTACTCCTCTTGAGAAAAAACAGCCCGAGCGGCGCTACTTCTGCGCGCCTTTTTCCAGCGCGTTCATGCGCTGCTCCAGCGTCTGCAGGCGCGTCTCTTGATCGGCGAGGCGCTGCTCTAGCTCGCTGATGTAGGCATCTTTGGCCTGGAGCTGGGTGTACAGCTCTTGGATGGCGGCGAGGGCGACACCGTTGGTGTCCAGCGGGGCGATGTGGCGGTCATCCTGGCCCAGGCCAAAGGCGCGGTAGAAATCCTGCGCGGTTGGGCCGATGTGGCGCACGCTGGCACCATCGGCCTTGTAGTTCCAGCTGAGCACCGGAAACTGCATCAGCGCGTCGAGCACGGCGGTCCCATCGACAGCGGCAAAGTTCTCCTTGGCATTGACATCGGAGTACTCAACGACGTTGCCCTGCACCAGCACATTGCCGTTGACCTCCAGCTTGGCGCTGGGGCTAAGCGTGCCAATGCCGACGTTGCTGTTGCTCGCGACCACCAGCGAGGAGCTTGATGCACCTGGCAGGATGCGGAACGGCAGACGGGAGCCACCAGGCACATCGCGGATAAAGAAGCCCGCCTCGTTGCCGCCAATATCCCAGGTGTAGTCCCCCCAGCCGCCGCCGCTCTGCTCTAGGCGTATGGCGGGCGTATCACCATCATGCAGGTGCAGCTCAAGCACCGGCGCGTTGGTGTCGCGGCCAATATAGCCGTTGGCGCTCACATAGAGCGAGTTGGTTGGCGCGTTGGCGCGCACGGTAAACGGCACCTTGGCGTTGGTCACGTCCTCCAGCGAGAACTTATCCTCGCCGCCGCTGGCGTTGTCGTTGGCGGTCAGCTGCCAGTCAACGGCGGGAAACGCGCCAGTGCTGGTGTCCTCGAACTTGATGCGCGTGTTGTTCTCCTTGAGGCGCAGCGTGTCAAAGCCAAAGCTTTCGCCGTTCACACAGTCGAGGCCGACGCAGATGCTGCTCTGCACAATCAGGTCATCAGCGATCACCTGGTCGTTGATGCCAGGCGTGCCGCTGGTTCCGCTGGCGGCTGGCTGGGCAGCGCCGGAGCGCGTCGGCTGGCCTGTCTGCGGCTCCTTCAGATCGCCTGCAGCGATGATCGAGCCATTGAGGATGCGGAATGCGCCCGTCTGCACCACCGACTGCAGCGCCGCGCCGCTCGCTTGCGTGCGGCCCTCAGCGGCGGAGCCGACAGGTGCGCTCGTGGCGGGCACCACGGCGCGCAGCTCGTACACATACGTGCCATCGGCAAGGTGGCTGCCCTTGCTGGCAATATTCAGCACCACCGGCTGGCCGCCAGCGAAGGTCTGCTCCGTCACCGTGCCATCTGGGCCAGCGATGCGCAGCGTCGTACGCTGGGTCTGCTCCGGTACCTGCCAGCGCAGCGTCGTCTTGGCTGCCTGGGTCTGGGCGGTCGGGGCCTGCTGCGTCAGCTCGCGCGCCTGCGTTGTGCCCTGGGCGGCAAGCAGCAGCACTGTCAGCCCAGCATCAGCACTCGATTCGATAGCGTTTTCATGGACTTGCTCCTTTTGCTAGAGGATAAGGACAGCACGGGTGAGGTTTAGCATTGTTGGATGGGGCGCGCTTAGCGCTCAGGCTCCGCCTGTGCTGCACGACCAAGGCTGAGCTGCCATGCGCGCTCGGCCGCAGCCCAGTGCATAGCCGCCTGTCCAGCTGGCCGCCCCTCGCGCAGCCAGATAAAGTAGGCCGCGTCGCGGATCTGCGCCTCCGTTGGCACGTTTGTAATCCAGTATGCGCAGGTATTGTTAGCAGCGTCGTAGGGTGGGCGGCCAAAGGCATCGCGGCCGGGGGCGGGATTGGTGTAGCGGTAGCAATCGGCCCGCAGTGGGCAGTCAGTGCCGTAGCAGCGCAGCATGCACCCAGCCTTTCTGGCGAACAGCACAGACCATCGGCTGCTAGCAAGCGCAGCCGCTCTGTCGGTGTTCGTCGTTTAGCACAATGAATGTTGTGGATGCCTGCATTATCGGCGGCTCAGCTACGCCTGTCAATAGGGTTTGGCGCAAATGTACGCACAAGAGGGCGACAATCAACCGTTGGGGGGAGCAGCAAGGTGGCGATACAACCACATAGGCAGACAATCCCTTCACTACCACAGACTCCTTACATTCTACGATAGCGAGAGAGTCGATCATCTAAAGAGGCTACATGTATAGAAGGGAAACGACCATGAACGACGTAGCACACATTGTATCAACAACGCTTGTTCTCTCCGACAACGACCATGCTGGCGTGCAGAATATTGCTTCTCCTATCACCGTCATGGTGGCAGCCGACACCGTCGCCAGCACGCTCACCGCTGAAGCCACGACCGTTTGCCGCTACGAACAGATCGTCATTGTTGGGTCGCTAAACCTGAAGTATGCGCAGATCCATAGACCAGTCGAGTTCACAGAGTGTGTATTCACTGATGCGGTTGACCTACACTATGCAGAGTTTCAACAACCACTTACGTTTTTCAAGTGCACCTTTCTGCAAGGGTTCAACAGCGGTGATCGCACAGAGTCGCTGACGATCTACCATAAGGACCTGATCTGCAACCACTCGCACTTCTGTGGGCCAGCCTCATTTAATGGAGCACAGGTGGACGGCAATGCCCTGTTCAATGATGCGGTCTTTGCCGCCTGTGCCCACGCTGCGGATGTGCCAGATGTCGACTTTATCGGCTTTACCTGCAAAGGCGGCGTCGAATTTATCTGCACAACGTTCAAAGGCCATGTCACATTCAACACGATTGAGTGCCACGATGCGATGTTCAGCGGCGCGCAGTTTCTCTCCACCCAAGGCAGTGTTGACTTCAAAGGTGCCGTGATGGCTGGCAATCTTCAATTCGATGAGGCGGCCGTTGGCGCACTGAAGCAGCCAGCGCGGTTCAAAGCCGGGCTAGACGGCACGGGCATTCGGTGTGGGCGCAAGGCGCTCTTTACAGGCGCACAGTTCGAAGGCCCGCAGCTCGTCACATTTGAGCGCGCTGATTTTGGCTGGAAGTTAGACTGTCGCCACACCCTGTTTGCTGGCCCCGTTAGCTTCAGCGGCGCGCAGTGTGCTGGCGATGGCATATTTCGGCGGGCCAAGTTCACGTACAGTCAAGGCCACGACAACGGCGATGTTGATATGCGCTTCTTCCACCTGCAAGGCAACCTTGATATGACGCTTGTGCGCTGTACGGGGGTTATCAACCTTGGGCAGGCGCTGGTGCGCGGCAAGCTCAAGCTTGAGGGTGCACACTTTAAGTCGAAGGTGCAGCTCTACGACACCAACATCAAAATTTTCGAGCTACAGTCATACCACACAACCAGCCGCTTCGAAGGGTTTCCGTTTATACCAGATAGTCTCGACCTGACCAGCTGCACCTTCGAGCGCTTCCACGCTGGGCGCGAGGGCCAAGAGCAGCAGCTTGCACAGCGCTTTGTCCAATCCCAAGACCCACGCCGCTTCAGCCGTGATCCCTACATTCAGCTTGAGCACTACTATCAGAACAACGGCCAAGAGCACGCCGCCCGCACGATTCACCTGCTGGGCCATGAGGCCATCCGTCAGAATGCCCTGCGGCCCAACGGCGGCAGCATTAATTGGTCACGCAGCCAGAAGCTTAAGGATGGGGCCTTAAAATGGCTCACTGCATGGGGCCTGCATACCGAGCGGCTGCTGTTTGCTGCGCTAGCCTTTATCATTCTGGGGACGCTGGTTTTCCTCCCTGCTGGCAGCCTCCAGCCTGTGGCTGGCAGCGCGCAAGGGCTTAGCCTCACCTCGTTTCAACACTTCGCCTACAGCATTGATCGCTTTGTACCAGCGCTAGACCTGGGCTATGCCAACGCCTGGCAGCCAGTCGGCAGTGGCCGCATCATCTATGCATTTATCCACTGTGTGGCTGGATGGACGATTATTCCGCTCTATGTAGCCTCGCTAACGGGCATCATCAAGAGCGAGTAGCGCTCATCAGTGCGCGAGTCACCGCTGTGCGCCAAGGCTCGCGGTTTAGCCTTGGCGCACGTGGCGCTAAATCACCGCCTGCGCCGCGTGGCGGCCTGCAATGCGGCCAGAGAAGATACAGCCGCCGAGGAAGGTGCCCTCCAGGGCGCGATAGCCGTGCATGCCGCCGCCGCCAAAGCCCGCCACCTCGCCAGCGGCGTATAGGCCCGGCACCGGCTCGCCGTCGGCCCCGAGCACGCGACTCGCCAGGTCGGTCTGCAGGCCGCCAAGCGTCTTGCGCGTGAGGATGTGCAGCTTGACGGCGATCAGCGGACCAGCCTTGGGGTCGAGCAGGCGGTGCGGCTTGGCCACGCGAATGAGCTTGTCGCCAAGGTAGTTGCGCGCGCCGCGAATCGCCGTGATCTGCATATCTTTGGTGAAGGGGTTGTCGATCTCGCGGTCACGGGCTAGCACCTCGCGCTCGATGGCGCGCAGGTCCAGCAGCGGCTCCGGCGTGAGCTGATTCATGGCGCTGACCAGCTCGGGCAGCGTGCGCTTGACGATGAAGTCGGCCCCATGGCGCTTGAACGCCTCGACGGGACCAGGCGCGCCTGGCCGCACGCGCCCCAGCGTCTGCTTGATGCTCTTGTTGGTCAGGTCCGGGTTTTGCTCCGAGCCAGAGAGGGCGAACTCCTTCTCGATGATCTTCTGCGTCAGCACAAACCAGGTGTGCTCGTGGCCTGTCTGCATTATGTGCTTCAGCGTCCCCAGCGTGTCGAAGCCCGGAAACAGCGGCACGGGCAGCCGATTGCCCGCTGCATCAAACCACAGCGACGAGGGGCCAGGCAAAATGCGAATGCCGTGCAGGCTCCAGATCGGGTTCCAGTTCTGGATGCCCTCGGTGTAGTGCCACATACGGTCGCGGTTGATGATCGTGCCACCAGCCGCTTCAGTGATCGCCAGCATGCGCCCGTCCACATGGTCGGGCACGCCGGAGAGCATGTGCTGCGGCGGCGTCCCGAGCCGCTCCGGCCAGTTTTGGCGCACCAGCTCGTGGTTGGCCCCGATGCCGCCGGAGGTGACGATCACCGCCTGGGCGGTCAATGTGAACTCGCCAACAACGACGCGCGAGCTAGGAGCGCCGCGCTCGACGCTGCTCGGCTCTAGAATCTCGCCGCGCACGCCATCGACTGCGCCGCCGCTGGTGGTCAGCTCGCTGACACGATGGCGGAACTTCAGCGTGATCAGCCCGCGCTGCTCGGCGGCGCGCACGCGGCGCACAAACGGCTCGATTACGCCAGGCCCGGTGCCCCAGGTCACATGAAAGCGCGGCACCGAGTTGCCATGGCCAATCGCGCCATAGCCGCCGCGCTCGGCCCAGCCGACGATGGGGAAGAAGCGCATGCCCTGCGCATGCAGCCAGGCGCGCTTCTCGCCAGCGGCGAACTCCAGATAGGCCGCAGCCCACTTGCGCGGCCAGTAGTCCTCAGGGCGATCGAAGGCGGCGGTGCCCATCCAGTCCTGATAGGCCAGATCAAACGAGTCGTGGATGCCGAGGCGGCGCTGCTCCGGCGAGTCAACGAAAAATAGCCCGCCAAACGACCAGAAGGCTTGGCCGCCGAGGCTCTGCTCCGGCTCCTGATCCACGATGATCACATGGCGGCCAGCGTCGGCCAGCTCGGCGGCGGCAACCAGCCCGGCCAGTCCCGCGCCAACAACAATGACATCTGCGTCTGTCCCCATACGGTGTTCCCCCTGTGCTAGATCCTCTGCGCTTCATCTTAGCATGGCCGGACGCGCCAGCGTGCAGCGCTCGCGCCAGTCGCGCGGGAGCTGCTTGACATAGCGGTAGTCTGCTGCTACGCTCTGCCTTCAGATTTTAGCGCTGTAGCACAAGCAGCATACCAGCTGTAGCCCAGCAGAGACAGCAGGCTACAATGTGCAACGCCGCAGCATAGCAGCAGCGTACTGGGAGCATACGTAACGCATACCGCTAACCCCGGCAACACAAGAGGGAGTTTTCAATGGACAATCTGATCGCGCAGGCCAAGCAGCTGCTCCAGCACCAGCAGCGCGAGCAGGCGCGCCAGCTGCTGATGCGCGCTGTCCGCGCCGCTGGCGGCAAGGTAGACGGCGAAGTGTGGTGGCTGCTTGGCCAGACGGTCGATGACTTAAATCAGCAGGCCGACTGTGTGGCCCGCGCCAAAGCCGCTGGCTATCAGCCACCGCCGTCTGCGCCGCGCCATGCCAACACGCCGGCCGCCGCCACTGGCGCAACTGTCGGCCTGCCCGCCGCTGTCACAGGCGCAACTGTCGCCCTGCCCGCCACGCCACAGCCCGCCGCTGCCACTGGCGCGACTGTCGCCCTGCCCGCCACACCAAACAGCGCCAGCGCACCCGCCTACACTGCCGCCACGATCACGCTGCCTGCCACACCACCGCCCGACGCAGTGGCGCTGCCCTGGGAGCAGCCGCAGCCCCCCGCTGCCACTGGCGCGACTGTCGCCCTGCCCGCCACACCACCGCCCGACGCAGTGGCGCTGCCCTGGGAGCAGCCGCAGGCCCCCGCCGCGCCACCGAACAATGGAGTGAGGCCGCCGAAGCGCGCAAAAGCGCAGCGCCGCGCTGCCGAGACACAGCAGCGCTCGCCCTACCCGCAGGAGCAGATCGACTTCGTAATCGCCGAGTTTGGCCGCCACGAGGACCGCTACGAGATTGTGCAGAAGGTGATCGCGCGCTACAACGGCAACTACAAGGATGCCGAGGCGCTGATCGAATACGTCCAGCATAGCTACAG
This sequence comes from Herpetosiphonaceae bacterium, assembly GCA_013538855.1. Classification (GTDB taxonomy): domain Bacteria; phylum Chloroflexota; class Chloroflexia; order Chloroflexales; family Herpetosiphonaceae; genus OHK22. The sequence goes on from JABXJS010000217.1 coordinate 36,150, forward strand.
CGGCTCGATCGCCCGCAAACAGATGCCGCTCATTCTGGTCCTCAGCATCGCCGGCATCATCGGTGGCCTGTACCTCGTGGGAACATCGGTGTGGTACTGGCAGTCGGCTCCGCTCATCTACTCGCTGCTTAGCCCGCGGCTGATCTTCCGCTTTGGGAGTGGGCTAGCCATGCTGATCGGCGGCATCGCCGGCATCGTGCGCAATCTCATGCACATCACCCGCAGCTAACGCCAGCCACGGCGCTGAGCCGACCCAAACGAGCGCGTATGCGCGGCTGCGGATTGCCCCCCGTGGGCCTGCGCCTAACCACGGCGCTCTGGTTCATACACTGCCGCCGAGCGGACCCTGGCGCGCCAACCGCGGCGCTGGGCCGTCCCCAACGAGCGCGTATGCGCGGCTGCGGATTGCCCCCCCGTGGGCCTGCGCCTAACCACGGCGCTCTGGTTCAATAAACAGCCGCGCCTGGGTCGCCAACGATGTGACCCAGGCGCATTTATTTTATGTCTACTAATTCTCACTGGCGGCGACAGCGTGCAGTTCACGAGCCTGTTGCGACAACTGTTGGGCTGAATACGTATGCCGCGCTGAGGTTTGGGAAAATACAGCGCCGTGGTTAAAGCGCTGGCCTGCGCGGCGTGGGCAATCCGCAGCCGCGCATACACGCTCGTCAGGGAGCGATTGCCCAGCGCCGCGCTTAAATCCTATCGGCGAGTGGCAGCCCAGAGCAGCGCGCACACACAACCGCGCCCGTTGGCGGGAAAGCCAAGCGGGCGCGGCATGCGTTTAGGGCGGACTAGCGCCTACTCGCTGAACTCGTCGGTAACATCGTCGATCTGCAGGGTCTCATCGACGCTGCCATCGCTGCCATAATCAACATCGAGCTGCATTGGCTCGCCGTTGCCGGGCCACTTCAGGTAGTCAACATAGACGATATCGTCCGGCTCCAAGGTGATGCCATCGGCGCCGAAGATCTGCTCGCCCTTGTCGTCGTACTTGAGCACGGCGAGGAAGTAGGTGCCGGTGTCGGCGTTGTCGATGGCGTCGAGGCTGACCCAGCCCTCTTTGGTATCGAGCATGAGGTTGACGGCCTCGTCGGGCTGGAGCTCATAGCCCTGGACGGCGAAGAGATAATCGGACGCGTCGGTCTCGACGCCGAGCAGCATCAGCGGCGTCTCGCCCATCGAGGTGCGATACGAGAGCAGGCTGCCGTCGGGAGCGATGTCCATGATATCGACCTGGCCAGGCTCAAGAATGATATCGCTGACCTCCAGCACATAGCCAGGGCCGATGAAGGTCACGGTCGAGGTAGCTGGCTCGGTCAGGCGGCTGCCGTCGATATCGATCGAGAAATCGACATCGGTGGGGATGTAGTAGACCGGCTCGGCGGTGGAGTCCCACACATTAACGCCAAACTTATTGGCGTTGGAGCGTGCGCCGGGGATCGTGTTGACAAACTGACCGTCTTTGAAGCCGATCTGATTGCCGTCGGCGTCGGTGATCAGCAGGTCGGCATTGCCCTCGAGCCAGACCTCATTGTACTTAACCTCGCTCTGGGCGCTGTAGCCAATCTGGACATCGCCGCTGAAGGTCGCGCCGCCGGTGCCCTCATCGCAGAAGGGGCAGGCTTGCTCCGACAGGCGCGGCTCGATCGCCGCCAGCTCCAGGGTGTAGGACTCGGCGTCGCCCTCGTAGTCATCGGCTGGCTCGGCCGGGTTGGTGGAGCCGGAGTAGGACCAGGTGTCGGTGTTGGTATCGACCTGGATCGCGCGCGCCGCGCCGGGGTAGTTATTGTCGTAGATCATGATCCAGTAGATGCCATCGCCGCGATCCTCGACCGCGTAGGGCGTGACCGCGTGGCCGCCGGTCATATCGCGCTTATAGAAGCCCAGGGCGTAGGTCTCGCTGCCCTCGGGGCCAGCGGCGAAGGCGTTGAGCAGCGTGTTGACGATGCCGCTTGGCGTCTGCTGGACGATGCCCTGGCGAGCGGGCTGGGTGGCCTGCGTGGTGAACCAGTAGGCGATCTCGCGCTGCAGCGGCTCGTTGCCGACGATATCGAGCGCGGGCACGCTATCGGCACCAAACTGCGCCGGATCGATGCGCTGGGTGTAGAACAGGTTGCTGAGCACCGCCATGCCCTCGCAGTGGCCGCCGTTCATGCTATTGTTGACCGACTCCATCCACTGCTGCCCAGCGGGCGTGAGCGTGCACTCATCGCCGCTGATGTAGGAGCAGACCTGATCGCCGAACATACGGCGCACCTCGGCGGCGGTGAGGTTGATCTCGCCCTCGCCACCGTAGTTGGGGAAGCTAAAGCCGTTGTAGTCGGGGCGGAAGCCAAAGTCGGAGATATACTGGCCAGTCGTATCGACGGTGCCTTCGCCAGATGCGCCGATGTCGGTGCTGCCGACGAGCGGCGCTTGGGTTGGCTCGTCGATCTCCTCGGTCGGCTCATCGACGACCTCCTCGGTTGGCTCGTCGACGATCTCCTCGGTTGGCTCGACATCAGCAACGTCCTCGGTTGGATCGACACTGGTATCGGCAGCCTCCGTTGGCTGAGAAGCGGGAGTATCTGTGGCGACTGCGCCGCCACATGCCGCCAGCAGCAGCATTAGAACGACGAGGATGTTCAACCGGGCGAAAAATTTAGTGTTCACCATGGATAATCATTCCTTATGCTATGCTGCGCAAATCGCGCCACGCTCCAAAGCAACAGATCGAACGCATAGGCAATCGACCTTGCAGCAGCGCGGACGACTAGCATGGGCAAGGCAGGCACTATCAACCAGCAGCAGTGGCTGCAGGGCGTAAGGCGGACAAGTATTGGGCTACGCTTCACGTGAAGTACACAGATAGTACGTTACTTTTGCTGCGGATACAAGACCCACTTTTGGGGGAAGCTGAGCATCCGCCAAGTGACGGAACCGACCATGACCAGCAGCGCCTTTGGCGTTCGGCGGCAACAGGCGAAACGCGACTCGCTGCACCTCAGATCGCCCGCTGCACAGCCTAGTGCGTTGCCTGATAGATGCCCAGCGCGATATACACGCTAATCCCAAGCACAATCAGCAGCGGCAGCACCACCATACCTGTCAGCAGCAGCGGCGGCTTGCGGCGCATCGACCCGAGCAGCATGAAGCTCAGCACAATCGCCGCAGCTCCCGGCAGAGAAAACACACCAATCCCGAGCCAACAATCGCCCTCATAGCTATGACACTGAGCGGTAGCGACAATGCCGGACACGACGGCCAGCAGCCCGCCTAGGCTCAGCAGGCCCAGCCAAATCTGCCAAGGATAGTCATTTGCATCACGGCGCACAGCATCGACAAGCAGCACGACCATGCCGGTGCCAAACACCAAGGCGGCCAGGTCTACCAGCGCATCACCGACACTTAGCCGGAGCGCTGGCTGACCGCAGGGTGCGAAATCGTACACCAGCATGCGGTTGGGCAGGCCATAGTGCAGCTCATCCATGCTTGGACAGCCATGTCGTGGCTGCGCAGAGCGTAGGTGGTAGAGCGACACCAGCGACAGCAGCAGCTGCACCAGCACGGCAACCAATCCAATCACCCACAGTGGATAGCGCTTGATCAAGGGCGCTGCTGGCTGCGTATGCATCGGCTCCTCCTCAATTGTGGCCCATGCTGGCCACAGAGACACTCAATGGCGAGATAGTTGTTAAAGGTTGTCAAGTATCCACACACATGCGGCATCCTGCTGGGTATACTGATGACATCAACCACGCAGTAGACATTGAAACAATACTCAGTAGATCACAGGACTCCCTGGGGCCAGGGTAAACGGTGTGGCGGCCGAATCGTGCGGTATCCTTTGTGGTGCCAACCAAGAAAGGAACC
>JABXJS010000218.1 GCA_013538855.1 Herpetosiphonaceae bacterium
CGGTTCCTTTCTTGGTTGGCACCACAAAGGATACCGCACGATTCGGCCGCCACACCGTTTACCCTGGCCCCAGGGAGTCCTGTGATCTACTGATTATTGTGGAATCAGCAAGGCAATATTAGTAATCGGCACTATAACTCTCTGCAGCGCCAGCGTCGCTGCAGAAGATCGCCCCATAGTCAGGATTTTGTCTATCGCTACAATGCTGGTGCATTTAGTGGTCCTAGCTTTAAGTGCAATATCTTTATTTCTGATTTTGCGCTCCGCTCAGGATTCCGTTGCTGTATCAATGCTGTGGAGAGCAGCCATGTGGTCACGAACCCGGCAGCAGGGGGCCATCTGTGGCACTATATTGCCGCAGGTACCCATGGCTATACAGACTGGGTAGATGGAGCTGCGTGGAATGCTGATCGAGTGCCATTGGAGCGCCGAGTTGCTGGAAACATGGTTACTTGGGGTTGGAAAATCGAAGGTTTGCTTCGCTCAGTAGCGCAGGCAGATATTCTTCAGACCATAAATGATGCTATTGAGAATGAGGGTCGTTGCTTTATTGTCAGCGGTTCTCGAAGCAACAATAGAAGCGGTCACATTACTATTGTTGATGCCTTAGAAGCTGCACCAGTCTTATCCGCGCAGGGCGGGCACGGGCTACAGCAAGTCGATTTTCGATCCCGTGAGGCTGGCACCAGAGCAAATAATCCAGTTGGGCCTTATGGTCAGGGTGGCGCATACTTACGGCCTGGCCGTCGATTTTCTCTTGGTGGGCAGGCGGGAAATGCTGGTGCAGCTACAGGGTTTCAGCGAATTCACCTCTTTGAGTTGCATCCTGGTCGTGACCCTGATACCCCGCAAGGATTGCAGGACTGTAATGTGGATTGATTGAGACCGCTCATTGCGCCGCCCCATGCCAATCCATCACGCGGACCTAGTTTTATACCAGTATGATTTGACACCCTTCATACTGCGTGCAGGGAAACCTAGCTGGGTTTGGAGCACAGGTCCAAAGGCTCGCATACGTTGATAGGGAGCCTGTTCTATTGATACTACCTCACCATGAGAACATGCTTGTGTTCTCATTATTAGAGGATTATAGATAATGAGCTACATAGTCCCGTTAGAAGCGATTGCTCCTGTCATTCCGCTTCTTGATACAGTTATAACTCCACTCGGTACAGTGTTGACGAAACTGGGCCTTAGCGGGCTTACAACCGTCAACAATCCGTCAGCAAACACCGGTGTTGAGCCTCCTCCCTTTGACTCCATGACTGAAGAAGAGGCGCTAGCACTTTTAGACCCCTACGCTGGTTTTGATGGTGTAGATATTGAGCCAGATCCTATCGAGTATACGCATGATATTGTGCCAACGACACTCTGGGATATGGGCGATACAACTGTGACGCTCCAACTTCAGGCTCTCAGTGAGATTGAATTCGAGCTTCCTGGTCTAGATGGTACAAGCATCATTATTAATCCAGAGGGATTTAGTGCTACCCTTTTCATCGCTGCAGATCATGTTCAACTCTCTTTCACTACAGCAGTGGGTTTACGCTTCTCCCCAACCTTTATACAACCTATGCGTAGGGTGAGTGATCAAGGCCATGTTCGCTTTGAACGTGACCCAGAGCGAAACTATGCGCAGATCAATTTGGCGAGCATGACGATCACGATCAATCAAGATGGCGCGCTCAGTTTCGACACTGGTACTGGCATCAATTTGACTGACCCGATTAGCTTGGGGAGTAGCGGTGTTTTTGTTGAGAATGCTTCCCTAGATCTTAATCTCTCTGGTGCTGGCCCTCGCCCTGCTGGCACCCCAGACGGTTGGAAAGGTGTGTTACTTACTACTGCCACCGTTTGGCTGCCCGATGTCTTCTCTGGCCCGATTACGGCAACCGACCTAGGTATTGGTGCTGGCGGTGTAAGCGGTACCATCGGTGTTGGCCCGCTGCCGCTCACCTATGATCCAACCAGCCACACCTTCAGTGGCGATCTGATCGGCACAGTGTGTGGTATCAGCGGTGGCTTGCAGGAGCTATCCCTCGCATTTCAGCAAAATGTCCCTGCTGGTGGCAGCATCCATGCCCAGCTTGTGCTGCCATTCTTTGAGACCAATATGCCATTAGATATCGATGTTAGCATTGCGAGTGATGGAGCGCTGAGTGCGGCCCTGCGCGGCAACAACGGCCTGCTTACGCTTGCGAAGCCTGGCATCCTTGAGCTGGAGGTCGATAGCCTGGGCTTTCGCACGGTCAACGGTGTGTTCTCTGTGCTGGTCAGCGGTAAGCTCACCCCGCTTGTTGGCGGCCTCGACTGGCCGAGCTTTGCGGTGCGCGAGCTGGCGATCGACGCCGATGGCAATGTGCACCTCGATGGCGGCTGGCTCGACCTGCGCGAGCAGTACACGCTCGATCTCTACGGCTTCCCGCTCGAGATCACCAAGCTGGGCTTTGGCACCAACAAGGACGGCAGCCGCTGGATCGGCTGCTCCGGCGCGCTGAGCCTCGTCGACGGCCTCAGCGCCGGCGGCTCCGTCGAGGGCTTGCGCCTAACCTGGAACGACGCTGGTGCTGTCGATCTGAGCCTGGACGGCGTGGGCGTCGAGTTTGCTGTGCCCGATGTCCTCAGCTTCAAGGGCTTTGTGGCCCTGCGCACCCTCAGCGATGGCAGCCGCCGCTTCGATGGCGATATTCGGCTGGCGCTAGAGGCCCTGGAGCTAAACCTTGACGCGAAGCTTGTGGTCGGCACGGCCAACGGCGAGCGCTACTTCGCGATCCACGTCGGGGCCGAGCTGCCCGCTGGCCTGCCGCTTGGCGCAACTGGCCTCGCGCTCTACGGCGTGCAGGGCCTGTTTGCCCAGCAGATGGAGCCAGATAAGCACTCCGATGAGCAGTGGTACGATGGCTGGTACAAGCGCGGCACGCCCGGCGTCACCGATCTGGCGAATAAGTGGCGCTTCAGCCCCGGCAGCCTCGCCTTTGGCGCTGGCGTCACGCTCGGCACCGCCGCCGATAACGGCTACGCCTTCTCAAGCAAAATGCTGCTGGCGATTGTCTTCCCCGGCCCGATTATCTTGCTCGAGGGCAAGGCGAATATCCTGCGCGAGCGCGCTAAGCTGAGCCAGGAGCCGAACTTCCGCGCTCTGGCGGTGATCGACCGCCGCGCCGATACGCTGCAGTTCGCCCTCGATGCCCGCTACAAGCAGGACTCCTCCGGCAAGCTCATTGATATTCGCGGCAGCGCGGAGGCGTTTTTCGCCAGCCCTTCGCAGTGGCACCTGGCCCTTGGCCACAAGGAGCCGCGCGAGCGCCGTCTGCGCGCCGAGCTGTTTAAGATCATCACCGCTGATGCGTACTTTATGCTCAAACCTGGCGAGCTGGCCCTTGGCGCTCGCGCTGGCTACGAGCGCAGCTGGAAGTTTGGGCCGCTGCGCGTGCTGCTCGAAGCCTGGATCGAGGGCAACGCCCGCCTGAGCTGGCAGCCCATTCACTTCTACGGCGATCTGTGGCTGCACGGCGCTGCTGGGCTGACGGTGTACGGCCGCGGCGTGAGCCTCTCCGTTGATGCCCGCTTAGCCGCCGATGTGTTTGATCCGCTGCATATTGTGGGTGAGTTCTCGGTGGGCATCAACCTGCCCTGGCCGCTGCCAGACTTCGATGTCGATATCACCTTGGAGTGGGGGCCGGAGAAGCAGGTGCCGCCTGTGCCGCTGCCGCTGAAGGAGGTCGCCATCGAGCACTTTAAGGTCACCACCAAGTGGCCGCTGCCGCGCGGCTCCTTCTTGCTGCCCAACTACGACTCGAATAGCGATGGCTTTCGCAATAACCCCAGCGGCGCAAGCGAGCCAGGCAGCTTGAATAGCGTGCCGTTGGTGCCGCTGGACGCCCGCCCGCACTTAACGTTCAGCCATCCCATGCACGACCCCAATAAGATCGGCATCAATGCCCATCCTGTGCGCCCAGAGTGGGAGCGCGTCGGCGATCCATCCAAAAATCAAGGCCCGCTCCAGCTGAAGTACACGCTCCACGATGTAGAGCTGGCCAAGCGCCAGGGTAGCGCCTGGTCCACCGTGGCCAAAGGCTCTGTGCCCCGCGAGGGCGCAAATGGTGTGCGCAAGCTCTTTGGCTCATGGGCCGCTGTGCCGCAGATGCCCGACGGCGGCAATGGCCCGCATGTGGCGCAGGTCAAGCTCTGGCTCTGGTCCAAAACGCCGTTTGAGTACACAAACCATACTGGCTCGCGCTGGATTGACTGGTTTGATACGACCTTCCCTGGCTACCCATGTCTCTCGCTGCCAGCGGATGTGGTGCGTGCCTGCACATTCGAGAGCCTTGAGCCATGGATGCTGCTTGAGTCACCAAGGGCCTGGATGTGCCCAGAGCATCAGATTGAGCTGCGCTGGTTCGACTGCCTGCCAGCTGCGATCGCTGTGCCCGATCCTGCGCTGCGCCTGTATACGCTGCGCGATCCGGAGCAGGAGCAAGGCGCGCCTGCCGAGACGATCATCAGCCTGCCGGCACCGGCGAAGTGGGTAACGCTGAGCTTCGGCCAGGTGCGCTACGCCGAGAACTACCAGATTGTGGCCTACAACACCGCTGGTGAGATCGTCGATGGCCCCATGACGTACGCGGCTGGCACTGGCAGCATTGATCTTAAAGGGGCTGATATCGCCCAAGTGCACGTCGCCTTTGCCTTCGAGCTGAAGCTGCACGAGATTCGCGCGATCAGCGGCCCGAGCGACCAAGATGGCGTTGAGCTTGGCGAGTATGTCGCCCAGATTCAAGATGCGCTGCTCCACTGGCAGCAGGAGGACGCCATCCTTGAGCCATACACAGTCTATCAGCTGAAGATTATCACCACGGTCGAGGCCCAAGGTGCCGCCATGCTCGCTGGCTACTCCCGTCTCGATACCCAGACCGAATATGCCTACTTCCGCACCGGCGGCCCGCCTGCCTTGGCCACATACTCGACCCCGCTGGGCCATCCTGGCGAGTTCGCCAGCGGCCTAGAGTCGCTCCGCCCCTATGTGCAGGCGACGATTCCGCCGACCCTGCCCGCCGGTGGCAAACAGGTGGCTCCGCGGCCGGTCTATCGTGCCTACGATGTCGGCGTCATGTTTAATGAAAACTACGTCGATCTGCTGTATCGGATCAACCGCCGCGATCTTGGCCTGTACCTCTTCGACCAGAACAATCGACCAGTGCGTGATCTACAGGGGCGGATTATCACCAGCGCTGCGCAGTGGGGCCAGGCCGAGCAGATCACCCTCCACGAGTACGAGGAGCGCTGGATCGAGACGATCGGGGCCAGCGGCTGCATCGCCTTCGACCCTGAGACGATCGAGCGCGATCGCACGCTGACGCCAGTCACGGGCCATGTGCTGGAGCCAGACAGCTTCTACGAGGCGCGCTTGATCCCGCTGCTGCTGCATGAGCACTTCGACGATCTGCCGACCACCAGCGTGACTCGCAACGGCTGGCTTGGGAAGTGGCTCGTCCACGACCAGTCCGGGGCGCTGAATGGCCCGTCGAGCTGGCGCGTGCTGTCGAAGCCTGGCAATAGCTTCGTTGTCGCGCAGACCACCGCAATCGGCGGCGGCTCGACCGATCCTGCCGATCCGGCCAAGCCAGGCACAATCTTGCTCTATGTTGGCCCGACCAATGTGGATACGCCGGATATCCCGCAGCGCTGGACCGACTATCGCCTAAGCGCCCAGATGCGCGCAACCACTGGCTCCGGTGCCATGGGCCTGGCCTTCCGCATGACGTCGAGCAACGACTATTTCCGCTTTTCGCTCAATCAGCAGGAAGGTACCCGCAGCCTTGTGCGCTCCGTCGCTGGCGTGCAAACCTTGCTGGCCCAGGATCAGTTTACCTATACCAATAACCGCGACTACGTGGTGACGGCCGAGGTCATCGGCCAGACGATTCGCATCTACCAAGATGGCAGCCTCGTGTTTATGATCGAGGATGCCGGCGGCAGTACAGCCGGTAAGCCAGGCCTGTACTGCTGGAAAAATAGCGGCGTCGAGTTTGCCAATGTGCGCGTCGACGACCTGCGCCCAACGGCTCCGGTTGCCTATCGTTTCCAGTTTACATCTTCGCGCTTTGCCAACTTCTTCCATCAGGCCCAAAGCTCGCTGGAGCACCCATGGGTGACGCATCTCGCTGCCGATGAGCCAGCCGATGCGGCGCTAGACGCGATTAAGGCGGCGTCCGTGGCTCCCGGCATGCCAGTTGCGCCTGCCGAGCAGCGTGCCTATGCCCAGCTTGCCGCCAGCGTCTTCGCCGCTGCGGCAGCACAGCCACCGCTGGCCTGCGAAGCACAGCGGATCGACCGCGGCATGGCGCTGCTGGCCCTGGGCCTGCGCACCCCCGAGCCGATTGATTGGACACGGACAACGTTCGCCATCGCCTTTAGCTCTGAGCAGACGGTCGCAACAGCGGTGGCTGGCCCTATCAAGCTGGTGAGCGTGGACTACGCCAGCAGCGATCCAAATGATGAGATCGTCGACCTGCTCGTGCTTGAGCCGACGCAGCTTCAGGGGCTGCGGCTTGAGTTCCGCCCTCGCCTTATCGTTACAGAGGCGGATCAGCTGTGGCAGCCATACTACACGTTTGACGCTGCGACGCTCTACCCGGCCGGTACACGGGTGCGCGTTAGCTCTGGCGCAACTGCCTTCAGCGCTGCGTCGTCGCCAACCCAGGCCACCTTCAATGTGGCCGCGACAACCACAAGCGAGCAGCTCCATTTCTCCCCGTATGGCGTTGAGCTGCGCTTGGTGAGCGCCGCTGGTGTGGTTTGGCACACGCGCCAGTTTGTCCCGCCTGCAATGTTTACCCCGGCCAGCGCAAAGCTGCTGCGCAACGCCGATGGCACCGGCATGTTTGTGTTCCCTAGCCCGCTTGGCGCAGGGACGTATCGGCTTAGCCTGACCTACCAGCGCCAGCTATCAGGCGCAGATGTTGTGCTCAGCGAGGCCGGCAATACCGATCCCGAGGTTGTGATCATCGATATCGCCGGCTCCCCGCAAACCTAAACATTCACGTGCGGCTGGCCGTCAACTAGAGCGGATGCCTAGCTCATAGGCTGATCCGTCTGCTTGACCGCCAGCCGCTGCTAGATAACGCCTAAATAACAGCCTCGTAACAGCCACTGCCTATACTTAGGACACAAGCTGTCTAATGTCGTGCTTGGTTCTCTTCAGCTCAATGCAAAGGTGTCCTATGCCCCACTTCCTAACATTTTTAGACATAGCTGCTGCTGCTTCCGCGTTGGCTGATCCGCGATCAGCGCCGCCCGCCATGGATGTAGTGCTAGCGATCATGCTGCCTGCGGTGCCTCAGCCTGCTGCCGCATACGCTGAGAGTGGTCCACCACCAGTCGACTTTACGCATGATCTAGCGCCGCTGCTCTGGTTTCGTTTTGCTGGTTCATCACAGTGCCCTGCTGTGCATAGTGATGAACCAGCGGGGCACTAAGTCCAAGCATGCGGCGGTGCTGTGTTGGCTGAGTCGGCGTGAAACTACGCTGCGTATGGTCCCTTCCCTGATTTGTATTTGGAGGTGTTTGATGCGTCTACGGCTTGGTGCCACGCTACTGTTGTTGCTGACGTTGCTCGCCGGTGTTATCCAGCCTGCCTATGCTCAACGCGCAGGTGCGCCCGCTAATCTGCTGCCCGACGTGCTTGATGTGAAGTTCCGCGATGGACTGTCGATTCGCCTGCGCAATGGGGTGCCAACCGATCTAGGCGGACGGGCGCTCCAGTCTTTGGCGGCCCGCGAGGCGCTGGCGGTGCCGGGCCAGTGGCTGCGCAAGCACAGCACAGTTAGCGAGAAGCAGCTTGATGCGTGGCAGCTGCAGGGTGAAACCGCCCGCCAGTTAGCAGGCGCTGCGCTCCCGCTCCCTAATCTTAATCTCTACTTCCGGTTGCTGCTTGATGATCCGACCGCTATCGACAGCGTTATGCGCAAGCTGCAAGCGCTGCCCGAGGTCGAAGCCGTCTACCGTGTTGCTGCGCCCATGCCGCCGCCACAGGTGCCAGACTTCTACACGCCGCGCCCGCTGCCTGCGGAGTATCAGGCGTTTCATGATTATGGTAGCAACAGCGGCATCGGTAGCCGCTTCCTGTTCGAGCAGGCCGCAGCCTACCCAAACACATCTGGCTCTGGGATGAAGGTGTGCGATGTGGAGTACGACTGGAATCTGAACCACATCGAGATGCGCAGTGTGACGCTGCTCAATGTCAGCCGTCGCGTCCCCATGCCGACCTTTAAGGATCATGGCACGGCCATGGTGAGTATTATGACTGGCAAGCGCCACTGGAACGCCGATGGTAGCGAAACAGGCGTGCGCGGCATCGCCTACTACGCCCAGAACTACCTTTCGCCGATTGCGCTGTATAACTCAACCGATGATGTGGATCGCTCCTTTACGTTTGATGTTGATCGTGCGCTTACCGCCTGCGCTGCCGCCATGGCACCAGGCAATATAATTGTGATTGAGGCGCAGATGCGCGGCCCTAACTATGTCGAGAATCCCTATGGCTCGCAAAAAGGCTCCGTGCCTGTCGAGTGGGCTAAATCAACCTACGATACAATTCGCACGCTGACGAGCGCTGGCTATGTGGTCGTCGAGGCCGCTGGCAATGGCAGCGAAAACTTGGATGACCCGATCTATGGCACCGGTCACGCGCCGTTCAAGCCCGGCAATCAGTCGGGGGCGATTTTGGTTGGTGCTGGCATGCCGGGCTTCGTCACCACGCTTGGTGCCGGAACGCCTGTTCCTGAAACAAACTATGGCGCGGTGCTGATGGTGCAGGGCTGGGGTAGGGGCATCATTGCCGCTGGCTACGGTGATCGATACTCCACCGAGGGTTCGAATGCCTTCTATGGCGAAGCCCGCAGCACATCGGCGGCGACGGCAATGGTTGGGGGCGCAGTGACCAGCCTGCAGGGCTTTCACTATGCACGCACTGGCACGTATCTGAACGCCTACCAAATTGTGGCCATCTTGTATCACACAGGTACGCCGCAGGCCAGCGGCCCCAATATCGGCAGACAGATCGATTTGGTTGCCGCGATTGAGTACTCGCGCTTGTTTAATTAGCTTCTGCTGGCCTCTGGCTTCTCCACTCCTGCCCAGGCGCTGGTCGCCCGTGTTTGCGCGCTAGTGCCTCCTCCAGTGCCTCCGCTATTCCCCCCTTTTGATCTGAGCGCTAGCGGCCTTTGAACAGCCGCTAGCGCTCAGCCCTCCCGTTAACCAGGATTGATACGCTAGCCTGGCTCTGCTGCTGCCACGGCCAGCGCGCAACCACGCAAGGTTAATCAACAGCAGACAGCCAAAAGCCCCCGTGATGCTGCTCGCAGGGACTGTATATGCCTAGCCGTTCTTGACAGCTACGAGGAAGCCAGCGCCGAAGGGCAGAATGGTGCTGGTGAAGTCGGGGCTGTTGGCGATGGCCTGGTTGAAGGCGGCGAAGTGTGGCTGGCGCGCGCTGTGGCTGTCGGGCTGGCCCTCCAGTGCGTTGTGCATGGTGAGCAGGCCGCCGGGGCGCAGATAGTCGGTCACATAGCGCAGGTAGTTTGTGTAGTTGTTGGCGTCGGCGTCCAAAAACACAAGGTCGAATGGGGCCTGCTTGGCCAGCTTGGGCAGCGTGTCGAGCGCCGCGCCCTCGATCAGCGTCACGCGGTCGGCGACACCGGCGCGCTCGTAGCTGGCGCGGGCCACCTGCGCGTGCTTCGACGACACCTCCAGCGTGAACAGATGGCCGTCGGCAGGCAGGGCGCGCGCAATCCAGATGCCGCTGTAGCCGCCGAGCGCGCCGATCTCCAGCGCCTTGCGTGCGCCGGCCGCCTTGGCCAGCACCTGCAGCGTGCGGCCCTCGTCGGCGTCGAGGCTGATGCTCGGCAACCCGTTGGCCTCGGCCTGCTCCTGTGCCCAGCGCAGGCTGTCGTCCTCGGCGGCAAAGAGCGTTTTCACATAGTCGCGGTCGCTTGACATAGCGTGATCCTTTCTTCATGCTGAACAAACAGCGTCGATTGTGTGTATTAAGCATACCCGACCTAGGCAGCAAGGCCAGCATGCGCTGCTGGCTGCGCCTGGATCGGTAGTTTTGAGGAGGCGTCCAATGGAACCGACACCGGCGAGCACCTATCTGGTCAATCTGGCGCGGCGCGTTGTGCGCCCGTACACCGCGCTGCCGCAGTGCCAGGCGGTGCTGTTGGCTGGCTCATCCGCCGAGGGCTTGAGCGACTACTACTCCGATATCGACATGAGCATCTTCTACAGCGCGCTGCCTGCCGAGGACACGCTGCGCGCAATTCGGCTGGGCAACAACGGCTCCGAGCGCATCTTAAACTTGGGCGACCGCGCCGAGGGCGGGTTTATTGAATCGTACCTTGTGGATGGGGTCGAGGTTCAGCTGGGGCATATCACGGTTGATGCATGGGCGCAGGAGCTGGCCGTGGTGCTCGAGCAGCTTGATGTGGCCTCGCCGCTGCAGAAGGCGCTCGATGGCACGCGCTATGGGCTGGCGCTGTATGGCGCGGAGTTGGTGGCGGCCTGGAAGGCGCAGGTGGCCAACTACCCCGACGCGCTGGCCGAGGCGATGGTGCGCCACTACCTGCGCTTTTTCCCGCTCTGGCTGGCCTACGAGCGCCTGCGCACCCGCGACGCGCTCTTGTGGCGCTACCAGGGCCTGGTCGAGGCCGCCCAAAATGTGCTCGGCGTGCTGGCTGGATTAAACCGGGTCTACTACTCTACGTTTCAGTTTAAGCGCATGCGCCATTTTCTGGCCATGCTTAGCATCACGCCGCCGAATCTGGCCGCACGCATCGAGGGCCTGTTCAGCCTTGATCCACAGCCCGCCAGCCTAGCGCTAGAGGCGCTGGTAAGCGACGTTGTGGACCTCGTCGAGCAGCACATGCCGCAGATTGATACCAGCGCCGTGCGCGCGCGCCTGGGCCAGCGCCTCCAGCCCTGGACCCCGACCGAGCCGCTGCCAGAGCCAGAAGGGGCCGTTAATTAACCAGATATTAACCACAGATGATTTTTTGCACAAATGTGCATTCGCCTCTATAATCCGCCTAATCATCCGAGAAGATGATGGTGAACTACAAATGGAGGCAACCCTGTGAAAGCACGATGGATGAGTGTGCTGCTGGCGCTAGTGCTGGTGCTGCCGCTCTGGTTAACGGCAGGCGCTGCACGCGCCGAGGGCGAGGAACAGCAGACGATCACCATTTTGGAGACCAGCGATCTCCATGGGAATCTGATGCCGTGGGACTACTATGCCAACAAAGAGGCCGAGTGGAGCCTGTCGAAGGTGGCGACCTTGATCAAACAAGAGCGCCAGACTGACCCGAACTTGCTGCTGCTTGACGCCGGCGATACGATCCAGGGCACGCCCCTGGCCTACTACTACAACGTTGTCGATCCGTCGGCTCCGCACCCGATGGCCGTGACGATGAGCGCGCTGAACTATGATCTCGCCGCGCTCGGCAATCACGAGTTTAACTTCGGCCAGGAGGTGCTCAAGCGCTTCCGCGATCAGGCCACCTTCCCGGTGCTGTCGGCCAACATTCGCAATGCCGATGGCAGCGAGGCCTTCCAGTCCTACATCATCAAAGATGTCAAGGGCGTCAAGGTGGGCATCCTGGCCATGACCACGCCGGCCATCCCCAACTGGGAGAAGCCCGGCAACATCGAGGGCCTGCGCTTCGACGATCCCGTCGAGACCGCCAAAACCTACGTGCCCAAGATGCGCGCCGAGGGCGCTGATGTCGTCATCGTCGTGCAGCACATCGGCTGGGAGCGCCTGCCGCAGAACAGCAGTAACCCCGAGTCGTGGCTGACCGATCCATCGACCTGGTCGGACGCCGGCTCGCTGCCCAACGAGAACACCTCGATCCGCCTTGCGCAGGAGGTGCCCGGCATCGACGTGATCCTCACCGGCCACTCGCACCTCAACGTGCCCAAGGCGGTGATCAACGGCGTGCTGCTCACCGAGCCGTCCTACTGGGGCCGCTACCTGGGCAAGATCAGCGTGACCGTGCAGAAGAACGAGGGCAAGTGGCAGGTGGTCAACAAAGACTCCTCCACGCTCTCGGTGCAGGGCGTCGCTGCCGATCCGGAGATCGTGGCGCTGTCGCAGCCCTACCACGATCAGACGCTGGCCTACATCAGCAAGCCGATCGGCACCGCCACCGGCAAGTTCGAGGGCGGCCCGCAGGCGCGCTACCACGACAGCGCGCTAGCCGACCTGATCAACACCGTCCAGGCCGAGGCCGCTGCGGCATCTGGCTATCCAGTTGATGTGTCGCTGGCGGCGATCTTCACCGACCAGGGCGAGATCCCCGCTGGTCAGATCACGCTGCGCGATGCCTACAGCGTCTACATCTACGACAACACGCTGTACGTGATGGAGATCAACGGCGATATTCTGCGCCGCGCCCTGGAGCGTGACGCCGAGTACTTCCGCCAGCTCGATCCCAACAATCTGCCCGCCGATCCCAAGGGTGTGGTGCAGGACAATGCCCGCGACTACAACTGGGATCTCTACACCGGTATCGACTACACCATCGACCTGACCCGCCCGGCCGGCGAGCGCGTCACCTCGCTCAAGCTCAACGGCGCAGATGTTACGCCCGACCAGCCCATCCGCATCGCGATCAACAACTATCGCGCCAGCGGCGGCGGCGGCTACCCCATGTTCAAAGAGGGCAAGATCGTCTGGCAGTCAACCTATGAGATGCGCGATCTGATGGCCGACTACGTGCAGAAGGCCGCCACCATCGACCCGCAGGCGATCAACAAGGCCAACTTTACGCTGGTCCCGGATCTGTACGCCCACTACTACGGCGCTCCGGCCCAGCCCACGCCTGTGCCAGCCAATCCTGGCGCGCCAGTCTCGCTGCCCAACACCAGCACCCCCAGCAGCACCCCGGTGTGGCTGTGGGCGGCGCTCGCGTTTGGTCTGCTGAGCCTCGGCCTGCTGCTGCGCCGCACGGTTCGCCAGTAGCCCATCCGCTTACGCCCGCATAATGCGGCGGTCGATCTCGCGCCTGTGAGATCGACCGCCGCTGTCTTTTCCCCCGCAGGGATGACTTTGGTACTAGCGTGCTGCTGGACCAACGGCTGATGGGAAGGCACGCGAGCAGCGGCTACCATGAAATTTGTGGCTATCCCCCATGATGAATGTCTAGAATCGTAAGCCTGCAACGCTATTTGAGATGTTCTGCACGCTGACAGGGACGCTCCGCAACGCTGTGCTGCGCGCGGTCTGGCATGGATGAGACCAGAGATGGCGAGGGCTTCAAGTTGTCTGCTGCACACTGTCTGCGCGCTGTTTCCCCACGCGCATACGCTGTGCTGATAGGGGGTTGGATGATGCCGAAGCCTACTTTGTTGCGCTACTCGCGCTGGTTTGTGCTGCTCTGTTTATTTGCTCCGCTGCTCTTTTCTGCCTTGACTACTCTACGGCCTGATGCTGCTGCTGCGCTGGAGCCAAGCGGCCCGCGTGTGCAGCCGCAGGTCGTCGCGCCGCAGGCCGTTGGTGACAATAACTTGCTCTGGGACAACATGTACCACGGCGCAGATAATTCGCTGCCGCCGACAGAGCTTGTGCCTAGTTTAGGCTACCACTTTCTCCAGCCAATCTCTGGCACGCTGATTACCAACAATACTGCGGTGTATGTTACAGCGCTGACTGATGCTGATGATGCCCAGTCCGTCGCGATCCGCTACTGGGATGGCGTTGCAGCGTCGGTGGTGCCCATGAGCATCACCCAGGTGATCACGGTGCCGTTTCGCTCGCAGGCCGTCCACGCCTACGCTGTGTGGCGCGGCATGATTCCCGCCTATCCTGCCAGCACAACGATCTACTATCGCATGATTGTGCAGGATGGCTCAGCTGTAGCGGTGCTCAAGTCGGCCAACGGTCAGTATGTCAACCCGCTCGGCCAGAATATCCGCGGCTTCGACGATGATCCCGATGATTATTTCTACACGGTGGTAGCTGCGCCAACGGCGACGCCAACCAATACGCCAACCAACACACCGTACCCGACGAACACGCCGACCAATACACCAACCAACACGCCAACGAACACGCCAACCAACACGCCAACCAACACGCCGACCAACACGCCGTATCCAACACCGTATCCAACCGCCACACCGACGGCGACACCAACCAATACGCCGACGCCAACCCCAACGAACACCCCAACGAACACCCCAACCAGCACCCCAACCAGCACGCCGTACCCAACGCCATACCCAACGGCGACACCAACGGCCACCGCAACGGACACGCCGACGCCAACGCCAACGGACACGCCGACGCCAACGCCAACAGACACGCCGACGCCGACGCCAACGGACACGCCGACGCCGACACCAACGGACACGCCGACGCCAACACCAACGGACACGCCGACGCCAACGCCAACGGATACGCCGACGCCGACGCCAACCGATACACCGACGCCAACGCCAACGGATACGCCGACGCCGACGCCAACGGACACGCCGACGAGCACACCGACGGACACGCCGACGAGCACACCGACGGATACGCCGACGAGCACACCGACGGACACGCCGACGAGCACACCGACGGATACGCCGACGAGCACACCGACGGATACGCCGACGAGCACACCGACGGACACGCCGACGAGCACACCGACGGA
>JABXJS010000219.1 GCA_013538855.1 Herpetosiphonaceae bacterium
CGCGCTCCAGCAGCGTCACGCCGACTGGTTTGTTGCGCAGGCCCAGCCCGCGCTCTCCGCCACCAGCGAGATTCTCGATGTGCTGGCCGCCGATCACCACAACCTGCGCACGGCGCTGCTCTGGCTGATCGAACAGCAGCAGGCCGAAGCCGCCACCAAGCTCGCCGGTGCGCTTGGCCCCTACTGGTACCTGCGCGGCTACTGGAGCGAGGGCATGCATCTGTTCCAGCAGATCGAGCCGCTGCTGGCGCAAGCCGCGCCAGCACCCCAGGCGCTGGCCTGGAAGTGGCTCGCCACAATGTGCATCGTCCAGGGCCGGGGCGAGCAGGCGCAGGCGCATCTTCAGCGTAGCCTGGCGCTCTACGAGCAGATTGGCGATCAAACGGGCATTCTCGCTGTGCGCAACAATCTGGGCCTGATTGCCCGCGACGGCGGCGACTATGAGTCCGCCAGCACGCATATGCACGCGGCCCTGGACATGGCCCAACAGCTTGGTGATCGCCATCGCCAAATCGCCATCGCCAATAATCTGGGCCTCGTGCTCAAATCCGAGGGCCGCATCCACGAGGCCATCGCGCTGGAGGAGCAGTATCTGCCGCTGGCGCAGGATGACCAGGCGATGCTCGCGCTCACCCAGCTCAACCTGGGCACATTCCTGGCCGATGTTGGCGCGTATGCCCGCGCCCGCCCGCTGCTGGAGCAGACGCTGGCGCTCCACGAGCAGCTCGATGTCAAGCACTACATCGCCGACAGCCACGCTGTACTCAGCTATGCGCTGCTCAACCTCGGCGAGCGCGCCGCCGCCGCCCAGCACGCGCTGACGGCGATCAAGATTCGCCACGATCTCAACGATAAGCAGGGCATGGCCATGAATCTAGAGCACGCTGCGGCCTTCGCTGTTGCCGCTGAGGATTGGACTGCCGCTGCTCAGCTGCTCAGCACAGCCACACAGCACCGCCACAGCGCCCGCTATGAGCGCGTCGGCGATGACTGGCTCATCATCAATCAAATTCTTGCCACGATCCAAGCTCACCTCACGCCCGCGCAGCAGACCGCCGCCGAGGAGCAGGGCCGCAGCCTCAGCACCGCACAGGCCATCGCCCTCGCCGAGCGCTCATTTAGCGCTGTGGCCCCGTAGCAGCGCTCGCCGCTGGGCTAAATCTTGCTCCACGTAGGTGCAGCGTCAGGTCGCACTGACCTGCGCTGCACCGCCAGCTATCAGCATGGCCTATGCATCCATAACTGATAATAGATGTCAGGAGCAAATCATGCCACAAGTCACAATCTACACCACCAGCTGGTGTCCCTACTGCCGCAGCGCCAAGCAGTTCTTCGAGCAGCACAACCTGCCCTACACCGAGATCAACATCGAGCAGGATGCGCAGGCCGCTGACTTCGTGATGCAGGCCAACAACGGCAACCGCACCGTGCCGACCATCGCCATCGAGGGCGTCGGCGTGCTCACCAATCCCACGCCAGCCCAGCTCCAGAGCATCCTGCTTGGCACGTAACCGCCACCCACTGAGCACCAGCGCTACCTTTGTTCAATCACTGCTGTTTCAGCTTCGCGCTGCTCAGCTAGCCGCGTCTACCGCCCCCTTAATCAAGCCGCCTAGTCTGGCCGCTGTCGAGCACAGCGATTGTTGTTCGCGCGTATAGTAGCTCGCATGCCTCCGCTCAACATACGTTGGGATGTCACTCCACATGCACCTATATTGAATGAACCACAGTGGTTTTTTGCAGGCCCCCATGCAACAGCCCCACGCCAGCGTTCAGCCAGCGTGGGGCGATGCTCAAAGCCTGTGCAGCGCGACCCGCCTAGGGCGACCAGCGCACCGCATCAAACCAGACCGACTTCCACGTGTCGTCGGTATGGTCACTCAGGATCACCTTGCCCGCACCATCGAAATGGTAGCGCCCGAGCGAGACCCACTCGCCAGCGTGCTCGGCCTGATTCACCGTGATCGGCGTGCTGCCGTCGGCGTGCTCCACCACATAGTGCGCCGAGCGCGTGTCGGCCTTGCCATTCATACAGCGCGGCACAAACACGCTCACATCATAGTCGCCGCTGACCTCGGCCTGCCACGCGCCGGTGTTGGTGGCCGATCCAGCATCGCTTGTGCTGAAGGTCCATAGCGCGCTGCCACCAGTGCCACAGCCAAAGGTGTACCAGGGCACATCAGTGCGCCAGAAGCCTGCGTCGGGCGTATCAACCTGAATCGCGCCTGCGGGCACCTCAACGACAGGCGGTGCTGCCGTGCGCTGGCCTGGCTCGATTGGCGTTGGGTTAGGGCCAGGATCGCTGCCCTGCCACAGGAAGGTGATATCGATCGCCTCCTGCTCTTCATTGAAGGGAATGCCGAGCGCCAGCCACGCGCCATCGCCAACATCAGCAGCGGTCGGGAAGCGCACGCGGCCCTTCTCAGCCCAGCCACCGTTGTAGCCGTCGTAGTAGGCGGCGTGGTCCTCCGGCCAGCCAACTGGCAGGTCGGCGAAGCGCTCGCGCTCGACGTTCCAGTAGTCATCGTGAATGTTCCACGGCCCAACCTCCCACACTGGCACCACAACCGAGCGCCCGTTGTAGGACAGCCGCGCCATATACTCGGAGCCGCCTTTCGACGACAGCGAGCGGAACGATGGCAGCGAGACAAACCAGTCGTTCGGCTGAATAATATGCCCGTTGGCCGTGCGATCACCAACCAGGCCCATGCGCGTCGCCCGAATATGGTACGTCGGGGCGACTGTATCCTCGAAGGCCGAGATCGCGGCAGCGCCTAGCGGCTGCGGCGTAAGCTGCACGCTGTGCACCTCGGGCGCGGCCGCATTGGCCAGCAGCACAACGCGCACCTGCGCCAGTGTGCCAACGCGATCAAACGTCACCAGCGCACCGTCGGCCACATCAAGCGTCCAGTCGCTCCAGCGGCCACGGCCCTGCACGCGCACATCGATGCGCACAGCGGCGGCGGCGGGCACGCTGGCCTGCCAGCTTACGCGCAGCTGGCGTGCGGCGGGAATCGATTCAGGCTGGCGGTCGAAGAGGCCAAAGCGGGCATAGCTACCATAGACAGGTGCAGCAGGGGCTGCATCAGGGGCCAGGGTGAGTGAGCCAGAAGAGAGCACGGTGGTGCCGCTCGCGGCGGCGGCCTGCCAGCTGGGCGTCTGCGCCCGCGCAGGCGAGTGGGGCAGCACCAGGGCCAGGAAGAGCAGCGCGGCTCCTAGCACACGGTTGCACATTCGCAAAAGGACCTCCTTGGGTCGGGTGGAAGCCTGCGCTGGCGACCATGGCCATGCGCAGACAAACGACGCCGAGGATTATACCATAGCTTTTCATGTGCAGATCAGCTTGTTATCAGTTTCATATCAGAACAGCCCGTGAACCTGATAATTTACTGCTGGCCCACAGCCGCGCAGTATAGGTCAGCGTCCTCTACCGCAAATCCAGCCAGCTGTGGCACGGCCTTTTTGCTCATCTCAAAATAGGTAGACCAGCGTTCAACGCCAATCGCCGTCAGGCCAAGCGCCTGAGCAGCAGCAATCGTCGAACCCGATCCCATGAAAGGATCAACGATAATGCCGCGATTAAGCGGCAGTGAGGCCCGTACCACCTGCCGTAGAAATGACTGCGGCTTGAGACTTGGATGGTTAGCTATCGCCCGCTCACGCTGCGGTGTGCGCTCACTCTCAATGACGTCAGCAAATGGCTGATCTGCACTGATGCGCTGTAGACCGCCGGTCTCATACTCACGCAGGCAGTCGCTGACCGTCATTTTTGCCGGAAGCGGTTTACGAAAAATCCCCCACGGCTCATAGCAGCTACGCGGGAGCGAACAAACGCCAGCAAACTCCGCCTCGGCATTTTTCGGGCGATCACCACCACGGAACGTGCGCACCAGACGCACCACTTGGCCGCGAAATTCTAGCCCGCTATCGACAAGGGATGAAAAAACGAGCTGCGAAAGAAAAGCATTGGCTGCCAGCAACACATGGCCGCCAGGTCGTAGTGCATAGAGAGCTACCTTGCCCCACTCTACGAAAAAGCGGTAGAGTTGCGCCCGCTCTTTATCGCTTAGCGCAGTGAAGCGCGGCAGCGGCGCACGTTGACTGCCATCGAACGTGGGCGGAATACGCCATACGCCACCATTCCCGTTAGCACGCTTTTCAATTTGATCAAAATTGTACTCTTTCACGCCATACGGTGGATCAGTCACAATGCTATGAATGCTCTCTTGCGGCATACGGCCGAGCCACTCCAAGCAATCTGCATGGAGCAGGAGCGTAGCTGCATTTAATACATGATCATAGTCAAACGCATAGTCGCTGAGTGTGGACATACGGTATACCTCGCGCCATTGGGATCAGGTCGGATGAGACAACCACGGCTATCGCGCCAATCATAGCTAGGATGTTCTACTCCGTCAACCATCGCCGCACCACAAAAAAGGGCCTGGCAGTGCGCCAGGCCCCTAGGAACAAGAACAATAATCGCGGCTACTCCAGATAGTCGCGCAGCTTTTTGCCAAAGCGCGGGTGGCGCAGCTTGCGCAGCGCCTTCACCTCGATCTGGCGGATGCGCTCGCGGGTGACGCCGAACTCCTTGCCTACCTCCTCCAGCGTGCGCGAGTGGCCATCCTCCAGCCCAAAGCGCAGCTTCAGCACACGGCGCTCACGCTCGGTGAGCTGGTCGAGCACCTGCGTCACCTGCTCGCGCAGCATCTGCTGTGATGCGGCGTCGGAGGGGGCCTCCAGCTTCTCGTCGGGCAAGAAGTCGCCCAGCTGGCTGTCCTCCTCCTGGCCCACCGGCGTCTCCAGTGAGACTGGCTCCATCGAGGTTTTGCGGATGGCGCGCACCTTCTCTACCGACAGGTCGAGCGCACGTGCCAGCTCCTCGTCGCTTGGCTCGCGGCCATGCTCCTGCGCCAGGCGACGCGCCGTGCGCATCATGCGGTTGATCGTCTCGACCATATGCACCGGGATGCGGATGGTGCGCGCCTGGTCGGCAATCGCACGTGTGATCGCCTGGCGAATCCACCATGTCGCATAGGTTGAGAACTTGAAGCCCTTTTTGTAGTCGAACTTCTCGACCGCGCGGATCAGGCCAACGTTGCCCTCCTGGATGAGATCAAGCAGCGATAGGCCGCGCCCAATGTACTTCTTGGCCACGCTCACCACGAGGCGCAGGTTGGCGGTCGTCAGGTGCTCACGCGCCTGATCGCCCTTGTCGATGGTGCGCTGTAGCTCGCGGCGCTGGTCATCGGACAGGCTGGTGCCGCCCTCGATCAGCTTGGTGCGCGCCTTCTCGCCATCTTCCATCTGGCGCGCAAGCTCCACCTCCTGCTCACTGCTGAGCAGCGGCACCATGCCGATCTCGCGCAGGTAGAGGCGGACGGTATCGTTGACGCTGATGCCCTCGTTGGAGAACTCGGCCTCCGGGTCTTCGCTGACAGTGATCTCTTCTTCTTCTTCATCGTCGCCTGTATCATCGTCGATGCGAATATTGGCGCGCAGGAGTGCCTCGCGTATATCCTCAAGCTGCTTGACCTCATCGCTCTTGGGGTCGATCAGCTGCAGCAGCTCGCTCTGGTACACGAAGCCGCGCTTTTTGCCAAGGGCAAGCAGCTCATCAAGCGACGAGATTTCCTCGAAGTCGTCCATATCAGTGTCCCCTTCAAGTCCGGGTTCAACAACATCGGTGGAATTGGTGGAGTTGGTAGGTTTCGCCATTATGCGCCCCTCCTCTTAGAACTTAAGTGAGTCTCGGCTGTCGTGGAAGTAGGTGCTTCGACGCGGCTCACTTGACATGCGCAGGTAGCTTGTAAGGGCCATCGCCTGTTCCAGAAGTCGCTCCTGTTCTTCAGACTGGGCAATATCAATCAGCTGGCCGATGCGCTGGCTCCAGCGCTGGGCTAGCCGTCGCCGCAGTGGTTGGAAGCATTCTTGTGCCTCGTGTGAAACTTTATACGTCCGTGAAGGTTGGTTCATGGCATTGATCAGGCGATCATAGTGTTCCTGAAGCTCCGGGGGCAGAGTCGTGGCCCAATGCGCCGGGTCTGGCGGTCCGTCGGGGCCAGCCGTGCGCCATGCATCCCATAATACACGATTTTCGACGCGCTCAAACAGCTCGCCGATCTCGCCGCTCCATAGCTCGCGCAGCGCTGGCGAGGCCGCCAGATCGTCGCGCAGCGCCTCCTCGATTTGGGAGCGCACCTGCGGATGGCGCACCAACAGCGACAGCAGGTAGTCCTCGCGCTGCGCCTCTTGCTCCAGCGCTATCAGCACCTGGCGTGGCCCCGCCTGTGGCTGCGGCGGCTCGCGTCGCTTGCCTGGTCGTGACGAGCGCGGCTGGATCGCGTCGCGCACAATTTGCTCCGGCGCATCGATCAGCGCGGCCAGCTTTTGGATGTAGTGCGTCTGCATCACCGGATCGCCAATCTGCTCCAGCAGCGGCTGCAGGCGCTCTACGGCTGTGGCCTTGCCACGTGCGCCAGTCAGGTCGAGATCGCTGGTCAGCGCGCTGACGTAGAAGTCAAGCAGCGGCTGGGCCTGGTCGATCAGCGTGGCCCACTGCTGCGGGTCGGCGCGCACAATATCGTCAGGGTCGCGGCCTGGCGGCAGCAGGGCGATGCGCACCTCGGCAGATAGCTCGCGCTCCCAACGCAGCATGCCCGAGGCGGTGGGTACAGGCACGGCGTGGCTGTCAAGATGCTCGCGCAGCGTCTCCAGGCCCCGCAGGGCCGCCGTGCGCCCGGCGGCGTCGCCGTCCATGGCCAGCGTGATGCGATGCGTCAGCTTGTTGAGCAGCGCGGCGTGCTCGTCGGTCAGCGCCGTGCCCATTGGGGCAATCACGTTGCGGAAGCCATGCTGATGGGCCATGATCACATCGACGTAGCCCTCGACCACCACCACGTGATCGGCGGCGCGAATAGCCTCGCGGCCCTGGTAGAGGCCGTAGAGCAGCCGCCCTTTGTCGAACAGGTCGGTCTGCGGCGAGTTGAGGTACTTGGGGTGCGCGTCGCCCATGGCCCGCCCGCCAAAGCCCACAATGCGCCCGCGACCATCGTGGATGGGAAACATAATGCGGCCACGAAAGCGATCATAGTAGCCGCTGCTCTCGCGCTCCAGCGCCAGCCCCGCCGCCACCAGCTCCTCCGGCGTGGCGTTGAGGCGGTCGTTGAGATAGGCCAGCGTGGCTGACCACTCGTTGGGCGCGTAGCCGAGCTGAAAGGACTCGATCATCTCCGCGCTGATGCCGCGGCCATCGAGATACTCACGGGCCGCCGCACCCTTGGGCGAGCGCAGCAGCAGGTGCGTCCAAAAGCGGGCGGTGGCCGATAGTATCTCGCCGAGGCGGGCACGGCGCGCATCCTCTTGATCATCCTTCTCGGTGCGCGGCTTCAGCTCCACGCCAGCCCGCTGTGCCAGCTGCTGCAGAACCTCGCCAAACTCCAGGCCCTCGCGGCGCATCACAAAGTCGAAGATCGTGCCGTTGGCCTTGCAGCCAAAGCAGTGAAAGCTCTGGGTGTCAGGAAAGACGGTAAAGGCTGGTGTGCGCGTGTTGGAGTGAAACGGGCAGAAGCCTGTCCAGGTGCGCCCAGCCTTGCGCAGCGGCACATACTCTGAGATTAGGCTGACAATATCAACGCGCTCTTTGATTTGGTCGGTGACTTGCGACATAGTAGCCTCGTGCGTTGTGCGCAGCTAAACATCCAGCGGCAGATCGCGGCGCAGCAGGTCGTCGATGGTTTCGCGGCGCTGCAGCACATGAATTTTAGCACCATCGAGCAGCAGCAGCGGCGGACGCGGCACGCCGTTGTAGTTGCTGCTCATGCTCAGCGTGTAGGCCCCGGTCACTGGCAGCGCGATCACTGCGCCTGGCTCGACCGGCGGCAGCGCCACGTCGCGGATCAGCACATCGCCCGACTCGCAGAAGCGGCCAGAGATCTGCACGCTCGCGGCGGCTTTGGCCAGCGGCTGATCGGCGACCAGGGCGGTATAGCCTGCCGCATAGAGCGCCGGCCGCAAATTATCGCCCATGCCGCCATCGACATGCACATAGGTCGGCCCGCCCGCCACAGCCTTGCGCCCAGTCACGCTGTAGAGGCTCACGCCAGCGCGGGCGATCAGCGAGCGGCCTGGCTCAATGATCAGCCGTGGCAGCGGCAGGCCCGCGCGGGTGCAGCCCTGCATCACCGTCTGCGCCAGCGTCGTGGCGTATACGTCGATATCGGGCGCTGTTTCAGCAGGCAGGTAGGCCACCGCCAAGCCGCCGCCGGGGCTTAGCTCGCTCAGCGTCCAGCCGCGCTCGGCGCGCTGCTCGGCAGCAAAGGTGATCAGGCGCGTGACAGCCTCGCGCAGCGCCGCCCAGTCGCGCAGCTGCGAGCCAATATGCGCGTGCAGGCCCATCAGGTGCAGCCCCTTGGCCTTGAGCGCCTGGCGCACCGCCTCGGCGGCTGAGCCATCGGCGATCGGCAGGCCAAACTTCGCCGCCGCCGCGCCAGTCTGAATGTGCGTGTGGGCGGCGGTGTCGGCCACATCTGGGGCGATGCGCAGCAAGATTGGCTGCGGCGTCGCCCGGTCCTTCGTTAGATTGATCAGCGCTGCTAGCTGATCAAGGTTATCAACCACGATCCGGCCTACGCCAAGCTCCAGCGCCTGCTGCAGCTCGCCTGCTGGCGTCCCGTTGCCATGCAGATGTACATGGCTCAGATCGCAGCCAGCGTGCTTGGCGATCTGTAGCTCGCCTGCCGACACCACATCAAGGCCCAGGCCCAGCCGTGCGAGCAGCTGCGCCAGCCCCACGTTCAGCAGCGCCTTGCTGGCATAGTGAATGCTCGATGCGCCCGCATAGGCATTGCGCAGCGCTGCGGTGTAGCGCGCCGCCTGCGTGCGAATTGTCGCCCCATCCAGCACATACAGCGGCGTGCCATAAGTACGCACCAGCTCAAGCACATTAAAACCAGCGATCGCCAGCACACCCTGCTCAACAGTCGTGGTCGTCGGCCACAGATGTGCCGCAGGCAGGTGTTCAGGTGCTTCCACAGCAGCCTCCGTATCAGAATCATCAAACATTCATAAATCAGATATCAGATGGATTTTATAGGGATATAGATAGCTGTATTGTACACTACGAGCGTACTCAGATGCGAAATCACCCGTAAGAAGGAGCACTGTATGTCTCGCTTAAACTCGATGTGGCGTGTGGCACTCAGCCTGATGGTTTTGAGCCTGCTTGTGATCACAGTCAAGCCCGCCGGAGCTGTTCCATGGGGCCAACGGTCGGCCTTTGTCTCACCAAAATTCGAGGCCGTCTGGCGGCGCTCCGATGATCCAAGTGTGCGCAGTGGTCGCTCACTGTACTGGGGCTATGAGCCGTGGTTCGACTACTATGAATTCTACCGCGAATCGCCCAATGGTCTACGCCAAGTTCAGTACTTTGATAAAGCCCGCATGGAGATCAACAACGTCAGCAACAATGATGTGACCAACGGTCTCCTCGTCGTGGAGCTGGTCGCTGGCCAGGAGAAGCTCGGCGAAAATGGCTACGATAACGCCTACCGCGCGCCTGCCGATCGCGTGCCGGTCGCCGGTGATGGCTATGCCACCAACAGCAACTCGCCCACCTATGCCTCGTTCGCCAGCGTGGCAACAACCAGCAATAATCAGTAGATCACAGGACTCCCTGGGGCCAGGGTAAACGGTGTGGCGGCCGAA
Source organism: Herpetosiphonaceae bacterium (assembly GCA_013538855.1). Taxonomy (GTDB): domain Bacteria; phylum Chloroflexota; class Chloroflexia; order Chloroflexales; family Herpetosiphonaceae; genus OHK22. The sequence goes on from JABXJS010000219.1 coordinate 9,709, forward strand.
TCGTGCGGTATCCTTTGTGGTGCCAACCAAGAAAGGAACCG
>JABXJS010000220.1 GCA_013538855.1 Herpetosiphonaceae bacterium
CGGTTCCTTTCTTGGTTGGCACCACAAAGGATACCGCACGATTCGGCCGCCACACCGTTTACCCTGGCCCCAGGGAGTCCTGTGATCTACTGATACTTAAAAAGATACACAGCCACCCACCTCGTGCCTGATGGTCACGAAGAACAAGAGGGATTGTATATGACCCGAAACACGCCACGATCCCACACACCAATAGAACGTACATTACCATTGGTAGTGCTGGGCGAAATTGTAATTATGCCCCATATGACCGTGCCACTCCAGGTCGGCCAGGGGAAGTCCTATCGGGCGATGGAACAGGCAATGCAGGAGGATCGGCAGGTCTTATTGATCTTCGTGTCTGAGGCCGAGATTGAGGGCTACAAAGGCAACGAGCCACAGGAGCTACCATCAATCGGTGTGGTCGCCCGTCTCGACGACTTCACGCGCCTCCCCGATGGAACAGTTAAAATTGTTCTTGAGGGCCTTACCCGCGCACAGATTCTTGATTGTGTGCAAAACGATCCATACTATCGCGTCACCTGTCGCCCAGTGCCCGATCCCGAGCCTGAGAGCGTTGATGTCGATGCGCTGATGGATACCGTCAAGCAGCAGATCGCCGATTTTGTTGATTACTTGGGCGAAGTGCCCCAAGAGGCGATCGCGTTTGTCCATCGCATCAGCACGCCCGGCCACCTGGCCGACCTCGTTACCTACGGGCCAGCGTTTTCGTTTGAAGATCGCCTTGAGCTGCTCGATACGCTTGATCCTGTCGAGCGTCTGCGCAAAGTGCAGTCAATGCTCGCGCGCCAGCTCGAGCTACTGCGCCTGCGGGCCAAAATCCAGTCCGATACCAAAGATATCCTTGATCAAAGCCAAAAAGAGTACTTCCTGCGCGAGCAGATGCGCGTGATTCGCAAAGAGCTTGGCGAAGATGAAGAAGATGCCGATCCCATCGACGAGCTGCGGCGTAAAGTCGCCGAGCTTGATGCGCCACAGTACGTCAAGGATCAGGCGCTCCACGAGATTCGCCGCCTCGCGCAGCAGGGCATGAACTCGCCAGAGGCTGGCGTCATCCGCACCTACCTCGATTGGATTATCGCCCTGCCCTGGAATACGGAGCCAATGCCAGCCATCTCGCTGAGCCAGGCCCGCGAGGTGCTTGATGAAGATCACTTTGGCCTCGAAAAAGTCAAAGATCGTATTCTGGAATACCTGGCTGTGCGCAAGCTGGCCGGGTCACGGATGCGCTCGCCAATTCTCTGCTTCGTTGGCCCGCCTGGCGTGGGCAAGACCAGCCTCGGGCGCTCGATCGCCCGCTCGCTGGGACGCTCGTTTGTGCGCCAGTCGCTTGGCGGCGTCCACGACGAGGCCGAGATCCGCGGCCATCGCCGCACCTATATCGGGGCCATGCCTGGCCGCATCATTCAGGGCATGAAAACCGCGAAGTCGCGTCAGAGCGTGTTCATGCTCGATGAGATCGACAAGATCGGCTCGGACTTCCGCGGCGATCCGACCTCGGCGCTGCTCGAGGTGCTCGACCCCGAGCAAAATAGCACCTTCTCCGATCACTATCTGGAGATTCCGTTCGATCTGAGCCAGGTGGTGTTTATCGCCACCGCAAACCAGCTCGGGCCAATCCCGGCCCCGCTGCGCGACCGCATGGAGATCATCGAGATCGGCGGCTATACCGAGGATGAGAAGCTCGCCATCGCCCAGGACTTCCTGCTGCCGAAGCAGCGCGAGTTCCATGGCCTGGAGGCCGAGCAGCTAACGATCACCGAGGCCGCACTGCTGAAGATCATTCGCGAGTATACACGCGAGGCAGGCGTGCGCAACCTCGAGCGTGAGATCGCCGCGCTATGCCGCAAGATGGCCCGCAAGGTCGCCGAGGCCGAGGATGCAGCCACGGCCGCGCCAGCGCCAGCCGCCGAGCCAGAGGCCGAGGACGGCAAGAAGAAGCGCCGACGGCGCAAGCCCAAAAAGCTTACCTTCACCATCGACAGCGATGATATTGCCACCTATCTCGGCCCAGAGCAGTTTTCGTTTGGCCTCGCCGAGACCGAGGATCAGATCGGCGTGGCCACTGGCGTAGCCTGGACACCGACCGGCGGTGATATCCTCTCGTTCGAGGTGCTGCCGCTCTCGGGCAAAGGCGAGCTACGCCTCACCGGCCAACTCGGCGATGTGATGAAGGAGTCGGCGCAAGCAGCGCTCTCCTACGCCCGCTATCGCGCCAAAGAGCTAGGCATCGAGCCGAACTACTTCGATGAGCATGCCATCCACATCCACGTGCCCGAGGGCGCTGTGCCCAAGGATGGCCCATCAGCAGGCATCACGCTGACCACGGCGCTGATCTCGGCGATGACCGGACGGCCAGTGCGCCGCGATGTGGCCATGACTGGCGAGGTTACGCTGCGCGGGCGCGTGCTCCCTATCGGTGGTCTCAAAGAGAAAACCATGGCGGCACACCGAGCTGGTATCAAAACCTTCATCCTGCCCAAGGAGAACGTCAAAGATATCGTCGATCTGCCGGAGAAAGTGCGCCAGGATTTACAGCTCATCGCCGTAGAGACCATGGATGAGGTGCTGAAGATCGCCCTCATCCCGCAGTCCACGAGCAGCGGCGAGGTCGCAGCTTCAAGCTAGTATTCAGGCCACAGTAAAGCGTAAACGCCTGTGCTCAACTAATTGAGCACAGGCGTTTGGTATGTCGAGCATCACCTTGCACACACGCTGCCAGCAAGTGGCCAAAGGTGCGGCAGCTAGCGGCGCACCTCTGGCGGGACGTGATCGAGCCAGCCTAGATGCAGCACCGCCCACAGCCCGATCATTATCGCCTCAGCAGCATCGTGGCGCAGGGATGTGGGGCGTGGAGCCGCCGACCACTCGATCACACGGCGGGCTAGCTCGTCCGCCGCTGCCTTGGCCTGCTCGCCGTGGCGCTGCTCGCGGGCATACAGCAGCCGCTCGCGCCAGCGCTCAGCGCCGATCTGAATCACGTTGAGGTCGGCGTTTGTGGCGGCGCGCGTCCAGATATCGGCGATCGGGCCGCCGCCCTCAAGCACCACATGCTGCAAGCCGGTGATCTCACGGAGCACAGAGCCAGCCGCCTTACGGAGACGACTAGCGGCACCAAAATTTTGCGAGCGATAGGCGATCAAGCGACCATCAGCGCCGTAGATCGCAAAGCCTGTGCGCACGCCGAGATCAACAGCAAGTAGCGTCGCAGGTGGCGCGAGATCCGTCATTGGAGTGTAAACGCAGAGTGGGAGGCTTGCGGTAGCGCCTGCTGCTGGTACAGCATCCAGCCCTGGCGCGCACGATCATAGTGCACTTTCGCCTCTTGCAGGTGCAGCGACGCCCGATTAGCAACAGCCACATTGTAGTTCGTGTAGAACGCCAGCACATCGTCAAAGGCCTGTTGCTCCAGACTTAGGCCCTGAAGAAACTCGGCGTGTAGCTCGGCCAGCGCCGCCGGCGGCGTGATGCGCTGAAACAGCTCGCTGGACTGGCGCAGCAGCTCACGGTAGGCGCGGGCAGCATCGATCTGCTCGGCGCTCACCGTTGCCGAGTCGCTGATTGCGCGATAGTCAGCGACAGCCGTATCGAGGGTGTTACGAATCTGCTGCACATCGCTCAGGTAGCGCAGCAGCTTAGCCTGGCCTGACTCAGGGGCGCTCAGCACCGTCTGCTGCTGCGCCGTTGAGCTCTGCGGCTGTGCTGTTGGTATGCGCGCGAGCACCGGGTCGGCCAGCAGCGGTACCGAGCGTAGCAGCAGCGTCGTGCCAGTCAAGAGAATCAGCAGCACAACCAGCATGGTCAAGCGCACCACACGTGCCCAGCGCTGCGAGGCGCGCCACTCCTGCCACCAGGGTGTTGGAGCCTCTTCAACGGCTGGAGCTGCCGCCTGGTCGGGAATGCTGATCTGACGCAGCCGCGAGGGGGCGGGATTTTTGGCCGGTGTATCAGCCTCTGTTGCCGCAGCGGCGCTGCGCTGGCGGACCCAGGCGAGGCCCTTCTGGGCCTGCTGGTTGTTGGGGTTGATCTTGAGCACAGAGCGCAGACAAAACTCGATGTCCTGTGGGTCATCGAGCACGCCGCTAAGCCAGAGCCAGGCGTGCTCGTGGCGCGGATCGAGCTGCACCGCCCGCGTCAAAAGGCCAGCGGCGATCCGGCGCTGACCGCCACGGGCAGCCGCCAGACCGCGCTCGTAGAGACGCTGAGCTTCTTTGCTGTAGGTGGTAATTGCGGCTTCGGGCATAGCTTCAACAACCTCGTCGCACAGGCGCTAGACTCTGCTGAGCGCACGTGTATGTGCGCTAGTGCTCGGGAATATACTCGTTGATTGTGCGCTGAATAATCAATGGATCGCGCTGCAGCGACTCACGGATGGTGGTCCAGTTGTAGGGGTCTTCGTTGCCCAAGCGCCAGATCGCGATGCCAGCCAGATTCATCGAGCGCACCATGTCTAGCTTGGCAGATAGCGAGCGGTAGTTCGAAAACCAGACTGTGCGGCCAGCATAGGTAAACGAGGACTCTTGGACTGGCCGACCAGCATCCTCTTCGACGAGATTGATGCGCGGCTGGTAGCTAGCCTTGATCTGCTCGATCTCGGTGTATGTGCGCGCCTCAGCGCGTGCGCCATCGGACCAGTTCGCAGGCCAGTCGTAGGCATAGAACGAGACGCCGATCTGGATTTTGGCTGGATCGACCACGGAGGCGGCGTACTCGGCGACCTCTTGCACCCAGTAGACAGGTGCAATTGGCCCAGGCGCAGAGCCACTCCAGCTGTAGTCGTAGGTCATAATGCGCAGGCGATCAACGACCTTGCCTAGATCAGCGTAGTTTTGGTAGTCGGGACGCCCAGTGTGGGCGTGAACCGCCACAGTCAGCAGCTTGCCCTCGGCGTGCAGCGCCGTCGCCAGCTCCTGCATAAAGGCAGTAAACTCGTCCTCCATATCACGAGTCAGGCTCTCATAGTCGATGTCGATGCCATCGTAGCCGTAGGTGCGCACCTCATCCATGATAATGTTGATGTGCTGTGTGCGACGATCGGGGGTTGAGATAACGTCCGAGGCGGCATCTGGGTTAGCGATATTATGGATCGTCGGAATAACCAGCACGTTATTCTCGTGCGCGACGCGCACAAGCTCCTGGTCACGGGCACCGACATCGGGGATGATGCGGCCATCGCTGACCACACCATACCAAAACGGGCTAACCTCATCGAGTAGGTCTTTGTTGGCCTCAAAGGTTGCGCGCGCGGCCTCGGCATCGAAGGATGTTGGAAGCCATGCAGCGATATAGCGGCCTGTTTTCGGATGCACGCTCGGCGGGCTGTTGCTATCGGTTGAGCTCGCGGCAACGGTGTCGGGCAGCGGCACCAAGGTTGGCGGAACCAGCGTCGGCAGCGCCAGCGGCGTGGTGGTTGGCACCTGGGCAGCAGCAGTCTGCTCAGCAGCAAGTTGCCGCTGGTAGGAGGAGCGCTGCCAATAGCGCCAGCCAAATAGACCGACCAGGCCAAGCCAGACGATCAGGGCGAGGCTAACCGAAAATCGAAACAAGAAACGATGTACCATCGAGTCACCAGGCTCACAGAGCGGAAACAGCGGCTATGTGCGCAGACTACCATACGCAGATGTTAGCGTCAAGCTAGCGCGAGCCACCGATCAGGCAGGCACATGCTCGTGGGCGTGGTAGGACGAGCGAACAAGTGGGCCGGACTCAACGTGCTTAAAGCCACGCCCCAATGCCTCGGTCTTATACCAGGCGAATGTCTCGGGCGTGACATAGCGGTCGATCGGCCAGTGATCACCTGTGGGCGACAGATACTGCCCAATGGTGACGACATCGACATCGGAGGCGCGCAGCGCATCCAGCACCTCAAGCACCTCGGCATCCGTCTCGCCAGCGCCGACCATGAGGCCGCTCTTGGTGATGATGCTCGGCTGTAGTTCGCGGGCGCGGCGCAGCAGCTCAAGGCTTTGCTCGAAGCTGGCGCGCGGGCGGAAGCGGCGGAACAGGCGCGGCACTGTCTCAATGTTATGGTTGAGCACATCGGGCTGCGCATCCATCACGATCTGCAGCGCGTCCCAGTTGCCGTCGAAGTCGGGGATAAGCACCTCAACACGGCACTCAGGCAAGCGCTCGCGGATCAACTGAATCGACTCGGCAAAGATATGCGCGCCGCCATCCGGCTGATCATCGCGGTTAACCGAGGTCAGCACCACATGTTTAAGCTGGAGGTGGGCCACAGCATCGGCGATGCGCTGCGGCTCCTGCTCATCGACAGGCTGCGGCTTGCCTTTGCCGATGGCGCAGTAGCGGCAGCCGCGGGTGCAGGTATCGCCGAGCAGCAAAAATGTTGCCGTGCGATGGTTCCAGCACTCGCCAATATTGGGGCAGCGCGCCTCCTCGCAGACAGTGTGCAGATCGAGGTCACGCATGAGTGCGTAGACATCTTCATAGTTTTCGCCCATTGGTGCGCGGGCCTTCAGCCAAGCAGGTCGGCGTGGGCGCGTCACCTGTGTAGGGACAGAATCGACCAAATTTATTGTTGCCATTGCGAACTCCTTCCGGGCAAGCAGCGTTCTGCGGGTATTGTACCCTAGTTTCAGCGATGTTCGCGTGTTAGCGACTGAATACGGGCGATCAAGGCGCTGGTAGACAAGCCCGGTAGGTAGGGAATGAGCTGAACATCACCACCATAGGCCAGCACAATATGCGCTTCGGGCAGCTCTTTTCCAATGCCGCCGACTGGATGCGCGTAGTCGCCGCCTTTGACGTACACATCAGGTTGCAGGGCAGCCACAACTGGCTCGGCGGTCGGCGTGTCGAAGAGCAGCACATAGTCCACAGCGCGCAGCGCCGCGAGCACCGTCGCACGCTGCAGCTCGGGCACGATTGGGCGCTGTGGCCCCTTGTAGGCTTGCACCGAGCTATCGCTATTGAGCGCAACGATAAGCACATCACCGAGCGCCCGCGCCGCCGCCAGGTAGGTGACATGGCCAGCGTGGAGCAGATCAAAGGCCCCGTTTGTGAGCACGACACGGCGACCAGCTGCGGCCCACTCGGCGCGCAGGTGCGTCAACGTTTCCAGATCAGTCAAAGGCGAATCAGACATTATACTGCTCCAGCGCTGCGACAAGCTCGTTGGGTGCGACAGTGGCGACGCCGATGCGCCGCACCACTAGCGCCGAGGCTGCATTGGCCAAGCGGGCTGCGGTGAGCGCCGGTAAGCCAGCTGCCAGCGCCAAGGTTGCCACAGCAACAAAGGTATCGCCAGCACCAGTGGCATCGAAGACCTCGGCCACCGGCAAGGCGGGCACATGGTGCATTCCGCTGGCATCCAGCAGCGAAAACCCCGCGCCACCACGGGTAATCACCACCGCCGCTAGCTTGAGCTGATCGCGAATACGCCGCAGGCCAGCCTCAACCTGGGCTGTCGAGCTGAGCGGCTGACCGAGCCAGGCGCTCGCCTCGGCCAGATTGCACTTGAGAAACGCCGCGCCAGCGTAAGGCTCAAAGCGCCCTTGGCTATCGACGGTCAGCAGCGTACCATGGGCAACGCAGAGCGTGCGTATGTGTTCGATGAGCGACGGCGTCAGCCAGCCGATGCGGTAATCGGAGCACAGGACAGCATCAACCTGCGGCACGAGTTCGCTCAGCACGGCCAGCGCCTGCGCCTCGACGCTGGGCAGCGGCGGCTGGCGCTCAATGCGATCAATCCGGGCCACCTGCTGGGCCACCGTCAGCTGGACTGCGGCCAAGATGCGCGTCTTGGTGGTCGTAGGTCGGGCGGCATCGACCAACAGCGCGCTGGTATCGACGGCGCGCTCGGTGAGCGCAGCGTGTAGCTCAGCGCCAGCGGTATCGGCACCAACCTGAGCCACCAGCGTGGCCATGCTGCCGAGGGCGGCAATGTTGGCCGCTGGATTAGCCGCACCACCGGGAATACAGCGCCGCCGCTCGAACTCCAGCACCGGAATAGCCGCCTCGCGCGACAGGCGCTCAGGGCGGCCGTAGACATACTCGTCGAGCACCACATCGCCAACCACCGCTACGCGCCGCCCAGCCAAGGCGGCAACCCAGGCGGAGTACTGTGCTAGCCGACCCACTTGATCACCTGCTTCGATAAAGCTGGAAAAGCGCGCCCGAGCAGCGCCAGCGGGAAGAAGGCCCACGGTATAACAACCAAGGTTTGCGGATGCTCGATCGTGCGCACGATTCTACGCGCAACAGTATCCGGCTCAAGCAGGCCAAAGACCCGGGCGAAGCGTGACATTTTGGTGTAGTCAGCCAGCTCAAAGAACGGAGTATCGATCGGGCCAGGACAGACGAGCGAGCAGCGGATCGGCGTGCCGACCAGCTCGGACTGTAGCGCCTCGACCGCAGCAACCAGCGCATACTTGGAGGCTGAGTAGGCCCCCATATTCGGCGTTGTAATCAGACCTGCCACCGATGAGATCGCCACAATATGGCCATGGCCCTGCTGGTGCATCAGCGGCAGCACCGCCTGAATACAGCGCAGCGCGCCGAAGTAGTTCACCTCCATCATGCCGACGACGTGCTTAAACTCCGTCGACGCGACCGGATCGAACACACCATAGCCAGCATTGTTCACCAGCACATCGATCTGGCCAAAGCGCGCCTGGGCGGCAGCCATAAGCTGATCGACCGCCGCCATATCGGTGACATCAGTCGGCACAACCAGCGCCTCTGCGCCAAGCGCGGCAATCTCGCGCGCCAACGACTCCAGGGCGGCGGCCGAGCGAGCGGCGAGCGTCAGCTGGGCACCTGCACGGGCCAAATACAGCGCGGTCAAGCGACCGATACCAGACGAAGCACCAGTAACAACAATTGACTGACCGCGTAGGCTCATGGTAGCTCCTTTGTGAGCAGCTCACGGGCAAAGGTTTCCAAGGCGCTGCGCTGCCAAGGATGCAGCTTCGCGATGGGGCGCTGCGACTTCACTATGTGCCAGGCGGCGTCCACCGAGTAGCCCTCGGCCACCAGAACAGCAGTGCAGAGGAGCGCCGAGCGGCCCATGCCAGCGTGGCAGTGAATCAGCACGCGCTGGCCCTGCTGCAGCGCCGCGCGGACAAAGGCAACCCCAGTGTGCAGGGCTTTGAGATCAGGTGCAGCGTGATCCATCGTTGGCAGCCAGAGATAGCCATCGGGGTGCAGCGCGCCAAAGCGATCGTGGCGCTCGGCCTGTAGATTAACATCGACCGTGATCCCCTGCTCGAAGAGGATTTTCCAATCGTGCTGATCAATAAAGCCGCCGACAAACAGCTGCTCCGTAATCTGATTAATATTGGGCAACAGCGGGCCGCCAAGCAGCCGCCGCAGATGGCGTACAAACGCCCACACCCGCGAGCGCTGCACAAAGAGCCAGTGTCGATACCGCCGCATAAACCATCCTTAAAAAACAGTGCACAGATTGGCGGTCATTCTACCATAGTGCTTGTCGACGTACTGTATTGTCAGCGAGGCCGAATAGTAACAAACGGATTAATAAAATAGGACATATGGGCGATGCTAGTTGCTGTGCGGATGCAACTATACTATAATGAAAACCAGACCCTACCAACTCCTTGAGGAATTTAGGAGATCGTGTTATGTCCGCATTTCCCCTACGTGAGTTCACATCAACGCAGCAGCCAGCAGAAAACCAGGCTATTTTCCCACCCGAGCCAACATCGATTGAAACCACCGGCTTAACGATGGGCTTTATATCGGACCTAGTGTTGAAGGTTATCTACTTTAATGGGGCAATCTCGGCCCAGCGCATCTCCGAACAAACATGTCTGCCGTACTTAAATATCATCGACAAGGCGCTGCAGTTCCTCAAGATGAGCGAGTATGTGGACATTATCGGCTCAGAGGGCGGCTTTGGCGAGCGATCATATCAGTACGTTATTACGCTCCAAGGTTCGCAGAAGGTCAACGAGGTGCTTGACCGCTCGCAGTATGCCGGGCCAGCGCCAGTGCCGCTGCAAGCGTACATCGACATGGTCAACCATCAATCGGTTGGCTCGATGACAATCGACCAGAGCCGCATCCGGCAAGCGTTCACCAACCTCGTGATCAGCGACGAGATGCTGGACAAGATCGGCCCGGCGGCCAACTCGGCGCGCTCGCTGTTCTTGTATGGCCCGCCAGGCAACGGCAAGACCACCATTGCCGAGGGTATCTCGCGCATCATGGGCGGCTCGGTGCTGCTGCCCTATGCAGTCGAAATCGACGGCCAAGTTATTAAGCTGTATGACCCGCTGAATCACAGCATCATCACACGGCCCGAGATGCGCATGGACGACGACCCGGCACCCTATGGCGGCGGCGGCACGGCTCCTGCGCCAGCGCCAGATCGTCGCTGGCTGCACTGTAAGCGCCCGCGCGTGATGGTCGGCGGCGAGCTTATCCTTGAGCAGCTTGAGCTGATCTACGACCCGATCTCAAAAGTCTACGAGGCACCCTATCAGATGAAGGCCAACGGCGGCCTCTTTCTGATTGACGACTTTGGCCGTCAGCGCTGTCGCCCAGAGGAGCTACTGAATCGCTGGATCGTGCCCCTGGAGAAAAAGATCGACTTCTTGGCTCTACAGACGGGCAAAAAGATCGAGATCCCCTTCGACGTGCTGATCGTCTTCTCGACCAACCTGGATCCAAAGGGCTTGGTTGATGATGCGTTCCTGCGCCGTATTCGGCACAAGATCGAGGTCAAGAATCCTTCGCCGAACGAGTATCGCGACATCTTCCGCATCATGTGCAAGCTGAAACAGGTGCCCTACAGTGAAGATGGACTGCGCTATCTCATTCAAGAGCACTATTTTAAAACCAGCCGTGAACTGCGCTGTTGTCACCCCCGTGACCTGCTTGATCAGGTTCTCGATGAGGCGAAATACCGCGGCGTGTCACCGCAGATGACTAAAGAACTGCTTGATCGCGCCTGTGAAGCATATTTCGTCAAGATGTAGAGGTAGCCTATGTCGTTGTTAAAACGTCTTGGTGGCGTTCCAGAAGCTCCGCCAGCCCAGCCAACACCACAGGCCAAGCCCAGCCAACCAATGGACTCTGTGCCTGAATATCGGTCATCATCACTGACACCGCTGGCCTCACCGCCGCCGCCACCATCAGCCAGTCCCACACCAGCGGGCGGGAGCCTCAGCGCACTGGCTAGCTCGGTCTCGGCGGCGACACCGATTGGCTTCAATGATAAGGATCAGCAGCAGAAGATGCTCGATCTGTCGCTGTGGATCGTTGATAAGATCCAAGCCTCGGTCGGCAGCCAGACGCAGCTGACGCGCAACGAAGAGTCCGAGCGCCTTATCCAGGAGCGCTTTGGCACCTTCCTGCGCCAGTCGAACGCGCCCATCGAGCAAGACCAGGCCAAGCAGCTATACCAGATGGTGCTTGACGAGATGTTCGGCTTCGGCCCGCTTGAGCAGCTCATCCGTGATGATAGCATCTCAGAGATTATGGTCAATGCCAAGGATGTAGTGTACATTGAGCAGCGCGGTAAAATTACGCTCTCAAGCGTCCACTTTGCCTCCGACGACCATGTGCTCAAGGTGATCGACCGCATCATCCGCCCGCTCGGCCGCCGCATCGACCGCAAGTGGCCGATGGTCGATGCCCGCCTACCGGACGGCTCGCGTGTGAATGCGATCATCCCACCGTGCGCCATCGACGGCCCCTCGATCACCATTCGTAAGTTCTCCAAGAAGAAGCTGCAAGTGACCGACCTGATCAACTTCGGCTCGATGACCAAGGAGATGGCCGAATTCCTGCGCGCCTGCGTGGTCAGCGCGATGAACGTGATCGTCTCCGGCGGTACTGGCTCTGGTAAGACCACGCTGCTCAATGTGCTGTCGAACTTCATCCCTGATGGTGCACGCATCTGTACCATCGAGGACTCGGCGGAGCTACAGCTCGGTAAAGAGCACGTCCTCCGACTGGAGTCGAAGCCGGCTGATCTTGACGGCTCGGGATTGGTCACCATCCGCGATCTGGTGAAGAACTCGCTGCGTATGCGCCCAGACCGCATCGTCGTCGGTGAGATTCGCGATGGCGCAGCGCTCGACCTGCTCCAGGCGATGAACACTGGCCACGACGGCTCGATGTCAACGGTGCACGCCAACACACCACGCGATGCCATCCGCCGTCTGGAGACGCTGTCGCTGATGGCTGGCCTTGACCTGCCGGTGGCGGTTATCCGCGAGCAGATCGCCTCGGCGGTACACGTCATTGTGCAGCAGGCACGTCTGCGCGATGGCTCGCGCAAGGTTGTGGCCGTGACCGAGGTGCAAGGCATGGAGAGCGGCCAGGTGGTGCTGCAAGATATCTTCATCTTTGAAGATCAGGGCGACACGCCTGACGGCAAAGTGATGGGCGTGCTGCGCCCAACCGGCACCCGGCCAAAGTTCACGCCGATTTTGGAGGCCCACGGCTTCAAGCTGCCGCCGTCGATCTTCGGCGCGTCCTATCCAGGCCAGCGGCGCTAAAGGTACTCGCAGTCCGGAGCAGTGGCAATCACTGCTCCGGCTTGCTATTTAACAACCCTTAGAGATCGAGGATCAGCTACAAGGAGAGATCAATGGCAGTCACGAATGTCACCGCCGGGTCAGCGCAGACCTACAGCCGACCGCAGGCAAGCGGCTGGTTTGAGGCAGCGCTGATCATCACTATGACATGGTTTGTGGGCGGCATGTTTCTTGATGGCTGGGCGCACAATCAGCCCAACCTCGTCGATACATTTTTCACACCGTGGCACGGCGTGCTGTACTCCGGCTATGTCGCGGTAGCGGCGGTGCTCGGCGGCACACTGCTGCGCAATATGCTGCGTGGCCAGCCGCTAAGGCAGGCGCTGCCGCAAGGCTACGGGCTAGCCTTCGTAGGCATAATCATCTTTGCGTGTGGCGCTCCGCTGGACCTAACCTGGCACCAGTTGTTTGGCTTTGAGGAAAGCGTCGAGGCGCTGCTCAGCCCATCACACCTGCTGCTCGCCTGTGGCGCAATCCTCTTTTTAACCGGTCCGCTGCGTGCAGCCTGGGCACGCTCCAGCGTGCGCCAACTACGCGGCTGGCGTGCGCTGGCACCAGCGCTCCTGGGCAGCGCCTACCTGTTTGCGCTGCTAGAGTTCTTCACCATCTATGTGAGCCCATACACATGGCCACAGCTGCTAACCAACCGCCAGACCTACCAGCGCTATGGTCTGCTGGCTGATATTCAGGGCATCACCAGCATCCTTGTGCCGATGCTGGTGCTGATGCTCATCCTGACGCTGCTGGCGCGCTCGTGGGAGCTACCAGCAGGCAGCGTGACGCTTTTCTGGGGCCTAGCCTCAACGCTAGTGCTGCTGGAGCGCTGGCGCTCGGCGCATGCGTTTTGGCCAACGCAGGCGGCGTTCTTCGGCGCAACCTTGCTGCTCGACGGCTTTATCTGGCGGCTGCGACCTTCGCTGCACCGGCTACGTGTGTGGCGCTGGTTCAGCTTCTGCACACCGGCGCTGCTCACGCTGACGTTTCTGCTCTCGCTACGTATGACCGCTGGACTAGTCTGGAGCATCCATATGTGGCTAGGATTAAGCCTGATCTGTGGCAGCATGGGCTGGCTGATCAGCCTGGTTGCCTTCCCGCCAGCCAGCATTCCCACCATGCGCAGCGAGTAAATCCGGCTGGCGATGGAGCAGCAATCGGTCGTATGCTGCTGCTGAGCGGCGCGTACAGATGACATACTAGCGCCAGTATCTGCCAGTATCAGTAGATCACAGGACTCCCTGGGGCCAGGGTAAACGGTGTGGCGGCCGAATCGTGCGGTATCCTTTGTGGTGCCAACCAAGAAAGGAACC
>JABXJS010000221.1 GCA_013538855.1 Herpetosiphonaceae bacterium
ATGCCGTAACGGCCATCTACGGCATGGTTCGGGCTATCCCGCTCGCACCGTACCGACCCTACACGCCACCCGAGCCAATCCTGTGATCTACTGATACTCATCTTCCAACCTTGGTTCCATAGCTCGGCAAATTCGGCTGGCGCAACCTGCTCCCGAATAGAAGCGATGCGCTGATCGTGCGTGTCCTGCTCATCAGGGAGAATAGCCGCGCCCGTGATATTGCGCAGCATTGCGGCGGCTCCCAAGAGGAGCACTGTTTGCTGCAACGCTTGTTGTTCAAGGCAGATTGCTGCCAGCACCTCGAAGCATGGCGCAAGCCCTTGGCGCACGCCCATCTGTTGACGTAAGCGTAAGCTGGTTTGAATATATGTGGTTGCTGCGGCGAGGTTGTGCTGAAGGTGGGCTACTTTGCCCAAATTAAAGCAGCAGATTGCCTCACCCCAGTGGTCATCGAGCAGCCGAAACTGCTCGCGGCTTTGCTCGGTGAGCGCAATTGACTCCGCATAGTCGCCAGTGTCGCGGGCAACTGTGGCCAGGTTGTAGAACAGCAGCCCGATGCCCCAGGTTGTTCCTAGCTGCTGCCATAGCTCAAGCGATATTTGATAGTGTCTGCGGGCGCTGTGATAGTCGCCCAAGTCGCCAGCTGCATTGCCTAGGTGCAGATGCACGCGGGCAAGACCAGGCTTGTGCCCGATCTCGGTGTAGAGCTGGTGACTCTCTTCAAACAGTTGCGCGGCGCGCTCTAAGTTGCCCTGGTTGCGCTCAAGGGAGCCAAGCGAATTAAGTGCTTTGGCGCGCACAGCCAAGCTGGTGCCTGCGGAGCGCGCCAGGGCTGCTTCGAGCCAGCGCTGCCCCTCTTGGAGATAGCCGCAAGCCAGCCAGAAGTGCCAGAGTGCGCTGCAGAAGCGTAGCTCTAGCTCCGTATCGCCAGCCTCATCAAAGAAGCGCAGAGCCGCCATCACATTGTCATGTTCACGCTCCAGTTGACGAAACCACTGCCCCTGCTGATAGCCCCAGAAAATGTCTTTCGATCCTTCAGCCAATGAAAGATAGTACTCAGCATGCCTGCGTCCCACGCACTCGGCTAGCTCTGTTTGCTGTAGATTTTGTTGGCCGTAGTGGCGCAGTGTCTCGAGCATACGGTAGCGGGCTGGGCCATTGACCCCGCCCTCTAACACAATCAGCGATTTTTGGATGAGGGTAGATGTAAGTTGAAGTACGCGGCTGGCATCGATATGGGCTGCTGTACTGACCGTCGTTGCGGCCTCTAGCGTCCAACCATTAGCAAAGATAGCCATAGTATTGAAGAAGCGCTGAGCTGTCGAGTCAAGCGACTCATAGCTCCATTCGACAATTGCTGTGAGAGTTTGATGGCGCTGTGGTGCATTGCGGTGGCGATTGTATAGGATCTGGTAGTGATTATTGAGATGCGCTGCAATGTCTTCGACGGCGAGCATGCCAACGTGCGCAGCAGCCAGTTCGATCGCTAGGGGCAGGCCGTCGAGTTGCCGACAAATTTGCTCGATGAGGCTTGCATTATGGTTGTTTATGGTGAACCGTGGCTCATTGGCCCGCCCACGCTCGACAAATAGCGCTATCGCCTCGTAGGCCAGCAGGTCGTCAGGTGCTAATGCGTTTGATGGCTGAGGCAGCGAGAGCGGAGGCACACGCCAAAGGATCTCCCCGTGAATGCTGAGTGGCTCGCGACTTGTACATAAGGCTGTCAGATTTGGACAGCGTTGGAGCAGCTGAGTGAGAATTGTTGCACATGCCTCAAGCAGGTGCTCACAGTTATCTAAAACGAGCAGTAGCTCGCGACTACCGATGTAGTGCGCGATCATCTCTGGCAGCGCACGGTGCGCTGTTTCAGTCATGCTCAAGGTGGCTGCGATCGCATGGGGAATAATCTCTGGATTGCTGATGCCACCAAGCTCAATCATCCACACTCCATGGGCATACTTGTGCACAATATGTGCTGCCACCTGTAGCGCTAGGCGCGTTTTGCCGGTGCCGCCTGGCCCCACCAGCGTTAACAGGCGTGTGGTTTGCAGAAGCTGCTTAATCTGATCTATATCGTTTTGCCGCCCAATAAAACTTGTCAGGGGTGCCGGTAGATTGCTCTGCGGATTAGCTGGCGTAGCCAACGCTCCGCTGCCTGGTTGAGCTGTTCCAACAACAATATCGTTGTAGAGCTGTTGGGCATGTTCGTTCGGCAGAAGACCTAGCTCGTGTTGAAGGGTGGTATGGAGTTGTTCATACTGTCTTAGTGCCTGCGTCCGCTGCCCAATCGCTGCATAGAGTTGAATAAGTTTGATGTGTGCTTCTTCGTGCAGCGGGTCAACGCTTATGAGCTGTTTGAGCGTTTCTATCGCGGCTCTGGCTGCTCCTTGGCGCTCTTGCAGCATCGCTAGTTCAAGCAGCAGCTGCATGTACACATCATGCAGCTCTTTGCGTGGTACATGAGTCCACTCTTCATAGCGATCTTCAGGCAGTAGCTCGCCAGCATAAAGATTAATGGCGTGCTGGTAGCTATGCACGGTCTGCTGCTGGCGCGCATGCTGTGCCGCTTGACGGAATAGGTTAACGTCAATTCTCGCTGGTGTGCTCGGAACAAGCGTAATCCACCCTGCCGTAGTGCTCACAAAATCTGTCTTGCCCCCGCTATATTGGGCAAGTGTGCGCCGCAAAACATACACTGTTTGCCGTAGGCTATTAGACGTGGATTGGGCCGAACTCTCCGGCCAAAGCAGCTCAATAATCTGCTCACGATGAAGGCGCTGATTGGGCGCCAATGCTAACAGTTTTAGTAAGTGCTGTGCTTTGCGAAGATTCCACTCCGTTTCATCAAGCGGTCGCCCATCGATATGGACTTGGAATGAACCAAGGAGCTGAATTGATAGAGCTGATGCCATGATTTTGCTCCTCTGCTGCTGTATCAATATACTCTTTGAAGTACAACGCTCAATTACCAACGCTCTTCGACCATTTTACGCTGCGCCTAGCTCTTAAATGGGTGGGTGGAGCACAGTCCCGCGACCACCCTGCACCCGGCATGTGAAATATACAGAGTGAATTGATGTCAGCAAAGGCGTTATGTTGTAATGGTGGTATCCGTATATGCGGTTAAACTATACATAGGTAATAAAAGTATCGGATTACCGTTATTTTTCAGCTGTTATGACTAATAACTTTATAGCTGTACGTGTCTCTATAGTATGCTACGATCTTTTTCAGATCAAGCATGTTTAACACGTAGTTGTTGGGCCAGTACTCGATTAATCGCGGCCTATGTGCATTGTGCAATTCTAAGGCAGTGGTGTGCTGAAGGCGTAGACACACCACTCCACAGGCGCGGGGAGTGGTGTGTCTACTAATGCTGTAGAAGCTTATGGTTCTCTAGTCGTCGCTGATGTGCAGCCGGTGGTCGGCGTGCTCGCGGACGACGCGCTCGCCCTGCTGCTGGATCAGCTTGGCGACCAAGCTTGTCCAGCCGCTCTGGTGGCTGGCTCCTAGCCCGGCCCCAGTTTCGCCATGAAAGTACTCATAGAACAACATATAGTCATTCCAGAACGGATCGTGCTGGAAGCGCTGATCGTCTCCAAAGACCGGGCGGCGGCCCTGCTCGTTGCGCGTGAACAGGCTGGCCAGGCGCAGCGATAGGTCGTCGGCGATGCTGCTGAGCGTGTGGAAGTCGCCAGAGCCAGTCGGATGCTCGACCAGAAAATCGTCGCCGAAGTAGTGGTGGAAGCGCTGCAATGACTCGATCAGTAGATAGTTGATGGGGAACCAGATCGGGCCGCGCCAGTTGGAGTTGCCGCCAAACACGCCAGTCTGCGACTCGCCAGGCTCGTAGGCCACCGCATACTGGGTGTGATCAAGGTGCAGGATGTAGGGGTCATGCTGATGCGCCTTGCTGAGCGAGCGGATACCATAGGGGCTAAGGAACTCGTTAACATCGAGCGCGCGCCGCAGCAGGCATTTCAGGCGGTGCCCACGCACCAGCGAGAGCAGCCGCCGCTCACCAACGCCAGGCTCATGCCAGCGCGAGACGAGGCTCGCGAGGTCGGGGCGATTATCGAGCATCCACTGCATGCGCTCGGCGAAGCCAGGCACGCGCTCTAGCGTTGCTGGCTCGACAGTCTCAACAGCAAATAGCGGGATGAGGCCAACGAGCGAGCGCACCTTGAGCATCACGAAGTCGGTCTTCGAGAGGTGCAGCACATCGTAGTAGAACTCGTCCTCGGCATCCCAGAGGCCGATGCCCTCGTCGCCGAGATTGTTCATGGCAGCGGCGATAAACAGGAAGTGCTCAAAGAACTTGGTGGCGATGTCCTCATACACCAGGTTTGTGGTGGCTAGCTCCAGGGCGATGGTCATCATGTTCAGCGAGAACATGGCCATCCAGCTGGTGCCGTCGCTCTGCTCGATATGGCCGCCGGTGGGCAGCTCGGCGCTGCGATCAAAGACGCCGATATTGTCAAGGCCCAAAAAGCCGCCCTGGAATACGTTGTTGCCCTCTTCGTCTTTGCGGTTGACCCACCAGGTGAAGTAGATCAGCAGCTTGTGGAATACACGCTCTAGGAAGGCGCGATCAGTGATGCCGTAGTGCTTCTCCTCGATTTTGTAGATGCGCCAGGTGGCCCAGGCGATCACCGGCGGGTTTACATCGTTGAAGTTCCACTCGTAGGCGGGCAGCTGACCGTTGGGGTGCTGATACCACTCGCGGGTCAGCAGGTCCAGCTGGCTTTTGGCAAAGTCGGGGTCAACGAGCGCCAGCGGCAGGCAGTGGAAGGCCAAGTCCCACGCGGCATACCAGGGATACTCCCACTTGTCTGGCATTGACATAACACGCTCATTGTAGAGCTGACGCCACTCCCAGTTGCGGCCGTGCAGGCGGCTAGCAGGTGGCTTAGGCTGACCAGGGTCGCCGCTGAGCCACTGTTCGACAACATAGTAGTAAAATTGCTTGTTCCAGAGCAGCCCAGCGAGCGCTTGGCGCTGGATCATGCGCTGCTCGGCGGTGAGTGTGGCTGGTTGGAGATGGGCATAAAACTCATCGGTGTCGTTTTTGCGCTCAGCCAGCAGCACAGCAAAGTTGGGCCAGGGATCAAACTGATTCTCGGCCTCCAGCTTGACGGCTCGGAGGCGCAGGTGCAGCGTGATCGTCGCGCCAGGATCGGCGGTGCGCACAAAGTAGGCCGCCGCCTTGGTGCCATAGCCGTTTGGGTTCACCGCGTCAGCATCGCGCTCGATGATGTAGCGATGAAACGCATCTTTGACAAAGGGCTGCTGGTTGGGGGCGTGAAACAGTCGCTCGACGTTGGTGTCGTTCTCGGTCCAGAGCCACTGGTCGGGACTATCGGCGTGCAGCAGATAGGTGCCAAGGGTGGCGTGCTCGGCGCGGATCGTCTGTGGATCGACGGCGCTAAGCTGGGGCTTCTTGCAGGCGTAGCCCCAGCTCCATACATTGCGAAACCAGAGCGTAGGCAGCAGGTGCAGCGTGGCCACATCAGGGCCGCGGTTGATCGCCCGAATCTGAATGAGGATATCGTCAGTGTCGGCTTTGGCATACTCAACAAACACATCCCAATAGCGGTTCGCATCGAAAACGCCAGTATCGATCAGCTCGTACTCGCCAGCGTGCCGTCCGCGCTCACGGTTTTGCTCGACCAGCTCGGCGTAGGGGTAGGCCTGCTGCGGATACTTGTAGAGCATCTGGAGCCAGCTGTGGGTTGGTGACGAGTCGAGGTAGTAGTAGTACTCTTTGACATCCTCGCCGTGGTTGCCCTGCTGGTTGGTCAGGCCAAACAGGCGCTCCTTGAGGATGGGATCGCGCTCGTTCCAGAGCGCCAGGGCGAAGCACATATGGCCTTTATCATCGGAGATGCCAGCGAGGCCGTCCTCATTCCAGCGATAGGCCCGCGAGCGCGCCATATCGTGGGGGAAGTAGGCCCACGCATTGCCATCGGCGCTATAGTCCTCGCGCACAGTGCCCCAGGCGCGCTCGCTGAGATACGGCCCCCAGCGCCGCCAAGCAGCGCCATTGCTCAGTAGTCGTTCGCGCTCGCGGGTTGGTGCTGGCATAGAGTGCTCCTTATGCTTCGAGAGTGACTGTGCGAAAAGTGACCGATACACGCCGACTGCGCTGGAAAACCTGCCCTGCATACGTGTCGCGCTTGCGCTTGGCGATGCCATGCGTCCAGTCATAGCGCGCGCTGCCAGCGAGCACCAGCAGGCTTTGCGGCTCTAGCAGCAGCTGCTCGTGCTTGCCCGCCTGCTTGAAGTCCATCACCACAGCACTGCCAAGCGTTAGGCTGGCCACGACAGCGCCAAAGCATGGCGCGCAGTCGATGTGGTCGGCGATGCCTTGTCCAGGCAAATACTCGTTGATGATCGCCTGATCTGGCGGCAGCGGCAGCAGCTTGTCGGCATGCAGCTGCGCGCTCAGCGTTTGCAGCAAGGTTGGCAGCGGGCCGATATACATGCTTGGATCGACGCGACGTGCACGGTAGTCGTAGACATAGCCGTAGTGCTGAGTACGCCGCGTCAGGTCGCCACGCCACGGCTGCGCGTCGATGAAGTGCAGCAGCGCAGCGGCGTGCGCTGGATCGATGTAATCTTGGCGATAGGTCAGTCCGGCTATGGTCATTGGCTAGCCTCAAGCTGGCCAAAGAGATTGTTGAACGCCTCGCTGAGGGTTGGGTGGGCGAAGACGCCATCGCGCAGGGCGGTGTAGGGCACGCTACCAAGCATCGCGATCTGCAGCGCGCTCATCAGCTCGCCGCCCTCGATGCCCAGAATCGCGCAGCCCAGAATCTGATCGCTGTCGGCAGCGACGATCGCCTTCATCAAGCCGCGCGGCTCATCCATCTCCAGCGCACGGGCGACAGAGCTCATGGGCAGCTTGGCCACGCGCACATCGAGACCCTGTGCGCGGGCCTCGGTTTCGGTCAGTCCAACGCGACCGAGCTGCGGATCAATAAAGACCGTGTAGGGCACGCGGCGCTGGCTGGTCGTGGCCGTCGCGCCGTCGAGCAGATTGGCCTTGAGGATGCGAAAGTCGTCGTAGGCGATGTGCGTGAAGGCCGGGCCGCCCTTGATGTCGCCAGCGGCGTAGATGCCGGGCACGTTGGTGGCCAAGCGCTCATCGACCTGAATAAAGCCGCGGCTGTCGGTCGTGACACCGGCCGCGCTAAGGTTGAGCGCGGCGCTGTTTGGCGTGCGCCCGGTGGCGACCAGCAGGTGGCTGCCGCGCAGTGTCTCGTCGCCGCTGTGGCTGCGCACCTGTAGCTCGACAGCGCCAGCGGCGGATTGACTGACGCTGACAGGCGCAGTGTTGAGCAACACGCGGATTCCATCTGCCTCTAGAATGTCTGCGACCGCTTGCGCAATATCGGCATCTTCGCGACCAAGCAGCTGGTCGCTGCGCTGGATAACTGTTACCTGGCTGCCGAAGCGCCGAAACATCTGCGCAAACTCTAGCCCAATGTACCCGCCGCCGATGACGAGCAAGTGCTCAGGCACAGTATCCAGCTCCATGATCGATGTTGAGTTAAGGTACGCAACCTGCTCAATTCCAGCAAGCGCTGGTGTGCTTGGATGCGCGCCAGCATTGAGGATAATCGTTGGTGCGGTGAGCTGCTGCTCGCCGCCAGCGTTGAGGGTGATGTGCAAGGTATGTGGTGCGCTGAAGCGCGCTGTGCCCATGAGCAGATCGAGGTTGTCCGCCTGCTCTAGGCGCTGTGTGCCGCCTGCGCGCCACGAATCGACAATCGCACGCTTGCGCTGGCGCACGGCGGCCATATCGACGCTGATTGGGCCGGTCTGTACGCCATAGTCGGCGGCGCGGCGGGCAAGATAGGCGACGCGGGCGCTGGCGACCATTGTTTTGGTGGGCGTGCAGCCCTCGTTGATGCAGGTGCCGCCAACGTGCTCGCGCTCGACGATGGCGGTGCGGCGGCCAGCTTGGGCGAACGCCTGCGCCAGCGACGGCCCAGCCTGGCCTGCTCCGACAATAACCACATCGTATGATTCAGTTTGCATACCGGCTCCTATGGCTGAAAATGTGGCATGGGGCAGATCATGCGATCTGCCCCGTTGCGTACAGCGGCTATGCCTGGAGGGCGCTGAGTGCTGCGTAGTCGTCGTCGCTGAGCTGGATGCTGGCGGCGTGGGTGTTATCTTCGAGATGCGCAACGCTAGAAGTGCCGGGGATGGGCAGCATCGTCTTGGAGCGGCGCAGGAGCCATGCGAGCGCAAGCTGTGATGGCTGGGCGTCGAGCCGCTTGGCCATCTCGGCCAGCACGCTGCCCGGCTTCGCAAGATCGCCAGTGGCGAGCGGGAACCAGGGAATAAAGCCGATGTTCTCCTGCTCGCAGAGGTCAACCATGCTCTCCCACTCGCGATCGGTGAGGTTATAGCGATTCTGGACCGTGACGATCGGCACAATTTTCTGCGCCATGCGCAGCTGGTCGGCGTTGACCTCGCTCAGGCCGATGTGGCGAATCTTGCCCTCTTTTTGCATGTCGGCAAGCACGCCCAGTGACTCTGCGGCGGGCACGTCGGGGTCGATGCGGTGCAGCTGGTAGAGGTCGATGCAGTCGAGCTTGAGGCGCTTGAGGCTGCCCTCCAGGGCCGTGCGCAGGTGCTCGGGCTTGCCATTGGGATACCAGTTGTTGGGGCCGCCGCGCATCAGGCCACCTTTGGTGGCGATGACCAGCCCATCAGGGTAGGGATGCAGCGCCTCGGCGATCAGGCGCTCGCTGACCTCGGGGCCGTAGGAGTCGGCGGTGTCAATAAAGTTGATGCCTAGCTCTAGGGCGCGCTTGAGCACCGCAATGGCCTCAGCCGGGTTGTGTGGCTCGCCCCAGATGCCGGGGCCGGTGATGCGCATCGCACCGAAGCCCAGCCGGTAGACCGGGAGATCGCCGCCGATCTTGAACGTTCCTGACTGTGCTGCAATGGATTGCTCGGCCATAAGATATACCTCCTTCATGAGTGGTTCCGGTTATCATTGTACGACAAGTATTCGTTGATGGCAGGGGCAATCCGTTTTAGAAGCAGGAGATGCTATGCTCGATCTACAAAAACTGCGCATGTTTGTCGCCGCAGCGCGGGCGCGCAACTTCACCCGCGCCGCCGAGCAGCTCGATCTAACTCAGCCTACGGTCAGTCAGCAGATCCAGACGCTTGAGCGCGAGCTAGGTGTGCAGCTCTTTGAGCGGCTTGGCCGCGGTATTGAGCTGACGCCAGCTGGCCGAGCGCTGCTAGAGCCTGCCGAGCAGATACTGACGCTGGAGCGGCTGGCCGAGCAGGCCGTGCGCGCGGCCGCCGGTCTGCACGAGCGCACGCTGCTGCTTGGGGTCGGCAATACGCTGGCAACCTATGTGCTGCCCGATCTGCTGCAGCGCTTCGGCTGGGAGCATCCAGCGTTTGAGGTGCAGATTGTGACAGGCAACACCGAGCAGTTAATTGCCCAGGTTGTTGCAGGCGAGATAGAGCTGGCGCTGGTTGGCTCGCCGCTAGACTACCCGCAGCTCAAAATTGTGCCGTTTCTGCAGACAGAGCTGGTGGTGGTTGCCGCGCCCGATGACGAGTGGGCCGGACGCCAACGAGTGACGCTGCGCGAGCTAGGTTCGCGCCGCCTGCTGATCCGCGAGACCGGCTCCGCGCTCCAGGCGGCCACCGTGGCCCTGCTCGAGGCGGCGCATGTGACGCCTAAGCAGACGGTTACGCTCGGCAACCTGGAGGCGATCAAGCGCTCGGTCGAGGTGGGCTTAGGCGTGGCGCTGGTGCCAGCGATGGTCGTGCGCCGCGAGGTGCGCTCTGGTCGGCTCAGGCAGATCGCGCTCGATGGGCCACCAACAACGCGCGTCTACAACGTTGTCTACCATCGTGATCGCCATGTGACGCAAGCGGCGCAGGCATTCCTGACGCTCCTGCAGAAGCCGCTCGGCCCCGACGATAGCGATGACGCCGACGAGATATCGAGAGCCTAAGCGCCTAGGCCGACGATAAGCGCATCGAGCAACATTTGGTACAATAGCCGCGCAAACGGTATCAAGGTCGAAAGAAGGACGCCATGACGGAGTTCGAGCGAGAACTCGTCGCCGCAAGCAAAAAAGGCGATATAGAATCTTTTAATCAACTCGTGCGCATGTATGAGGGGCGCGTGTATACGCTGGCCTGTCGCATGCTCGGGGATCGCGATAGCGCTGCCGATGTGACGCAGGAGACGTTTATCTCGGCCTATAAGGCGCTACGGCGGTTTCGCGATGGCTCGTTTAGCGCGTGGGTGCTGCGGATTGCCACAAACGCGTGCTACGATGTGCTGCGCTCGCGGCAACGCCGTCCGTCTACCTCGCTAGATCAGCTGACACAGCCGCAGGACGACGCCCCACCCCGTGAGTTTGCCAGCGCTGATCCTGATCTAGACAGTCAAATGCTGATGCGCGAGCTTGGCGAGCAGATCCAGGCTGGCCTGATGACGCTGCCGCCCGATCAGCGGGTGGTGTTGATCATGAGCGATATTCAAGGCTACTCCTACGATGAGATCGCGACAGCGACCGACACGCAGCTGGGCACGGTCAAGTCTCGCCTGAGCCGGGCGCGTAGCAAACTACGCGACTACCTCAAAGAGCGGGAACTTTTACCCTCGCAGTATCGTTCTTAACACAGACTCAACAACGAACGGACATACCATGAACTTTGCTGATCACGAAATGGAACAATTGTCTGCGAGCCTCGATGGCCGTCTGACGCCTGAAGAGCAGGCCAAGCTGGAGGCAGCCTTGGCTGCTGATCCGCAGCTGCGCGCTGAGCAGGCCGAGCTACAGCAGACAATCTCACTGCTGCGCGATCTGCCGCCGCTAGAGCCGCCACGCTCGTTCGCGCTTGATCCGGCAGTCTATGGTCGCCGTCGACGCTGGGGCGGTATGGCGCTCCGCTGGGCGAGTCTTGTGGGCATGCTCGTGCTTGTTGCGGCGTTGAGCTTCAACTGGGTGCTGGGTGACAGCGCCAGCGATCTAGCCCAAGCGCCACAGGCCGCCAGCCAGAGCGCTGATAACGCTAGCAGTGAGATGGCACCGATGGCCGCAACTGACGCAATGTCAACAGCCTCTGGCGGCATGGCCGCAGCCTCGGGTCCAGCTGCCGATCCCGCTGGCGCAGCCCCGCCCGCTGCGAGCACATTCCCGACCCAAAGCTTTGTCTTAGAGCAAGCAGCGGAGGCCCCAACCGAGGCTCCGGCGCTTGAGCCGACCGGAGAGCCAGCCTTCGAGGCAACAGCAACGCCGCAGTTGGCCCTCGCCACGAATCCGGAGCCGCTGGAGACCGCGCTGCCAGAGGCTGCTGGCGATGCTGGACCTAGTGATTCGCTGCGGCTCCAGCCGGATACAGAATCGTACTCCGACAGTGCTGCCTATATCCAATTGCCAGAAGATGTATATCTGAATCAGGCTGAGGTGATCACGCCAAGCGGGTCATCCTCGCCAGGAACACACAAGCTGGTGCCCGAACAGCCTGATCAGTTCAACACGACGCTTGATGCACAGGCGCAGGCTGGCGGCCTCGCGCTCGGCTGGATCTTTTTGATTATTGTGGTGTTCAGCGCTCTGTTGGCGCTAGGTCTGTGGTGGATGACGCGCGGTCTGCGCTAAGCTGCGGCACTTCGCGCCAGTGCAGGCGTAGCCCTAAGCGGCGCAGAACTTGGAGGATGGGACGTCCGAAGGCTACGATAAGCAGCGCGTTGAACAGCGCACGCGTGGCGTCCCATCCAAGCGAGGTCAGCAGATAAAAGGCCCAATAGCGCCGCAGCGTTGCACCAAGCCCAAGGCCCGGCTGCCAGGCCAGCGCGCTGTCACCGCTGGCAAACGGCCAAAACGTTAAGTTCATCACCGCCCCGAACAGAAACCCCCACAGCCAGCCATAGATGACCAGCAGCAGAATCTCGCCGCGCCCACCTGCTGGCCAGCCAAGCCAGCGCCGCACGTACTGTAGCCCGCCAGCGCCAAGGCCCATCCAGCCCATCGTGAGCATCTGAAATGGCATCCATGGCCCGATGCCAGCTGTTAGCAGCGCCGAGACCAGCAGGCTGAGTGCGCCGAGCAAGAAGCCGAAGCGCCCGCCATAGGCATAGCCAACGATCATCACGAGAAAGAAAAATGTCGGGCTATCGCCAGGCCCGGCTGGCAGGCGCAGAATTGCGTTGATCGCCACGAGCATGCCGAGTGCGGCCACAACGCGGGCGTTGATCTGATTGGTTGCGAGGTCGGCTAAGATCACGCCCAAGAGCAGTGGCATCAGGATGAGCATGAGCACAGGCGCATCAGCGGCGTGGCCGGTGGTGGCGGCGACGTTGGCCAGGGCGAATGGGTACAGCAAAGCGGCTGCACCAACCAGCGAGGTTAATCCAACCAGCAGGGTGCTAGCACTGACTGACCACCAGGGCGGCTGCTTCATCCTTCAAACTCGTCGCTGTCGTCGCTCCAGTCGCTGCTTGTCGGTGGCTCACATGGCAGGGGGCTGTTGATGACGATGCTGCCATGGCGCTTGCGCAGCAGCTCAAGCACAGCCTCTAGCTCTGGCGGGAGCGCTGTTTGCCAGCCGTGCCACTGCTGATCGCTGGGTAGTCGGAAGCCAAGCTGATAGGCGTGCAGAAACTGGCGCTGTAGCCCAAACGTCTCCTTTGGCTTGCGCGGCCCATACAGCTGATCGCCGACGACTGGGCGATTTTTATAGGCCATGTGCACACGAATCTGATGTGTGCGACCGGTGGCGAGCGTGGCCTCGACCAGCGAGTACGGCCCTAGCTCTTCCAGCACGCGGTACGATGTGTAGGCATAGCGCCCATTGGCGACCACGGCCATGCGCATGCGATTGGTGGGGTGGCGGGCGATTGGCGCTTCGATTGCGCCCAGTGGATCGCGCCAGTGGCCATGAACGAGCGCCAGGTAGCGCTTGGTCATCATGCGCTGCTGCTGCTGGCTGATGAGGTAGGCGCGCGCTGTATCGTTCTTGGCCACAACAATGAGTCCCGATGTGTCTTTATCGAGACGATGGACGATGCCGGGCCGTAGATCGCCACTTGTGCTAAGATCAGGGTAGCGGTAGATCAGCGCATTTACCAGCGTTCCGCTCGCATGGCCAGGCGCAGGATGCACCACCATGCCGGCAGCTTTATTGATCAACACGACATCAGCATCTTCATAGACAACATCTAGGGGAATATCCTCGGCCACAATATCGGTCGGCCGGGCCAGTGGGCGCACCACAACGATGCTGTCGCCGGCCTGAACGGCATAGCTGGCCTTGTGCTCGCGCCCATTGACGGTGACGTGGGCGTCATCAATCAGCTGCTTGATGTAGGTTCGCGATAGATCTGGTAACTGTTGAGCCAGAAAGCGGTCGAGACGCTGATGTTCATAGTGATGGTCGACAGTAAAGTTTAGAACATCGGACACCGCTGCTGTTGCCTCCTCTTCCATTATTTATTTTGAGCCTCGACTGAGTAGGCGGCGTAGGGCAGCACCTCTAGGCGCTCAAGCGCGATCGGCTTGCCGGTTTTGAGGCAGATGCCGTAGGTACCGTTTTCGACGCGCTCTAAGGCCTCTTCAACTTGAAGCAACAGCTGTTCGCGATCTTCAATGAGTGCGAGATTCTTCTCGCGCTCGTAGATGTCGGTCGCGTCGTCGGCCAGATGGTTGCTGACGCCGAAGTCGCTGTCTTGATTCAGTTCATCAGTCGCATCGCGCAGATTCTGAATTTCGCTGTTGAGGTTTTGCTGCATGGTGAGCAGCCGTGATTTGAAGTAGGCGAGCTTCTCTGCATCCATAGTATACTCCTATATCATTTGCAATGTTGGTGGATTATAGCCTGTTTTTGGCTGTGTGTTGAAGGCTACCTGAGCACGATTGTGCAGTCAGTGTAGCATACAATCGTTGGCGCGCTCATGCGCCATCTACTTATCTTTCCCCTTCCCGTTCCCTTTATCGTTGCCCTTGCCTTTGTCGCTGCCTTTATCACGGCCTTTGCCGCCATCTGGTGCTGGCTGGGCTGCGCCGGGGCTGCTCTCCCCATCTGGTGCTGGCTGGGCCGCGCCGGGGCCAAGGCTCACATGGACGCTGATGGGAATATCTTGGTCGATTGGCGCTTGCGGCTGCGGGTCTTGGGCGATGATCTGGCCGGCTGGAGCGCTGCTGGCCACTTCATCGACCACTGTGACCTGCAGGCCCTGGCTGGCGGCGAGTTGCTGTGCATCCGCGATGTTCAGTCCAAGCAGCGCTGGCGTTTGCAGCGCCGTGTTCACTGTGGTTGGCGTTGGGCTAACCACAGCCGAGCTTGCTGCGCTTGGCAGCAGCTTTATCAGCATGAGTCCGAGCACGATCAACGCCATAAGCGCGACAGCTAGCTGCGGTAGCCAGCGGCGCTTGCGCAGCTGCGACGATGCGGCTGGCAGCTGTGGCGCTGCGGCGGGGATCGATGGTGGCGCTGCGGCGGCGGCATGCTGTGCTTCGATCACGGTGGCGGCTGGCGGCGGCGGCAGCGGCGGGATCGCGGCGGCTTTGTTGTCCGGGCGCGCTGGCGCGGCTGGCTGGGCGGGCTTGACTTGCTGCGTCGTCTGATTGTGAAAAGAGATGGTGGCGTGTTTTGGCAGGGTGGCGATCACTTGCGTGTGTTGTTGGGCGGCTGTGGTGATGGCCTGGATGCTCTCAATGAGCGCGTGCACGCTGCTAATGCGCTGCGCTGGATCACGCTCGGTCGCACGTGCGATCAGCGCCTCGATCGCTTGCGCTTGGCCCGGCAGCTGTGCGCGCAGCGCTGGCACGCCCTGCTGCATATGGCCGCGTAGGATTTCGGCTGGCGTAGCACCATCAATCGGTACAGCACCAGTCAACATAACATAGAGCAAGATGCCTAAGGCATACACATCGGCGCTGGTGCTGATCGCCGCTCCTTGCGCGCGCTCGGGCGCAAGATAGTGTGGCGTGCCATAGATCGCGCCGCCGCTGGCTGTTCCTGCTGGCTGGGCGATGCCGAAGTCGAGCAGCACGGCGCTATTATCTGCGGTGATGCGGATATTCTGTGGCTTGATATCGCAGTGCACCAGCCCCTGCGCGTGGATGGCAGCGACAGCAGCTGCGATCTGCTCAAGCCACAGCAGCGCTTGCGGTGCTGCAACCGGCAGCAGCTCATCGAGATTATGGCCGCCGATAAGTTCCTGCACATAAAACGGGCCGCGCTGTGGATCGTGGCCTACATCGTAGACTTGGGCGATGTGCTGATGGCTGAAGCTGGCGGCGCGCCGCGCCTCATGCTGAAATTGCTCGACAGCGTGTGCGTCAGTTTGCAGCTGGGTATGCAAAATCTTGATCGCCACCGGACGATCGAGCTGGCGATCAAAACCAGCATACACCTCGGCCATGCCGCCAGCACCGATGCGCTGATCAAGCCGATAGCGATTTTGAATGAGCTGAGTCATCAAGCACCTCCTGCATAGCTGTGCGCCGATTATAGCGGATATTGTTAAAGCAAAAAACGCGCCCGCTCGTGCGGACACGTTTGATCGGCTGCGGCTGCGAGCTAAAAGTGACGCTCGATCACATAGGTGGTGATATCTGTCAGCACCTCTTTGGTTAGCGAGGCGGGAAATATATCCAGGCGTGCTAGACCCTGCTGGACCAGTGTGCGCGCCTCGGCCAGCGAGCGGTCGATGCCACCAAGCTGCTCGACCTGCAGCAGTGCATGGGTGATTTGATCCTCGGTGAGTGCTGGCGCATCAAGCAGGTTCGCCAGGCCATTAGCGCGGCCAGTGCTGACCGCGTAGATCAGCGGCAGAGTAATCGTGCCCTCACGCAGATCATTGCCGGCCGGCTTGCCAAGTGTGGCTTCATCGCTAATAAAATCAAGTACATCGTCGATAATCTGGAAGGCTAGGCCGATCTCGTAGCCAAACAGGCGCAGCGCCTCGATGTGTTCGGCACTGCCACCGCCGCAGACCATCCCAGCGGCAGCGGCGGCCTCGAACAACGCAGCCGTTTTCCCGCCGATTTTAGCGTAGTACTGTGCAAGCGCCGTTTCCAGAGGCGTGGTGACCATCACCGGATGCAGCTCGGACTCAGAGATTGTCATCACCGCCTGCGAGAAAATCTGAATGACGCGCGGATCGGGGGCGAGCGCCATCTCGCCTGCGGCCAAGGCGAATAAGTAGTCGCCAACCATCAGCGCCACGCCTTGATCCCACTGGGTGTGCACAGTGACATGGCCGCGGCGGCGATCAGCGTCGTCGATCAGATCGTCGTGCACGAGGCTGGCCGCATGGATGAGTTCAACCGCAGTTGCGGCATGAAGCGTGTTGGCGAGTGTGTACGACCCAAGCTGAGCGGCAAGCAGGGTGATCATCGCCCGCAGACGCTTGCCGCCAGAGCTGACAATATGCTGACCAGCGGCGTTGATCAGCGCCGACTGTGAGTCAATGCGGCGGAGAATCTGATCTTCGACCGCCTTAAGATCTGCCACCAGCTGCGGCGGCAGAGAAAGCTGCCTGGTTGTGTGCGCCATAGCACTTCCTTATCTTAACGGGTTGGTGAAACATTGTGAAACTTATTACTGGTAAGCATACCCCAAAAGGCATACAGCGTCAATCGGTTGCCCTCCAGCGACAGGTGCGCTACACTGCTCGTTGCTAGGCTCTGGCGGAGAATTGAGAGGTTTTGACAGCTACTTTTTAAGGAGTACTCAATGCTAACAACCGAGGACATTTTGAACATCCTGCCGCACCGTCCGCCGTTTCTGCTGGTTGATCGTGTGCTTGAGGTTGAGGATGGCGTGCGGGCAGTTGGGCTTAAGAATGTCACGATGAACGAGCCGTTTTTTGTCGGCCACTTCCCTGGGCGGCCAGTGATGCCTGGTGTGTTGATTGTCGAGGCGCTGGCGCAGGTTGGCGCGGTGGCGCTGCTGCGCATGCCCGAAAATGCTGGCAAGCTGGCCTTCTTTGCTGGCATTGACGGCATGCGCTTCAAGAAGCCAGTGGTGCCCGGCGATACGCTGCGGCTGGAGGTGACGCTCGATAAACTGCGCCGCCGCATCGGCAAAGGCCATGGCATAGCAACAGTCGATGGTACAGTTGTGGCTGAAGGAGACTTAATGTTTGCCATTGTAGAGTAGCTGCGAGGATGAGGAAAAGTGGTACCGGGGATGGGACTCGAACCCACACGACCGTATTGGTCAGAGATTTTTAAGACCTCAGCGTCTGCCATTCCGCCACCCCGGCCCGGCGCATATTATAGACGCAGGTCGGAGATTCTGCAATCTTTATCGAGGCCGCATCACAGCGCTGCGAGGCTGCAATTCAGGTGTGCTATAGTGATGGAACGTACATGTGAGGAGCCGCTATGAGTCAACCGAGTCAACGCATTCTGATAGTTGAGGATGAAAAAGAGATCGCTGGCTACCTGCGGCGCGGTCTCGCCTTCGAGGGCTATATTGCCGAGGTGGCCTACGATGGTCCCAATGCGATCACCGCCGCTCGCGAGCGCCCGCCGGATCTTGTGATCCTCGATGTGATGCTGCCTGGCATGGACGGCCTGGAGGTCTGCCGTCGTCTGCGAGCTGGCAGCGAGGTGCCGATCATCATGCTGACCGCCCGCGAGACGGTGCCGGATCGCGTGGCCGGTCTCGAGAGCGGTGCCGATGACTATCTGGTCAAGCCCTTCGCCTTCGAGGAGCTGCTGGCGCGTATTCGCGCCCTGCTGCGCCGCCACCAATCGCGCGCCGAGGGTCCAGTTGTGCTGCAAGTTGGCCCGCTGGAGATGAACACGGCTTCGCGTGAGGTGACGATCAGCGGGCGGCTGGTTCAGCTTACGGCCAAGGAGTACGAGCTGCTCGAGCTGTTTATGCGCCATCCGAACCAGGTGCTCACCCGCGACGTGATCTATGATCGCGTGTGGGGCTACGATTTTGGCGGCGAGTCGAATATCATCGAGGTGTATGTGCGCTATCTGCGCCAGAAGCTCGAGGAGCACGATGAAGAGCGCATGCTGCACACTGTGCGTGGCGCAGGCTACATTTTGCGCGAGCACCATACAGGTGATGCATGACGCTACGGCAACGATTGACGCTGTTCTCAGTGCTGTTTCTGGTCGTGAGCTTATCGGTGATTGGCGTCGGTCTTTATGCCTACGAGCGCACGATCCTCCTGAATGGCGTGCGCAACGATCTCCTGCGGGCTACGCAGCGCTTTCAAGCGCAGTACCGCGATAGCAATGCGCCGATGCCGTTCGATGGCTCTGTCGATGCTTCGGCGATTATTTCGCTGCTGCAGCTGCCAGCGGAGGAGTTCGAAGGTTCGCCGATCTCGGTTGCCGTCTACAAGAGCACCGGCGTGCTGGTTCAGTCGTCGCAGGGCTTTATGTCCGACGAGTCGCTCAACTTGCGCTCACAAGATCTGCGGGCGGCGCTCAATGGTGAGATGCAGGTGGTTGAGATACCCTTGAAGCGTGGCGGACGCTTGATGCAGGTTGTCTCACCGCTCACCTTCAACAATGAGGTCGTGGGCGTGCTGGTGGTCAGCCAGCCGCTGCGCACAGTTGATCGGGCGCTCGACACCCTGATCTTGGTGCTGCTGGTCTCTGGCGGTATTATGCTGATCGTATCAACGGTGGGCATTGACCAAATTGTGCGGCGCGCGCTTAAGCCGATCGATCAAATTTCCGAGATTGCTGAGCAGATTGTGCGCGCCGAAGATCTGTCGCGGCGGGTGGCGATCTCCAACTCACACGATGAGCTAGGCCGTTTGGGCACGGTGATCAACGATCTGCTGCTGCGGCTCGAGACCCTGTTTATCACCCAGCGCCGTCTAACGGCTGATGTGTCGCATGAGCTGCGCACACCGCTGGCGGCGATGCGCGGGAACATCGAGGTGCTCCGGCGTGGCGCGCTGCATAACCCGGCGCTGCTCTCTGAGTCGCTCACTGATATTGAGCGCGAGGTTGGCCGCCTGACCCGCCTGGTTAACGACCTGCTGCTGCTGGCCCAGAGCGAGGCCGGCGTGCAGATTCGCAAAGAGCCGGTTGAGCTAGACACCCTGCTGCTGGAGGTGTTCCGCGAGATTCGGCCGCTGGCCGAGCATGTCAAGCTTCAGATCGGTGGCGAAGATCAGGCAACGGTGATCGGCGACCGTGATCGGCTGAAGCAGGCGCTGCTTAATCTTACCTACAACGCTGTTCAACATACGCCAGATGGCGGCGTCGTGACGCTGAACCTAGAGTGCATTGGCCGCGAAGCCGCTATGTCGGTTACGGATACAGGTGAAGGTATTGCAAGCGAGGATCTGCCGCATATTTTCGAGCGCTTTTATCGTGCGGATAAGGCACGGGTGCGCAAAGGCGGCGGCGCAGGCATTGGGCTGGCGATTGTGCGCTGGATTGTTGAGGCGCATGGTGGCTCAGTGAATGTGCGCTCGACAGTGGGCGAGGGCAGCACGTTTACGCTTTGGCTACCGCTGGCGGCGAGCCAGTCGCCGCAGGGAGCTGGCGTGCGCAACACAGGCTCCCCGGCGACCCAGGTGCTTAGCTCTGAGAGCGGCGTGGCGGCAGGCCATACGCCGCCCGAGTCTGAGCACGATTAAGCCACCAGACGCCGATGATCGGCAGCAGCAGCGGCGCGAAGCCGTAGCCAACGCCAAAGTCGCTCCAGACTGTCGCATCGGGAAACCAGCTTGGCTCGATCAAGGTAAGGATGCCAACGCTCAGCACCCCGAGAAACTCGAACGAGCAAACAGCGAGGGTGATGCGCCAGGCGGCAGGGGATTTGCGCCCGAAGCCGATACAGGCGACGCCGTAGATCAGCGCTGCGACGGTTGTGAGCAGGTAGGGTAGCGGAGCCTCGGACAATTTCGTGAATACTTGGTAGAGCGCGCGCACGCCCGCCGAGATCGCGAGCACACCGTAGGCGAACATGAGCACACGACTGCCGCCGGCTTGGGTCTCTTCGTTATATGTTTCAGCCACACGAGCCTCCTTGAACTAGATGCGGGGCCAGTGTAGCACGCTTTGGGCAGCTTGTGCGTAGCTGCCCTGGTGCGTTTAAACAGCCGGGTAGCGCCAGCCCGCTAGGATCAGCGCCAGTGTGCTGAGAAAGCTGTCACGCAGCGAGAGGCGCAGCGCAGCCAGGCGCGGATCGCCGAGCGCCTGGGCTGCGGCTGGTGGCAGATCGGCCAGCTGTCTAAATCCGATCAGTAGGACATAGATTTGTAGCATCAGCTGGATACCATTGCCTGGTGTGAGCCAGCTTAAGTGTGATTCAAGCAGCATGCCGGTGTGCTGCACGCGCTGATGCAGAAAGCGCTTGAACTGGAGTACCTCTGCTGGCCGACTGCTTTGCTCCACAATATGATGGGTGCTGCTGAGCACCTGGAGCATAGTGCTGTGCAGCTCGATTGAGCGCCAGATCACTGCTGTAACCGGCTGGATGGTATCGGTGTGCGGCAAGGCGGCCAGCTGCTGGTCGAGCGTGTTAAACCACAGATCAAGCTGCTGCTCCTGCACGCTTAGAAACAGCGCCTCTTTGCTAAGAAAATAGCGGTAGATGGTGCCTTTGGCCACGCCAGCCTGTTGTGCGACACTGCTCATGGTAATCGCACTATAGCTTGTTTGCTGGAGCAGCTGCCATGCCGTTTTGATCAGGTCTTGGCGGCGCTCAAGCTTTTGCTGCGGTTTGTTGGCGCGCTGCCATGTCATCAGCCGCTCCTTTCTTTACGCTGCTGGCGCTGCTCTGCCAGCTACAGCTCACTCACGGCATCAATGCTGTAGCGCTTGATGTGCATTTGGGCCTTGATGCTTTGCAGAAAGGCGCTGAAGGCGGCTATGTGCTCTGTGCGGAAGTGCTGCGCTAAACCGGCCTCCGAGGCCCACTCCTCAAAGATGAAAAACGTGCTGCGGTCATTCGGATCAACGTACATGCGATAGCTGATGCACTCAGGCTCGGCCTCTGTCGCTGCAATCATCTGGCTGATGTGCGCCATGGCCGCATCCCAGTCCGCGATCTCAACCTTCGCTGTGCCAGCAACAATAACCATACACACCTCGTTTCTAAATTTATGACCCTTGGTCATTTATATTGTACAGGTGGTAGCATATCTGTCAACATGCTGCGGCTGAAGCATACGCATAGGTTGGCTTCCGCTATGTATGCGAGGGCTGATCGTGCTACAATCGGTTGCCTAGCGATCAATGGTCTTCTCCAAGGTATGCAGTAAGCAGCAGGTGGAGTGCTATGAACACAGTAATTATCGTTGATGACAACCCAGGGCATCGACTGCAGGCGAAAGTGATCTTCAACCAGTACGCTGTGCTTGGCGCGGCTTCGCTCCCCGAGGCTCAGGCGTTGATCTATCAGCAATTGCGGGCTGACGTGCCGCATCCAGCGCAGCACGTGGCAATTATTGTTGACCAACATATTCCGCCAGGATGGGAGGGCTGGGCGCTGTGCGCAGTGCTCGACGCCGAGATGGAGCAGGGCATCATTCGGCCAGCGGTGCTGATAGGCCTGAGCGCTGATATGACCCCGGATCGGCAGGACAAATCGCTGCTGGCTGGATGCTTGGAGTGCTGGGAGAAACCGCTTGTGCCTGCGCACCAAGAGCGTTTGAATACACTCTTGAGTCAGGATCTACAGCAGCGTTGGAGCCGATTTAGTCGGCGAGAAGAGCGCACGCTGCTGCGCTCTGTGGCGCGCCAAGCACTGGGCCTAACAGCGACAATGATGCAAGGCATACACGGGATGGAGCGCTCGCAGCAAGCGCTAACCGCCGATGATGTGCGCACGCTGCTTGGTGTCATCTCATCGTCGCTGCATCTTAACGATGAAGACCGCTGCCATGGGCAAGAGCTGCTGAACAGTATCAGTAGATCACAGGACTCCCTGGGGCCAGGGTAAACGGTGTGGCGGCCGAATCGTGCGGTATCCTTTGTGGTGCCAACCAAGAAAGGAACCG
>JABXJS010000222.1 GCA_013538855.1 Herpetosiphonaceae bacterium
CGCGCCGGCCTACGCCGCGCTGACCGGCATCAACCACCGCGCAGCGCCTCCATCAACCACACCATCCGCATAGAACAGCACTCGGCGCTGGGCAATCTCGCGCCGCGTGGCGGCCACCACCCGCGCCGGCCTACGCCGCGCTGACCGGCATCAACCACCGCGCAGCGCCTCCATCAACCACACCATCCGCATAGAACAGCACACGGCGCTGGGCAATCCCGCGCCGCGTGGCGGCCACCACCCGCGCTGGCCCTCGCCGCGCTGACCGGCATCAACCACCGCGCAGCGCCTCCATCAACCAAAAAAAGCACGCGCCAAAGGCTGGCGGTGCTTCTGCGGATCGAGCGTTAGCGCCGGAGCGCCTAGACCTCAAGCAGCATCTCGACCTCTTCATCGAGGATGCGGCCGGTGCGGGCGAAGCCGAGGCTGGCGTAGAGGCGCTCGGCGGCGGTGTTCGCGGGCACGAAGCTAATCTTGATGCGCTGGCAGTCGGGGCGGGCGCGAATCTCGGCGAGGGCGGCCTGCATCGCGGCGCGGCCGTAGCCCTGGCCCTGGTGCTGCTGACCGATCATCAGGCGGTGGATCCAGACCGCGCCAGCCTCGTCTGAGTCTGCGTCGGCGGGGTCGTAGAGCAGGAAGCCGACCATGGTGTCGTCGGCGTAGATGGCGCGCGGCTGCCAGTCGCTGAAGACATAGCACTGAGCCAGCGAGACAGCGTTGGAGGCGACAAACTCATCTTGATCAGGGGCAACATGAAGCCGCAGGCACTCGCGGAGGTTCTCGCGGGTGATCGGGCGCAGCGTGACGGTCATCGGGTAGCCTTTCTAGCAACAGCGTGAATAGCAACTGCCGCTAGAGTAGCGCAGCGCAGCGCCGCTGCCATCGGCACGCAGACGGAGCGCGGCTACGCCACGTGGTCCCACAGGTCAAAATGATCTTGCGAACCTACGTTATACTAGGGGGCGCCAATGGTTCCGCGTTTGAACATTAGCGCTGCGAGGTTTTTATGACCGTTACAGATCGACCACTGTTGGACCCCACCCAGTACTTTGATGCGCCCTCCGACGATCTCAGTCGGCAGTCGATTTCAACCACCGCGCGCGGCATGGTTGGCTCGCAGATTTTGCGCATCGCCGCCAACGTGCGGGCGCTGCGGGCGCAGGGTGTGGATGTATCGAACTTCACCGTCGGCGACTTCGCGCCCAGCGAGTTTCCCATCCCCGAGGCGCTGCGTGACGCGGCGATTGAGGCCTACGGCGCGGGCCGCACCAACTACCCGCCCTCCGAGGGCCTGGCCAGCCTGCGCCAGGCGATCGTGGAGCACTACGCCACGCGCCTGGGCCTGAAGTATCCCGCCGACACCGTGCAGATCACATCGGGCGCGCGCCCAGGGCTGTATGCCGCCTACGCCACACTGATCGATCCGCACGAGACGGTCGTGTACCCGGTGCCGTCGTGGAACAACAACCACTATGCGCACCTCGTTGGCGCGAAGGCGGTCGAGCTGCCGACCAAGGCCGAGAACGGCTTCCTGCCCACCGCCGATCTGATCGAGCCGCACATCAAGGTCGCGCGGCTGATCGCGCTCAACTCGCCGCTCAACCCGGCCGGCACCATGATCGACCCCGCCGAGATGCAGCGCATCTGCAAGCTGATTGTGGCCGAGAACACGCGCCGCAAGGCCAGCGGCGAGCGGCTGCTGTACCTGGTGTACGATCAGATCTACTGGGAGCTGCAGATGGGCGACACGCCGCACGTGACGCCAGTCGAGGCCGTGCCGGAGATGGCCGCCTACACCATTTTCGTCGATGGCATCTCCAAGGCGTGGGCCGCCACCGGCATTCGCGTGGGCTGGCTGGTCGGGCCGCCGCACATCATCAACCGCGCCAAGGCCCTGCTGACCCACGTGGGCGCATGGGCACCGCACCCCGAGCAAGAGGCCACCGCCAACGTCCTGAGCACGCCCGACGCGCTGGTCGAGTTTAACAAGACCATGCACCGCGAGGTCAAGACGCGCCTCGACACGCTCTACAACGGCGTGCAGGAGCTGAAGCAGGCCGGGCTGCCGATCGACGCCATCGCGCCGCAGGGGGCGATCTATCTGTCGGTGCAGCTCAACCTCATCGGGCGCACCATCGACAATGTGGCCATCCAGCGCAACGAGCAGATCGCCGACCTGCTGCTGAACGAGGCCGGTGTAGCGGTGGTGCCGTTCCAGGCGTTCGGCCTGATGGAGGAAAGCGGCTGGATGCGCTTCTCGGTGGGCGCAGTCTCGGTCGCCGATATCGAGCGCGCGCTGCCGAAGATTCGGGCGCTGCTCGAGCGCGCAGAGTAGCGCGGTGGCTGGGCATCTGCGCCTGCTGCTGGCGCGCCACGGCGCAACCCAGGCCAACCTCGACGGCCGCTATCAGGGTCGCAGCGACGCTCCCCTGGCGGCGGCTGGCCTTGGCCATGCCCAGCGGCTCGGGGGCTGGCTGGCCGCCGAGCCGCTTGATCTGATTGTGCACTCTGGCAGCCTGCGCACCGCCCAGACGCTCCAGCACGCCCAGCTCAGCCCATCCACGCCAGTGATCACCGATGATCGCTGGCGTGAGATCGACCATGGCCGCTGGGAGGGGCTGACCTACCAGGATTTGCTGAACAGCGCCGCCGAGCAAGCCCGCGCCCACTGGGCCGACCCATGGCACGTGCCTGCCCCCAACGGCGAGACGCTGGCCGCAGTGGCCGAGCGCGTCGCCGCCGCCTGGGCCGATCTGCGCACGCAGCCAGCGGAGCACGTGCTGCTCATCGCCCACGCCACGCCGCTCCAGCTGCTTATCTGCACACTGCTGGGCACGCCGCTGGAGCACTACTGGCGCTGGAAGCTCGATCTCGGCAGCCTCTCCTGCATCGATCTGTACGCCGCCGGCCCAATCGTCAACTGGCTCAACCGGGGCTATACGCCGCCTGCCGCCTGCTAGCCGCCCCGCGCTCCACCGCTCCACCGCCGCCAACACTGGCCCATCAGCACCACAGTAGCCCGCGAGGTTCGTATGCTCAGCTTCACCACCGCCGGGTATCGGCTGACCCATTGGATCGCCGCTGATGACGAGCGCTTCGATGGCCTGCCCGACCGCATCCTCACCTGCTCACACGATCTGACCGATTTTCTGCTCGACCGCTGGGTCTTTGCTGCGTCGCCGCCGCCCAGCGCCTTTGGCATCGACGGAGCACGGCTGCCGCTGCTGCGCGAGTGGGCCAACGCGACGCTGCACCAGCAGTGGGGCTGGCCGGGCATTTTTTACACACCTGCCGCCGCCCGCGAGTTCTGGCAGCTGGCCCAGCCGCAGCAGCCGGTGATCTTGCTGGGCCTGGCCACGCCCAGCGCCTACGTTGACGCCCTCCTGCGCAGCGCACCAGACACGGCCCAACCCGGCGGGCTAGCGCACATGCTCGCCCAGCGCCAGCCGCCGGAGCCAGGCGGCGTCGCGCTAGGCTTTGAGCTGCTGCAGCTCGACGGCGACTTCCTGCGCTCGTGGCATAGCCGCAATCTGGCCCCGAACCTCTGCCGCGAGCTGGCGATTCCCATCGCGACCAACGGCCTGCTCGCGACGCTCGATGCGGCCCAGGCATGCGCCGAGCAGCTGTTTGCGCGCGAGCAGGCCGAGCTGACGCCATGGCTGCTGACGCAGTATGCGCTCTAGCCGGACGCAGCGCTCCTGGCGCACCTGTCAGCAGATAACGGGCAGCGCCTCCAGGCCGCGCAGAATCAGGTTGGGCTTCCAGCGCAGATCGGCGGGATCGACCGCGAGCCGCAGGTTCGGCAGCCGCTCCAGCAGACGTGCGAGCGCGATCTGGCCCTCCATGCGCGCCAGCGGCGCGCCCAGGCAGAAGTGAATGCCCTGGCCAAACGTCAGGTGCCGGTTCGGGCTGCGCGTGATATCGAAGCGCTCTGGATCAGCAAACTGGGTGTGATCGCGGTTGGCCGCGGCCAGCACCGCCAGCACCTGCTCGCCAGCGGGGATGCGCACGCCAGCGATGGTCAGCGGCTCGCGGGCGAAGCGCTCGGTCGCCATCTCGACTGGCGGCGCATAGCGCAGGATCTCCTCGATCGCCGACGGCAGCAGCTCCGGCTGGCGCTGCAGCAGATCGAGCTGCTCGGGGTGCTGCAGCAGCGTCGCCACGCCATTGCCGATGAGGTTGACGGTGGTCTCGTGGCCAGCGATAAGCAGCAGCACGATCATCGCAAGCACCTCGTCCTCGCTTAAGCGCTGGCCCTGCTCCTCGGCCTCGACCAGCGCGGTGATCAGATCGTCGCGCGGCTCGGCGCGGCGGGCGGCGATCAGCTCGCGCACAAACTGCATAAACGCCTGCATCACCGGGATCACGGCAGCGTACTCCTCGCTGCTGGTCACCGCAACCATGGCGTTGCTCCAGGCGCGGAAGCGCGGCAGGTCAGCCTCGGGAATACCGAGCAGGCGGGCGATAATTGTGGCCGGCAGCGGGAAGGCGAGGGCGTCGATCAGGTCCACGCTGCCAGCCGCCGTGATCGCATCGAGCAGCTCGTCAACCAGCGTCGTGATGATTGTGCGCAGCTCGGCGATGCGCTGTGGCGTGAAGCCCTTGTGCACCAGCCCGCGCAGGCGTGCGTGGTCGGGGTCGTCGAGATCGAGCATGTTGCGCGTGAACGGCTTTAGCTCCTCGGGAATCGGCGGCATCGCGGCAAGCTGCTCAGGCGTGAGCATGCTGAAGCGATCTTTTGCCAGGCGCTGGTCTTTGAGCGCCAGCAGCACATCGTCGTAGCGCGTCACGAGCCAGATTGGCTGGCCGTCGGGCAGCTCCAGGCGCGCCACCGGCTCACGCTCGCGCAGCGCGGCGTAGGTCGGAAACGGGTTGGCTTTAAACGTCGGGTCCAGCAGATCCAGCGGGTGCGGTTGGCTCATCGTCGTTGTTTCCTTGTGCTAGTCCATGCCAGAGCAGGTCAACAATAGCCGTGGGCAGCTCAGCGAGGCGCGCTTCGAGCACGTCGTCACCGATCACGTGCAGCATAACGGTGCCCAGCGTCAGCGCGGCCAGCAGGCGCGCCATCAGCGCCGGGTCGAGCGCGCGCAGCGTGCCACGCTCCATCAGCTCTTGCAGGAAGGTCGTGGCGATCTCGAAGGTTGGCGCGACGATCTGCTCGCGGTAGATGGCGCGCAGCTCGGCGTTGGCCAGCACCTCGGGCAGCAGCGCCTGCATCAGCGCTGGGTCGGCCTGCAGCAGCTGGAGCCGCTGGCGCATGTAGCTGGTGAAGAAGGCGCGCGCATCACCCTGCGCCCCAGCTGCAAAGTCGCTGCGCCGCTGCGCCGACTGGTTCAGCCGCTCAAGAATGCCGATCAGCAGCGCCTCTTTGTTGGCAAAGTAGTTGTAGATCGTGCCGTCCGCCACCCCCGCCGCCTGCGCGACCGCGCGGATGGTGGCGCGATGGTAGCCGCGCTCGGCAAACACGCGGATCGCCGCATCGAGAATTTGGTTGGTGCGCGCAGCCTGGAGCTGCTCTTTGATCGGATCGTTGGCCTGAGTCATGGTTGCTCCAATTTCAGTGTGAATACTTGTTCCATTTCACCATAGAGCAGGTGCAGGCTGCAAGCCCGCCGGGGCTTGGCGCTGCGCCCCAACCTGCCTGGACTGCCTGCTAGACACGGTGAATTGACACTATTCACTGCATGAATGAACATTCAATATAATGAATGAATATTCATTCACAGCAATACTAGCATACACTGCCCGTGTGCACAAGGGGCAATTGCGGCCCTGCTGGCACGTATTCTGCACAAGCCCATGATCACCCATAGGCATGCAGGAGAAGATGCAGGGGTTTTGCGATAGCGGCGGGCCATGCAGCCCGCCGTGTGTGATTGTGTGCATTATGTGCACAACACCGAGATTCGGGTATAATAGGCATGCTGATTCGTTATTTCGCCTCGGCCCCGTGGTCGAGGTTTTTGGTGTGATACACAATGCAACGTACCAATCTGCGCAATATTGCGATTATTGCCCACGTCGACCACGGCAAGACCACGCTGGTCGACGCGATGCTCAAACAAAGCCATATCTTCCGTGCCAACCAGCAGGTCGCCGAGCGCGTGATGGACTCGAACGCGCTTGAGCGCGAGCGCGGCATCACGATCATGGCCAAGAACACCGCCGTCGAGTACAACGACGTGCGCATCAACATCGTCGATACGCCGGGCCACGCCGACTTCGGCGGCGAGGTCGAGCGCGTGCTCAACATGGTCGATGGCGTGCTGCTGCTCGTCGACGCCGTCGATGGCCCCATGCCCCAGACCAAGTTTGTGCTGCGCAAGGCGCTCGAGCAGGGCCACCGCGCCATCGTCGTGGTCAACAAGGTCGATCGCGCCAACGCCCGGCCCAACTTCGTCATCAACGCCACCTTTGACCTCTTCGTCGATCTCGGCGCAAGCGAGGAGCAGGCCGAGTTCCCAATCGTCTACGCCAGCGCCATCAACGGCACCGCCGGCCACGATCCGCTGCACCTCAGCGACTCGCTGGAGCCGCTGTTCGAGACCATCCTCGACTACATCCCGGCCCCGCAGATCAACGAGAGCCAGCCGACCCAGATGCTCGTCACCGCCACCCAGTACGATGACTACAAGGGCAAGATTGTGATCGGGCGGCTCAACAGCGGCACGCTGCGCAAAGGCGACACCGTCGCCCATATCCCGGCCGACGCCGAGCCAAAAACCGCCCGCATCAACCAGGTCTATACCCACATCGGCATGGAGCGCGTCGAGGTCGATGAGGTGCAGGCCGGCGATATCATCGCCCTCACCGGCATCAACGAGGCCGCCATCGGCGACACCATCGCCGAC
Organism: Herpetosiphonaceae bacterium; assembly: GCA_013538855.1. Taxonomy (GTDB): domain Bacteria; phylum Chloroflexota; class Chloroflexia; order Chloroflexales; family Herpetosiphonaceae; genus OHK22. The sequence continues at coordinate 6,852 of JABXJS010000222.1, forward strand.
CGCGAGAACCCCATCCCGCTGCCGCCGATCCGCGTCGAGGAGCCAACGGTGCAGATGACCTTCGGCGTCAACACCAGCCCCTTCAGCGGCCGCGAGGGCAAGTTTGTCACCTCGCGCAAGCTGCGCGAGCGCCTGTTCCAAGAGACCGAGCGCGATGTCGCTCTGCGCGTCGAGGAGACCGACAGCGCCGAGGTGCTGCGCGTCAGCGGCCGCGGCGAGCTGCACCTGGCCATCTTGATCGAGAATATGCGCCGCGAGGGCTTCGAGTTCCAGGTCTCCAAGGCCGAGGTGATCTACAAGGTTATCGACGGCGAGCGCCAGGAGCCATACGAGCTGGTCGATATCGAGGTCGAGTCCGACTATCAGGGCGCGGTCGTCGAGCTGCTTGGCCAGCGCAAGGGCACCATGCGCGATATGCGCTTCAACGACGACGGCACCGTGCACTTCGTCTACCACGTGCCCACCCGCGGCCTGCTCGGCTTCCGCCAGCAGCTGCTGACGTCAACCCGCGGCACCGGCATCATGAACACGCTGTTCGCCGGCTATCAGCCCTACGCCGGCGAGGTCCAGACGCGCATGTTCGGCTCGCTGATCGCCTGGGAGCAGGGCACAGCCACCTCCTACGGCCTCTATGGCGCGCAGGAGCGCGGCCAGCTGTTCATCGGCTCCGGCACCGATGTCTACGAGGGCATGGTCGTGGGCCAGCACATCCGCGACGAGGACCTCGAGGTCAACGTCTGCAAGAAAAAGCAGCTCACCAATATGCGCTCGTCCGGCGCGGACGAGGCGCTGCGCCTCGATGTGCCGCGCAATCTCTCGCTCGACGACTGCATCGAGTACCTGGCCGACGACGAGCTGCTAGAGGTGACGCCAAATAGCCTGCGCATTCGCAAGCGCCTGCTCAACACCGACGAGCGCCGCCGCGAGCGCAAGTGGGGCAAGAAGTAGCACCACGCTAGCTCAATCAGCGCCAGCAGCGCCACGCCGCCCGACCCTCCACCAGGAAGTCGCCGCAGCGTGGCGCTGTGCTGTGTCTGCATGCAGCAGCGCATAGCCGCCGCCGCTCCCTGAGCGCATCACCCGCAGTTCCGGCAGCACCACCGGCCAGCGAGCGAGCGCGCACCCAGCTCGCCCACGCCGCGCCACACCTTACCCCAACCACGGCGCTCTATTTCAACAGAGCCAGCGCCACGCGCAGCCTAGCGGCCTCGGCGGTGCATTTTTGTTGATGATGCCGCCGTGGTTGCGCCACACAGCTCAGCCGAGCGCCTGCGCTGGTGCTGGCCCCACCCGCTCCCTGAGCGCATCACCCGCAGTTCCGGCAGCACCACCGGCCAGCGGGCGGGCGCGCAATCACCTGGCCCACGCCGCGCCGCGCCGACCCCAACCACGGCGCTTGTTTGCAACACAGGTGCAGCGTTTTTGTTGAAGATGCCACCGTGGTTGCGCCACACAGCTCAGCCGAGCGCCTGCGCTGGTGCTGAAGCGCGCGTTCACGGGTGTGGCACCCGAGCTGCGGGTGATTCTCCGAACAGCTGCTAGCGGCCCCAGCGCTCGCGCAGCACCGCGACGATGCGCGGGCCGTGGTTGCGGCCGTTCTCGATAAACACGCGGCTGGGCAGCGCGCCGGCGGTGAGCACACCAGCCACAAACGCGCCGGGAATGTTGGTCTCAAAGGTGTCGGGATCGTGCTCAGGCACGAGGTTCTCGCCGATGGCGATGCCGACGTCGGACAGCAAGGTCGTGTTGGGACGATAGCCGATCATAGCAAAGAGCCAGTCGTTGGGCAGCTCCTCGCTGGAGCCATCGGCGCGCTGGAGCATCAGCGTGTGCGGCGTCACGGCGGTGACCTGCGTCTCCCAGCGGGTGGCGATCTTGCCAGCGGCGATCCAGGCGCGCAGATCGGCGAGCACCCAGGGCTTCACACGCGGGTCAAAATCATCAAAGATATGCACGAGGGTGACGTGCGCGCCGTGGTAGAACAGATCGAGCGCGGCCTCGGCCGCCGAGTTGCCGCCGCCGACCACTGCGACCTGCTGGCGGAAGAACGGGTGGCCCTCGCTGTAGTAGTGGCGCACCTTGGGCAGCTCCTCCCCGGGGATTTTGAGGCGGTTCGGCGTATCGTACGAGCCATAGGCGTAGATCACCGCGCGGGTTGGGTAGCGGCCAGTGCTGCCATCGCGGCGCTGCGAGCGCACGATAAACGTGCCGTCGGGCTGGCGCTCGACGGCGAGGGCTGGCTCGTAGCAGCGCACAGGCAGCTCGGTGGCAGCGACAACAGCGCGATAGTAGTTCAGCGCCTCCAGGCGGGTTGGGTGCGGATGCACCGCCGGCCAGGGAACATCGGCGATCGTCAGATTGTCGGCCGTGCTGAAGAACTGTGTCTCCAGCGGATAGCCGACGATGGTGTTGACGAGCGCGCCCTTTTCCAGCACCACCACATCGAAATCAGCGCGCAGGCCAGCGATCGCTGCGCTCAGGCCAGCCGGCCCAGCACCGATAACGACCAGATCATGCATTATGTGCTCCTTTCAGCGACGCCTGCGCGCGACAACATCCAAAGCAAGCAAGCGCGCAGGCAGCAAGCGCTTAGCAAAACTACGTTAAGCATAGCATTTTCTAGCGCAGGAAACCAAGCGGCGCATGGATTGCTCCATGCGCCGCAGCGTGTGATGGCGTAGGCCAGTTTAAGTTAGCGAGATCCAGGCCAAGAACGTGAGCAGCTGATAGACCGCAGGCACCGCGCCCATGCCCAGCAGCTTGGTGCTGCCCCAGCCGTACAGCTCATCCCAGAGACCGGCGGTGAGCAAGAACGACCAGCCGGCAGCGGCCAGCCACAGCAGCGAGGGCAGCAGCGGCACGCCGAGCAGCAGCAGCACCAGCGCGCCCGCCATCACCAGCAGGCGCGGCAGCTGCACGGTGGGATAGAGATAGAATGGGCGACTGCGGTGGGCATCGTCCTCCAGGTTGCCCTCCAGCAGCTGTGCCAGGCCGGCGGCGAGCGGCCACTCCAAAAAGCAGAACACAAAGAAGATCACGGCGGAGATGATGCGCTGCAGCGACGGCACCAGCCCGCTGTTGATCAGCAGATCGACGAGCAGCATCAGCGTTGGCAGCGCGGCCAGCCAGATCATGGGCGTAGCGGATTGGATCAGGCGGCTATACTTGAGGCTGGCGGTCTCGGGATCGCGGCGGGTGGCGGCCACCAGGCGGCTAATCGCCTCGCTGGGCTTGAACAGGAGCCGCAGCAGCCATGCGGGCGCATCCTCGTTGAGGATGCCCTCCTCGCGCTCGACGTTGCGCTGGCCGCGCGAGACCTCGAGCACAATCTGCTGCATCAGCGGCTCGAAGGTGCTCAGCGCCGAGGTGAGCAGCACGCCGCGGTCGTGCGAGCCATCGAAGAGCAGCGACGAGGCGCGGTGCCAGATCGTCAGCGGGCGGTTGGTGGTCTGGATGAGCACCACATTGTTATCTTCCGAAAGCTCGGTTGACTTGACGGCGGTGATCTCGCCCCAGGGCACCAGCAGCCAGCGGTTAAAGAAGCGCACCGCCAGGCCCTGCGGGCGCGACTCAACGTTGGGCAAAATATTGCGAATAACGATGAGCAGCGGCAGCAGCAGCACCAGCACCAGCACAGCGGCGATGGGCACCCACCAGGTGCTCACATAGGCTGGCAGCGGATCGAGCTGAAAGATCGCCAGATCGCGGGTGGCCGGAAAGGCCGAGCCGATCCAGCGGCGCAGGATGCTGATAGTGCGCAGAATGCCCCAGATGGCAAACACAGCGGCGAGGCCGGTGAGCAGCGAGCGAATGCGCCGCGGGTAGGTGGCCATGAGCGTCGTGACCATGCCCGGGCGGGCGCTGCGGGCGGCCTCGGTGGCCTGTAGCTCGTACTCCTTATCGGCCTTCGAGCGGCGGCTAAAGAAGCCAGCCGGGCTAAGCAGCAGCTGAAAGAAGGGCGAGGCAGCGCGCTCATCGAGTCCGACAGGTGCGCGGCCCGTCTGGCGAGCGACCTGCTCAAGCTCGCGCAAGATCGTCTGGATCAGCGGCATAAACTCCGAGATCGACGAGGTGATGATCACGCCGCGCCGAAAGCTCAGGCGGTACAAGAAGCTGTAGAAGCGATGCCACCCGGACAGGCTCTTGCGGTCGGTCTGGAGCAGCAGAACAAAGCGCTCGCCGGCTAAGTCCTCGGTCACGCGCACGCCGATGACATTTTCCCAGGCGACCGGTGCCCATGAGTTGCTCCACTCGACCAACATACCACGCCCGCTGGTGCGCACCGTAGGAAAAAAATTGCGAATGTAGAGGGTTGTCAGCAGCGCGCCAGCCAGCCAGAGCCAGGCTGGCAGCAAGTCGGTGAAGTGGCGCATTTCCGGCCGCTGCCCTGAGTTATCGAGCCACTGAATAGCCTTGATCAGCGGGGCTACGCGCAGCGACTTTGGCAGCGAGCGCCCCCACAAATCCCACGCGAGCTGCAGGATAGCCCGCCCCCAGTAGATCATGGCGATCAGCACCAGGGCTGCGCACAGGCTCTCGAAGATAATGCGGAAACGGCGGGGGTAGCGATGAACCTGCTCTGGAGTGGCAATAGCCATAGATGTTCCTCCAAATCAGCGAAACTGGCACAGCAGATTGGGACAACCGGCTGTTATGGACTGCCGCAGATCGGGTATGATAGGCAGCCGTGTGGTGTGCACGATGATAGCACACATCGAGAATTTGTAGGGAATCGCTATGCAACGATGGATCTACCTGGGGCTGCTCTTGCTGCTGCTCGCTGGCTGCGGCAGTCAGTCAAGCGCCCCGACCGAGGTCGCTGCGGCTCAGCCCAGCGCAACCAAGCAGCCAACAACACCAACCACTGCGGCCACCGCCACGGCGGCGGCCAGCGCTACGCCCGCGCCACCAACCGCCACCGCCACGCCGGAGCCAACAGCAACGCCTGCCGGGCTGAGCGACGCTGACCTGGCCGCGCTTAGCCCCAACGAGATGGGCTGGGTGATGGTGCTTGAATACCACTTGATCGAGGAGCCAAACGCCGACTACAGCCGCGCGCCAGCCTCGTTCCAGCAGGACCTGGAGTGGCTCTATGCCAACAACTTCTACCCGATCACCTTCCGCGACCTCGCCGCCGGGCATATCGACGTGCCCGCTGGCAAATCGCCGGTGGTGCTCACGTTTGACGACTCCTCCGATGGCCAGTTTCGCTACCTTTCCGACGGCAGCGTCGATCCAACCTCGGCCATGGGCATGCTGTTGGCCTTCGCCGACGCGCACCCGGACTTCCCAGCGGTGGCCACGTTCTTCCCGCTGATCGAGGTTGACGTGCCCGAGCGCGTGCTCTTCGGCCAGCCCGAGCTAGCCACCCAGAAGCTGCAAAAGATCGTCGAGCTTGGCGGTGAGGTTGGCTCACACACCTACACGCACCAGCGCATGGACCAGGCCGACGCCGAGCACATCCAGTGGCAGCTCGCCTTCTCCAACAAGGAGCTTGAGGAGCGCATCGGCGCTGGCTACAAGGTCACAAGCCTGAGCCTGCCGCTCGGCATCTATCCAGAGGATGAGTCGCTGATTCATGCGGGGTCATCAGAGGGCGTGGACTACGCCTATGCTGCGGCGGCCGAGGTCGCCGGCGGGGCCAGCCCGTCGCCGTTCTCGCGCAACTTCGATCCCTATCACATCCGCCGCACGCAGGCTGTCGATAGCGAGCTGGAGTACTGGTTCGGCCTGTTCGAGGAGCGCCCAGACCTCAAGTTTGTCTCCGACGGCGATCCAGATACGCTGACCGTGCCATCCGAGGAGACACTGCCCGAGGAACAGCGCGACCTGATCGGCGACAGCGCCCCCGACGGCATGACGCTGCGTCGCTACGAGCGTGTAGACCAATAGCGCAAGCAGTGCGGGAGCCGCCTGCATACAGCAAGCTGGCTCCCGCACCGCAAAATTATGCAACGCTGAACCGCATCAGCGCCAGCAGACGCACGGCTACGCTTAGCCTTGTGGGGCTGCCGCCGCGCAGCAGGCTGGCACCCGCGCAGGCACCTTGAGCCGACAGCTGCGCCCGTGCACACGCTGAACTTCATCACCATGCCCACGCCGCCCGGCCAGCGCCACAGCGTTTAGCTGGCTGGATCAAACGGGCTAAGGCTGCCATCCATGAGCTGCTGAATGCGCAGCTCGGCGCTGTCAAGCAGCTGCTGGCACTGGCCGGCCAGCGCGATGCCGCGCTCGTAGAGCTTCACCGCATCCTCCAGCGGCAGCTCGCCATCCTCCAGCTCGGTGATTGTTGCCTCAAGATCGGCGTACAGCTCCTCGTATGAGCGTTTTTTAGCCATTGCATCCTCGAATTAAACTTAGCTCGGCGCTGAAGCCAGGCCCGAACACCGCCATGACAGCGTGCTCGTCCGCAGCCAGCGGCTCAGCCTCCAGAGCGGCATCTAGCACAAAAAAGATGGTCGCCGACGACATATTGCCGTAGCGGCGCAGAATCTGGCTGGGCACGCTCAGCGCCGCATCGGACAGGCCGAGCGACTCGCCGTAGGCGCTCAGCACCTTGGCCCCGCCGGGGTGCAAAATATAGCGGCTGATATCGGCGCGGCCTAGGCCGTGCGTATCCAGAAAATAGTCCAGCAGCTGCGGGAACTCATCGCGCACAATTGATGGAATGCGCGACGAGAAGACCACCTCAAAGCCAGCATCGACGATGTTCCAGCCCATGATCTCGGCGCTATCGGGGTAGAGCGTGCTTAGCGAGCCAAGCACCTGCGCCTGGCCCTGGCGGCCGCTGGCGGGCACAGCATCGCCCTCGACCAGCACCGCCGTCACGCCATCGGAGAAGAGCGAGGTAGCGATGAGATTGCGCTTCGAGAAATCGTCGGCCAGATAGGTGAGCGAGCAGAACTCAACGTTGAGCAGCAGCACGCGCTCGGTTGGCTCGGCGCGCACATACTCGCAGGCGCGCGCCAGCCCGCCCAGGCCGCCAGCGCAGCCCAGGCCCCAGATCGGCGTGCGCCGCGTGTGGCGGCCCATCGCCAGCCGATCGATCAGCAGCGCGTCGAGGCTGGGCGCAGCGAGGCCGGTGGTCGTCACCACGATCAGGTGATCGATAGCCGCAGGCGCCAGATCAGCCTGGGCCAGACAGCGCTCGATGGCCGCCTGGCCTAGGTGGAGCGCCTCCTCCACAAACACCTGATTGACCTCGCCGAACGAGCGCGGCGTATCCCACCACTCAAGCGGCCGAACCAGAAAGCGCGTGTCGATCTTGGAGTGGCGGAAGATCGGCAGGTAGCGCTCAATGTTCGGGTAGGCGGGTGCAAAGCGCTCGCGAACGACCGACTGAACCGCTGTCTGCGGCGTCTCGTGCGCGGGCACAGCTGTGCTAAGGGCTTGAATTCGGGGCATACGTGAACCTCAATCCACCGATTGCTCGGCCTGGCTACAATAATCGCTTGCAGTAGAGTAGCACAAGTTAGGCCGCGTCTTCGGCTGCTGCTGCCGCGTCGTCCTCCATCTCCCAGCCGCGCTCGGCCAACTGCATGCGCAGCCGCACAAGCAGCCGCTCGGCATCGGGCCGCCAAGCGTGGGCGGTCGTCTGCGTCAAGGCCAGAAAGCGCTCGAGATCTTTGATAGCTTGGGGAGCGGCCTGGAGCGCGTGAAAGCTGTGCAGAATACCGCGCTGGAGGTACGGCTCGGCCCAGTCCGGCGCTTGCTCAATCAACGTGTTCAGGTCGCTGACCGCACCGCTGTAGTCATCCAGCTCGCGGCCGCGGATGACAGCGCGGCGCAGCAGCGGCTGCGGCCACTCGGGGGCCAGCACAAGCGCCCGCGTCCAGGCGCGCACCGCCCACTGGTGCAGCGTCTTCGAGAGCGCCTGATTGCCCCAGTAGGCGCAGCTCTGGCCCCAGGCAAACCAGAAGCGGGCCAGCAGCGGTGGCTTCGGCGGTGCTTCGCTCATTACGTTGTCCTTTCTGCGGCTGGCTGCTCTAGCTGGACGGGGCTGCGTCGGGCCACAGCCATAAACCAGTCGGGCGCATTGGGCCGCTCGTCGGGCTGCACCCAGTGCTCCAGCGGCGTAAAGCCTGCGCCGCCAAGGTGGCGCAGCAGCTCAGCAGGCTGATAGAAGGCGAAGAGGCGGCCGTCGTTGGCCTGCTCGCCGTGGCCGACCTTCAGGCTCAGGAAGAGCACGCCGCCAGGCCGCAGCACGCGCTCTAGCTCCAGCATGGCCAGCACCAGCTCGGTGCGCGGTAGATGCAGCAGGGTAGCGCTGGCCCAGACGCCGTCGAAGGTCGCGCTGCCAAACGGCAAGGCGCGTGAGTCGGCCTGCACGCGCGGGCCAGCGCCAACCAGCGCCAGCATCGCCCAGGTAGCATCGCAGGCCACGACAGTGTAGCCAGCCGCGCGCAGCATGCGGGTGTCGCGGCCTGGTCCGCAGCCAAGGTCGAGCACGCGGGCTGGCGCTGGCAGGGCCTGTGTAAAGGCAGCCAGCGCCAGGCGTGCCCAGGCGCGCAGAGCGCTATGGCGTGCGGCGTAGTCAGCGGCGATCTGCTCGTAGCGGACGGTGGTCTGGTTGATCGGCTGCGGCGGCACGCGCTTGCGCATCAGCGCATAGAAGTTGCCCGGCGCGCTGCTCATCTCCTGGCGCGCAAACTCTTCGTAGCCCAGCTGCTCGTAGAGGGCGCGGTTGCGCGGCGAGGCGTCGAGCACGCCCAGGCCCACCCACTCGCGGCCCCAGCGGGCGGCGAACTGCTCCACGGCGGCGATGATCCAGCGCCCAAGGCCCAGGCCCTGCCACTCCGGATCGATCGCCAGCCGCCCAAGCACCAGGCGGCGCGGGTTCTCCCAGCGCAGGCGCACACAGCCCACCGGCGTGCCCGCGTGCTCAAGCAGCAGCACGCGCCAGCCGCCGGGCACGTTGGACTCAGCCAGCGCCTGCGGCGTCTCGGCGTACACATAGCTGTACAGGCCCGTCTCGGCGTGATTTTGCTCAAAGGCGCGCTGCGTCAGCGTGATGACGGTCTCGGCGTCGGCGGGCGCTGTGGCCCGCAGCAGCAGCGCATCATAGTCTATCTCCACAGATTCCTCGCTTTGTTGCATCGATTACTGCTTCACCTTGGCGACTCAGCACGTGCGGGCAGGTTGAGGGGGCGGCCCCAACTGCCACCATGGCGGATGCTCAAGATGAAGCGACGTACCATGCTGAATTTAGCACTGATGAGTCCCAGATCAGGCGCTAGTATTGTACACAACAACGCATGGGATCGCTGTCAAGCGTGGAGCGCTCCCATGCGTGTGTTCATGCCCTAGGCGGTGTTGGAGGTGTATGGAGAGTGGCGACCTACGCGTGCTTGCTGCGGTGCTAGAGGCTCTTGTTGAGCGTGAGCAAGAACTCGTCGTTGGTGCGAGTCTTGGCCATGCGGTTGAGCACCAGCTCGGTGCCCTCGTTCTCGCCAAGCATGCTGACCATACGGCGCAGCGTCCAGACCTGGCGCATCTGCTCGGGCGAGAGCAGCAGCTCATCGCGGCGCGTGGACGAGCGGGTGATGTCGATGGCCGGGTAGGTGCGGCGCTCGGCCAGGCGGCGATCAAGGTGCAGCTCCATGTTGCCGGTGCCCTTGAACTCCTCGTAGATCACGTCGTCCATGCGGCTGCCGGTGTCGACAAGGCAGGTGGCGATGATCGTCAGCGAGCCGCCGTTCTCGATGTTGCGTGCCGCGCCGAAGAAGCGCTTGGGTGGGTACAGCGCCACCGGGTCGATACCGCCGGTGAGCGTGCGGCCCGAGGGCGGCATATCGAGGTTGTAGGCGCGCGCTAGGCGTGTGATCGAGTCCATCAGGATTACCACATCCTGGCCGCCCTCGACAAGGCGCTTGGCGCGCTCTAGCGTCATCTCGGCGACTTTGGTGTGATCCTCGACCGGCTCATCGAAGGTGGAGGCGATGACCTCGCCGCGCACCGAGCGGCGCATGTCGGTGACTTCCTCGGGGCGCTCGCCGATCAGCAGCACCATCAGGTGCACGTCCTCGTAGTTCGAGGTGATGCCGTTGGCAATCGCCTTCATCAGCATCGTCTTACCGGCCTTTGGCGGCGAGACGAGCAGACCGCGCTGGCCGCGGCCGATCGGCGCGATCAGGTCGACGATGCGCGTCGAGAGAATGTGCGGCTCGGTCTCCAGCACAATTTGCTCGTTGGGGAAGATCGGCGTCAGCTTCTCGAAGTTGGGGCGGCGGCGCGCTTGCTCTGGGTCCATGCCATTGACCAACTCGACGCGCAGCAGGCTGTAGTAGCGCTCGCTCTCTTTGGGCGGGCGAATCTGGCCGGAGATGCGGTCGCCAGTCCGCAGGCCAAAGCGGCGAATCTGCGTCTGTGAGACATACACGTCGTCGGGGCCGGGCAGCATGCGCTCGCCGCGTAGGAAGCCAAAGCCATCGGACACAATTTCCAAGATGCCGGCACCGAAGATATTGCCGGCCTGTTCAGTTTGAGCTTGCAACAAGCGATGGATTAAGTCCTGTTTTTTTAACCGACTATAGCCAGAGATATCTAAATCGCGGGCCATGTCTTGAAGGTCGGTTAGCGTCTTCGCTTCGAGCTCTGCAAGGTTTACCACCGGGGCATCCTCCTTTGTACGTGTATTAAGCCATGAAACACAGCACAGCGCGCTTCACGCGCCTCACACGCGAGGTGGGCATGAGTGTTTACAAGGGTGTTCATACGTCTGTTTATCGGCGTGCCTGCTTCCAGGCATAAATAATCATCAGGAACTACTGCCACTGAGGGGAGTTGAAAATATCGTTGTCAGGCTTGCTGGGAGATGGCTGTGCGACACGGTTGGTGAGGACTCCGCTCGTGTCGTGTGTAGTATACCATACGCTGCTCATTTCTGCACACGTTTTTGGGGCCTGTGTTGAGCAGGCCCCTGAGTGCACAGAGCGGGTGTTTTAGCGCTGATCGAAGGGCAGACCGGAAATCCGCATGAGTTTGTCCCAGCGATGGCGCGACTCAATGTACCGCACGGTGCCCGATGCTGATCGCATCACCAGCGAGTGCGTCGTCGCTCCCCATCCGAAGTACTGTACTCCTTTTAGAAACTCACCGGTGGTGATGCCCGTTGCGGCGAAAAAAACATTGTCGCTGCTGACGAGATCGTCGGTGGTGTACACTTTGTTCAAATCTAGGCCATTTTTTTGCGCGAGCTGGCGCTCAGCATCGTTGCGCGGCCAGAGCTTGCACTGGATCTCGCCGCCAGTACACTTCATGGCACAGGCCGAGATCACCGACTCCGGCGCGCCGCCGATGCCCATCAGGATATCCGCTGGCGAGATCGCCATAGACGGCATCAGGCTGCCGGCCACGTCGCCATGCAAAATATGCTTGATCCGCGCACCAGTCTCGCGAATCTGGGCGATCAGGTCGGCGTGGCGCGGTCGATCCAGCACTACGACGGTGATGTCGTCGGTGTCTTTGTTCAGCGCTCGCGCCACGTTGGCGATGTTCTCGGCCACCGGCGCGTTGATGTCGATGCAGCCCTTGGCCTGCTCGCCAACCGCGATCTTGTCCATGTACACGATGCCCGGCGGGTTAAACATGCTCCCGCGATCCGCCGCCGCCACCACCGCAATCGCGCCCGGCATGCCTTGCGCGAGCAGCGTGGTGCCCTCAACCGGATCAACCGCGATATCAACCTGCGGCGCATTGCCGTTGCCAACATGCTCGCCAATGTAGAGCATCGGCGCTTCGTCTTTCTCGCCCTCGCCGATCACGACGATGCCATCCATGTCCATGGTCTCAAGCGCGAAGCGCATCGCATCGACGGCCGCTTGGTCCGCCTCGATTTTATCGCCACGGCCCATCCAGCGTGCCGAGCGCAGCGCCGCTGCCTCGGTGGCGCGCTGAAGGTCGAATCCTAGGTTGCGTTCGAGCCGCATGCAAAACCTCCTTGTATTGCATTCTTTTGCTCGGGTCATGTGCAAATGCTGGCTGCGATTGTACCATATTTCGCAATGTGCAAAACAGCCGCACCTGTGTCACCACCTGTCACTGCGCCACGCTACACTACACGGAGATGAAGTAGATGGTGTGTGTGAACGAGGTGTTATGAGCCGTCAACATCCAATCAAACAGTGGGCGAGCCACGCCGTTGCCTTTACGCAACAAAGCACTGGCATCAGCCTGGACTATTCGCCGCAAAGCCTCCAGGTCGTCGATCATCTGCTCGATGATCTCAGCCGCCGCTGGGTGCACACCGAGCAAGTGCACTATACCCTGCTGGCGCTCGGCTGCTATGTCGGCGAGGTGCTGGCGCGCCACCTCAACGGGCGCTGGCAGCAGGTCGAGTCGCCCGCCCAGCTGCCCAAGCTCGATATCGGGCGCGATCTCACCTGCGATCCGATCCGCCTTATGTTCAAGCGCTTCGAGTGCGGCGCGAGCTATAGCCCGGTCCGCCTCTTCAACGTCCTCGCCAGCTGCACCCGCCGCTCCTGGTTCAAGCGCCACGCCCAGCTCCAGTCCAAGGCCGCCTAGCCCTGGCCCCATCTCTGCTAGAACTGTGCCAGTAGTGTGCCGCCAACCAGCTGCGTGCGCTGCGTTTGGTCTAGCGTGGCAGAGTAGGCGCTGGGTAGATGCACACAGCGTCGCTGTGGGCTGGCTGCGGCTCAGCCAGCCCACAACCCTATGGATTGATCTGCTGCTGCCGCGTCCCGCCCGTGCGGCGGCTTCCCTTGCCGCCGATGGTGGCCACAAAGCAGGCTTATGAGAAGAAAGAATCGTCGCTGTGTCCTGACTGCGGCTCAGCCACCGGGAACCCTATGGGTGGGTTTGCTGCTGCCGCGTCCCGCCCGTGAAGGTGGGGCCTGACACGCTGTGGCGCAACCTGCGCCTGCTGGTGCTGACGTTCAAAGCGCGAATCTTCACAACAGGACGGTCTTGTGATATTCTGCACATATCACACACCAGGAGGCGTCTATGGAAGATCCCACCAACGAGCTGCTCTCAGGATCGCGCGACCGCGCGCTCAACGAGAAGCTGCGCCTGCGCTCGAAGAAGCTCTCACAGCCTGCGCCGCCGACCCATGGCGTTGAAAAGCTGGCCAACGAGCGCATCGAGGAGGCCCAGCGCGCCGGTCAGTTCGACAACCTCCAAGGCCAACACAAGCAGCATTCGCCGCCGCTCACCGCCGCCCGCGTTGGCAGCATCGCCGACCAGCGCATCGAGCAGGCCATCCGCGACGGCGAGTTCGACAACCTTGAGGGCATGGGCAAGCCGCTCAACCTCTACGACGACGTCCACGTGCCCGCCGACATGCGCCTCGCCTTTCGCATGATGAAAGGCAAAGGCTTTGACGTACCCTGGGCCGACGCCCAGCGTGAGTACGAGCGCCAGATCGAGGCCCACAATACCTGGATGACCAACAATCGCCGCGACTGGCCTAGCTTCAGCGAACAACAAAAGACTGCGCTGCTCGCCGAGCTGAAGGAGCGCATCAAGCCGCTCAATAACTTAATTCATACGCTCAACAACGCCGTGCCCAATGACACGATGCGCGTGGGCCTGCTCGTCTACGACCGCGAGCGTCGCCTGCTTGAGGATACCCTGTGACCAACCACCACCAGCCGCCGCTATCGAAAGCACGCTATGCAGGGCTGTCCATCGCGGCAGCTCTGCTCACGATTGTGCTCAAATTTGGAGCCTACCTGCTCACCGACTCGGTCAGCCTCTTCTCTGATGCCGCCGAGTCGGTGGTGAATCTGCTGGCTGCGCTCATGGCGCTCTGGATGCTGATCGTCGCCTCGCGTCCGCCGGACGAGGAGCACGCCTTCGGCCACAGCAAAGCCGAGTACTTCTCCAGCGGCATCGAGGGTGCGCTGATTATGCTGGCCGCTGCCAGCATCGCCTACACCGCCAGCGGTCGCCTGTTCAACCCGCAGCCCATCCAGAAGATCGACATCGGCCTGATCTTGGCTATCGTGGCGGCCTTGATCAACGGCGGGGTCGCGCTGATCCTGCTGCGCGCTGGCCGCCGCATGCACTCGATCGCACTCCAAGCCGACGCACACCACCTGCTCACTGATGTGTGGACCACTGGCGGCGTTGTGATCGGCGTGCTGCTGGTGCGCTTCACCGGCTGGCTCATCCTCGATCCGCTCATCGCCATCGCGGTGGCCTTTAATATTATTTGGGCTGGCTGGCGCTTGCTGCGCGAGACCGGCTACGGCCTGCTCGACAGCGCCCTGCCCGCCGATGAGCAGGCGCTGATCACCAAGGTGCTCGACACCTACCGCCAGCAGGGCCTGATGTTCCACGCCCTGCGCACGCGCCGCGCTGGTGTGCGCCGCTTTGTCTCGTTCCACGTGCTCGTCCCCGGCCACTGGAGCGTCCACGCAGGCCACGATATCTGCGAGCAGATTGAGCTAGCCATCGCCGTCGAGCTGCCCGACTGCAATGTGATCACTCACTTGGAGCCACTCGAAGACCCGATCGCCTGGGATGATCAAGAGCTTGACCGCGTGCTCCCAGAGCAGCCGGCCTGAGCGTGACTGACAGCGCACTTGCGCGCGCCAATCCTGCCAGCAGCGCTGTAGCTTCTAGCCCAAAGGCCAATCTGAAGCACCCGCTCTATGCACGCGCTGACCGCAGCATGTGCCGGGTCGAGGTGCGCTCGCACGCTGCGCTCCGCATCAGCGCCCCGCCAGCAGCACGGCGCGCCTGCACCGGATCGCACGCCACCGCCCGCGCACGCCTGCGGCACCACCGGCCCGCACCTGCCGACCAGCCATCGACCACAGCACACATCTAAGCCTCCCCGTGCGCTGACCGCAGATTCGCCGGGTCGAGGTGCGCTCGCACGCTACGCTCCGCATCAG
>JABXJS010000223.1 GCA_013538855.1 Herpetosiphonaceae bacterium
CGGTTCCTTTCTTGGTTGGCACCACAAAGGATACCGCACGATTCGGCCGCCACACCGTTTACCCTGGCCCCAGGGAGTCCTGTGATCTACTGATACTGGTCAACAACCCTGGTCCAGCTGGTTAACAACACGCTGTTCTTTCAGTTTCCGCTCTTAGCGGCGCTCATTGCACCGGCGGTACTGCGCCATAAGACGGCGGCCAGCGATTGGCTCTGGGCGCTGCCGAGCGACTCGCTGGCCGTGCTCGGCGGGCAGCTCGCGGCGCTAAGCACGCTCGTGCTGCTGAGCCACACGCTGATGCTTAATCTGACAGCGGCCTTTTTGGTTGTCACCCACGTGCTGCCTGTTGCTGCTTGGCTGACATTTGTTGGCTACGGATTGCTGCTGCTGCTGCCCTCGACGCTCTTGGAGATTGGCGTCTGCGCTGGTTTGGGGCTGATGCTGCGTCACAGCCTCGTCGTGGTGGTGCTCACGCTGGCCCTGACGATCTCGCTCTGGCTCGGTTTGCTGATGCCAAGCGCTAGTCTGCTCAACCCGCTCAATCATACGTGGCTTACGCTCCAGCTGAATGCGCTCACTGGTCTCGGCGCAGATCGCAGCCTTGTGCAAAGCTTGGGCCTGGCCTATGCGGCCGGTGGGCTGGCGCTGCTGGTGCTTGGCCTTCTCGTCGTGCCCCGTCTTGACTATCGCCTGCGTCAGCGGCCACGCAGTCGCCTGTACCTTGGTAGCAGCGCGCTGCTGCTGGCGCTGCTTGTGATCAGCGGCGGCTGGCGCTACACGCAGGCTGTGGCCCAGCAGCAGGTGCCCGAGTCGCTGCCGCCAACGGAGGGCTGGCGCGTGGAGCAGGCTAGCCATCACGCAACCGTTGCGCATGATCGTTTGACGGTGCAGGCCGAACTGGTGCTGCGCAATACGTCCGCTGAGGATCAGGCTACGCTGGTGCTTGGCCTCAACCCTGGCCTGACGGTGCAGCACGCGCGCACGGCTACGGCTGAGCTGCCGACGAGCCAGCACGGCGAGACCATCCAGCTACAGCTGGCACAGCCTGTGGCCGCCAATGCTGCGCTGACAGTGACGCTCGACTATGCTGGCCGCCTGCGCCTGCTGCGCGAGGACTACGCAGCGGTTGCGCAGATCGCTGGCGATTATCCAGCGGCCTACCGACGACCTGTCTTGAACATCCAAGAGCCGGAGTTGATCTTTTTGAGCCGCGATGGCGACTGGCGCGCCTGGCCGCTGACGGCGAGCGCACACACGGCGTCACACAACGAGATTGTGTTGCAGGCCGACCTACCTATGGCCACCGTAGCGACCACTGCCCAGGTTGGCGGTGTCTATCGCTGGAGCGATCCGCTGCCGCAGGTGCTGCTAGTGAGTGGCAACTTTGCGCCGACGCCATTCGCTGAGGCTACGCTCTACCTGCCGCCAGCGGCGAGCCGCTACGATGATGCGTATGCGCAACGGCTGGCGCGTACAGCCCATGCGCTCGCTGCTGTCGTGCCTGCCGCCTTTGACGCTGCGCCACAGATTGTGCTGCTGCCATATCTTGACGCGCCGCTGATTAGCGCTGATGTTGTGGTGGCTCCGCTGCACGATCCCGCTGCACAGGATCAGCGGCGCTACCTGACCAGCGACTACTGGGCACTGCGCGGCACCGCCCAGCAGGTGGCCTACGCTTGGCTCAGCGCGCACGTCAGCGCTCCGGCTACACTCACCACCACCGGCCAGTTGATCAGCTACTCGCGCCGCTGCGATGCACCAAGCGCCGATGGCAGCCAGCACTGCACGCTTGTCTACAGCACGGCTAACCCGCAGGTCCCCGCTGGCCGCCTGGTCGCTGCACCAACGCACGCGGCACCGCTCCAGGCACTCAGTGTTGTGCTGGGCCAGCAGATGGTGCTGGCATTAACCAACGATACTGCCGCGCTGGCCGAGGAGCAGGCGCAGTGGCACGACTTGGGCGGACAGGCTGCTGGGGGGCGTCCGCGCACTGCCGATCAGCTGGTAAACCTGCATCTGCTGCCGCGTAGCTCAGGCTCCGCGCTGGAGGATGCATCAGCCGAGGTTGTGGAGCTAGCCAGCACGCTGATGTGTGCTGATCAAAGTGCGCTGGCAGCCACGCTCGGCCGGGCCGCTCAGGCCAGCGCAGATGTGTCGATTGATCAGCTGTGGATAGACTTGGCGGCGCTGCCGCGCCAGCAGGGAGCGAGCTATGCAGATTGTTATTGATCAGGTGAGTAAGCGCTACCGCTCTGGAACTCAGGCGCTGAGCAACGTCTCGCTCACAATTGAGTCCGGCATGTTTGGCCTGCTTGGGCCGAACGGTGCCGGCAAGACCACGCTCATGCGCATCTTGGCAACCCTGATGCAGCCCTCGGCCGGCCGCGTCCAGATAGCGGGCATGGATCCAGCGGACCAACGGCAGAAGTGGCAGATCAAAGCGCTGCTTGGCTATCTGCCCCAGGAAGTTGCCTTCTACGGCAGTTTGTCGGCCCGCGAGTTTTTGGATCTCGTGGCCACGCTCAAGGGCCTGCCCAAGGCCACTGAGCGCCGTCGGCAGATCGAGCATGTGCTAGAGGTGACCGGCCTCACCGATGTCGCGAAGCGCCGGATTAAGACGTTCTCTGGCGGCATGAAGCGCCGCGTCGGCATTGCCCAGGCGCTACTCGGCGATCCGCAAGTGCTGATTGTCGATGAGCCGACAGCGGGCCTTGATCCCCAGGAGCGCATGCGCTTTCGCAACCTGCTGGTCAGTCTAGCGCCACAGCGGGTGGTGTTGC
The DNA here is from genome assembly GCA_013538855.1 of Herpetosiphonaceae bacterium. Lineage (GTDB taxonomy): Bacteria > Chloroflexota > Chloroflexia > Chloroflexales > Herpetosiphonaceae > OHK22. The sequence continues at coordinate 2,781 of JABXJS010000223.1, forward strand.
TCTCGTCGCACATCATCGAGGATATCGCCCAGACGTGCGCGACGATCGGTGTGCTCAATCACGGACAACTAACGTTCCATGGCGCGACAAGCACATTGATCGAGCGCACGCAAGGCTGTGTCTGGGAGTTCAGCGCGCCTGCCTTTACGCCGCCACCGGACACCACGCTGGTCGCAACAACGCCGGCCAGCCCTGGGCTGCTCTATCGCGTGCTCGCGGCGGAGCCGCCGCATCCCGATGCGGTGCCGGTTGCGCCGCGCCTAGAGGATGGCTACCTCTGGCACATGCGCGCTCCCCAGCCGGAGTTGATGCGCGCTAGGCCATAAAGCCCTGCGGCTGCCAGGGCGGCGGCTCGGTTGCGCCGCGTGGCTCGATGCGCGGCAGCAGGTGCATGGCGATCTTGGCGATGTTGTGGGCGTCGTCGATGCCGCGGTGATGGCGGCCCTCCAGCCGCAGCCCCAGAAACTCGAGCGCGCCGGGCATGCCGCAGCGGTGTAGCTGATGGTAGTTGGCAAAGGCCGTCTTGAGGTTGATGAAGCGCAGAATCATCAGCTCGGCCAGGCCATGGCGGCGACAGTCGGCGCGCAGCTGGTGCACGTCGTAGTTGCCCCAGCAGCAGAACGTCCACGGTTCGTGGCCGATCCAGGCCAGAAACTCGGGCCAGACCTGCCAAAAGTAGTCGGCGCGATCTACCTCCGCCTGCGTGATGCTGGTCAGCTCGGTGCAGAAGGCGCTGAGCTGCGGGCGCGCCACTGGCCGCACCAGCCGCACAAACTCGCTGCTGACCGGCCCCGCTGGCCGCTCCAGCGCCACCGCGCCGATCTCGATGGTCTCTTTGATCTCGACTGGTGCGCGAACGTTCTGCCAACACGTGGACTCAAGATCGACAATAATGTAGCGCATGCTGGCTCCTTCTAGTGTAGGTTGGTGATGGCTGCGGCTCCGCACATGCACACAGCGCCGCTGTCAATTCGATGAATATAGCTTGTTTCTGGCCTGCTGTGCGCAGCAGCATGTGTGTCAGGTGGATTAAGCGCACGCTGTGCTTGTGCGCAGTGCTGCTGCTCTGCTCATGCTGTGCGCCTACAGGCGACGTGCGTGGTGCGCGCGCCCCTGCCGTGATCAATCCCCGCCGGTTTTGCGCTAGCGATCAGCGCGCGCGGCCTGCTCGTAGGCGCTGCCGACGCGCAGCACTGTCGCCTCATCCCACGGCGCGCCGACGATCTGTAGCCCGACTGGCAGCCCGTCCGCCATGCCGCAGGGCAGCGAGAGCGCCGGCCAGCCCAAAAAGTTAAACGGCGCGGTGAAGCTGAGCGGGCTGCGGCCCTGCACGGCGTCAAAGCCATCGTCGCTGCGCAGGTGCGCGACCATGGGCGTGGTCGGCAGCAGCACGGCGCGGTAGCGCTCGAAGATCGTGAGGGCTGTGCGCTGAAGCTGCTGCTGGTAGCGCCGCGCGCTGGCGTACTCTGTGGCATGGTAGGCCGCGCCGCGCTCAAGGTCGGCGCGCGTCTGCGGCGCGTAGCTCGTCGGCTGCTCTGCCAGCGCCTGCGCGTGGTAGGTCGCCGCGTCGCTGACCAGAATAACGCTGTTGTTGCGCCGCGCCTGCGCGCCCCAGTCAACGGCCAGCTCCTCGATGACCGCCCCGGCCGCTCGCAGCACTGCAACCGCGCGCTCGAACGCCTGCAGCACCGCTGGCTCGGCGTTGCGAAAGTAGCTGTCGCTGAGCACGGCCAGGCGCATGCCGCGCACGCCGGCGGTTAAACCAGCGCTGTAGTCATCAACAGCAGCCTGCCCTGCGGTGGGATCGGCGGCGTCGTAGCCTGCACAGGCGCTCAGCAGCAGCGCGGCATCGGCAACGGTGCGCGTGATCGGCCCCACGTGGTCGAGGTTCCAGCTGAGCGGCAGCACGCCGTGTGTGCTGATGCGGCCGTAGGTCGGCTTAAGGCCGACCGCCCCGCAGAACGCCGCCGGTATGCGTATCGATCCCGCTGTGTCCGAGCCGAGCGCACCTGCGCAGAGGTGCGCGGCCACCGCCACCGCCGACCCGCTTGAAGAGCCGCCAGCTGTGCGCTGCGTGTCCCAAGGGTTGACGCACGCGCCATAGGCGGCGTTCTCGCTGCCTGTGTCCATGGCCCACTCGGTCATATTGGTCTTGCCGAGGCAGATTGCGCCTGCCGCCTTGAGCCGCGCTGCCACGGTCGCATCGGCGCTTGGTACGTTGGTGGCCAGACGCGCTGTGCCGGCTGTGGTGCGCACGGCGGCGGTCTCGATCAAATCCTTGAGCGCGATCGGAATGCCGTGCAGCGGTCCGCGCCGCTCGCCGCGCAGCAGCTCCTGTTCGGCCTGTGCGGCCTGCTCCAGCGCCAGCTCAGCGCTGATTGTGATGTAGCTGCCCAGGTGGGCGTGGTCGGCGCTGCGCTCCAGATAGGCTCGCGTCAGCTCACGCGGGCTGATCTCGTGGCGGGCAAGCGCAGCCGACGCCTGAGCGATGCTCAAGGCGCTGAGCGCATCCGGGGGCCTGATGTTCATTGTTTGCTCCTGACCAGAGCTAGCGGCTCAAAAAGATCGAGGGCAGCGCCCAGCTGCATAGCTGGCAAAACATTGCCAGAACGATAATGCTGAGCGCCAAAATGGTGCCCCACGATGGGCGACTTTGGGCGGCGGGCACGCGGTAGCTCGGCTCGTCCGCATCGAAGGTGTCGAACTCGTGCGGCGGCTGGCGCATGGCCGCGGCGCTGCGGCGCTGCTCCAGCTCAGCCGACCTGCGCTCCTGCTCGCCGTGTGGCGGCTGGCTCATGGCCTGCTCGCTGTGACGGTGTGGCCGGCAGCGCGCAGCACGTCGCTGGCCTGCTTGAGTTGGGTGGCCTGAATCAGCACATAGTCGGTGTCGAACGTTGAGATGGCGAAGATGCTGATGCCCGCCGCCGCCAGCGGCTGCGCAATCGCCGCCAAGATTCCGGTGAGCGCGAAGTCCAGCGGCCCCTGCACCTCCAGCGCGCGCCAGCCGCTTACCGTCACCGCCTCTGGGGGGATCAGGTGGTCCTCGGCGACGATCGATAGCTCGCTGTCGGTGCGGTTCACCGCCCACCAGCGCCCGGCCGAGGCCCAGGCGGGCACGCGCGCCGGCAGTGGCAGCTGACACACGGCCAGCTTGTAGTTTAAGATTTTCAGCTCAAGCGCTGTGGTCATATGTATGCTCCCTCTGGCGGCTACTGGCGCTGGCGCAGCTCGTGCAGTCGCGTGCTAAGCGTGTCTGCCGAGTGCTTGAACGCGGCCGCTTCTGCTGGTGTGAGCGGCAGCTTCAACACCTGCTCGGCCCCATCGCCGCCAACGATGGTAGGCAGGCTGATGCACAGATCGCTGACGCCGTACTGCCCCTCCAGCAGCCGCGACACGGTCATCACCGTGCGCTGATTGCGCACCAGCGCCTCGACGATGGTTAGCAGCCCAAGGCCGATGGCGTAGTAGGTTGCGCCCTTGCGCTGAATGATCTCGTAGGCGGCGTTGCGCGTCTGCTCGTAGATGCGCTGATGGGCGGCCTCGTCGTAGCTGCCGCCAGGCTGCGGAAACTGCTGCAGCGGAATGCCCGCGATGTTGGCTAGGCTCCACAGCGGCAGCTCGGTGTCGCCATGCTCGCCGACGATGTAGGCGTGCACCGAGCGTGGGTCAACGTTGTAGTAGTCGCCAAGCAGCGAGCGAAAGCGCGCGGTGTCCAAGATGGTCCCCGAGCCAAAGACGCGGTTGGCTGGCAGGCCGCTGTACTCCAGCGCCAGCGTCGCCATCAGGTCCACCGGGTTGGTGGCGATCAGGATAATGCCCTCTGGGTTGTGCTCGGCGATAGGCGGGATGATCTCGCGGAAGATCGCGGCGTTGCGCTCTAATAGCTCCAGCCGCGTCTCGCCTGGCTTCTGCGCCGCGCCAGCGGTCACGACGGTCACGGCGGCTCCGGCCAGGTCGGCGTAGTCACCGGCGCGAATCTCAATTGGGCGCACGAAGGGCAGGCCGTGGTTCAGGTCCATGGCCTCGGCCTCGGCGCGGCCCCGGTTGGCGTCGATCAGCACCAGCTCGTTGGTCAGCGAGCGCTGCATCAGGGCGTAGGCGAAGGATGCGCCGACCATGCCCGTGCCAACCAGGCCCACTTTGCGCGATTCTGTCTGCTTCTGCATCGTCACTCCTTGTTGCTCTTCAGTGTACCAGCCGTGCGCTAGGCTACTTGCTGCGGGCGAGCAAGTCGAGGGCCGCGGCGGCAAAGCGCGGGTCCAGCGCCGCTACCGCATGCCAGCGCTCCGGATCGGCCTGCAGCGCGTTGAGCAGCCGCTGCTGTACATCCAGCAGCGCCGATCTGATCACGCTGTAGCCGCGCTTGGTCTCGAAGCGCCCGACATCAAGCACCTCGCGCGCGATCTCGACGGTGTACTTGGCGATCCAGCGCGGCCGCAGGCGCTCCCACTCCAGCAGCGGCAGGGTGCGCGTGTTGCTCAGCAGGTCCGACGCCTTGACCCAAAAGACGTGCGGCGGCAGGGTGGCGATGGTGCTGTAGTAGGCTGTGACGCTCTTGTCGCGGCGATCTAGCCCCGCCAGCAGCGGCAGTAGGTCGCCCATGCGCTGCAGCGCCGGGTATTGCGCGCAGTAGGCGCTTAGCTCCGCAGGTGTGATCTGGTCGTCCTCGATCAGGTCGTGCCAGAGCGCGAGCACCGTCGCTGTCTCGTCGCGAATGTTGAACACCTCGACGATCTGCAGCGCTACCTCGACGAGATGGTAGAGGTATGGCTGATCGCTCAGCGGCCGCATGCGCCTGTGGTTGCGCTCGGCGGCCAGCTGCAGCGCTGGCTCGACCGCCGGGCCGAGATGCAGCGAGCGCAGCCGCGCTACAAACGCTTTCGTTGGCGTGTGCCCCATGTCAAGCTCGTTCATCGAACTCAACGCTCCTTTCTGTGCCGGTTGCCAGTTCATGCAGGCGGATGCCGGTCGCGCTGACCATCGCAATGTGCGAGATGTCGCGTCGCCGGGCATCGTTGCGGTTGCTAGCGAAGGAGCGCCCGCGAATGTCGATGTGCGTACGGTAGCCATGCTGCTGCAGCTGCTGCGCGGCGCGAATGAGCTGGGCCTCGCCCACGCCCTCGCCGCTCACTACGGCGCTTGGCGCACGCAGGATGGCGGGGCTTGCGGCGGCGGCGGCCACGCGCTCGAGGCCGTAGGCGCAGCCTACCGCTGGTGTTGGCTGGCCGCCAAGCGCCGCTACCAGATCATCGTAGCGCCCGCCGCCACACAGCTGCAGGCCGTCGGGGCCGTCGATCTCGAAGATCATGCCGGTGTAGTAGTGCAGGCCGCGGCCCATGCCAAAATCAAGCCGGATGCGCTCGGCTGGCACGCCGTACTCGTGCAGCAGGTCGATGGTGGTGATCAGCTCGTCCAGCGCGCTGGTGTCGCCTGTGTTGTCGGTCAGCAGTACGCGCATCTTCGGCAGCACGCTGGCGGTGGGGCCGTGCGCGTCGCTCAGCAGCTCCAGCATCTCCCAGGCGCGCTCCATGCGCTCGACCGGGTCGGCGTGGCGCAGCTTGCGCACGAGGCGGTGCACAATCGCCGCCGGCTCGCGGCCGCTGCCGTCTAGGCGTACGCCGAGGCTCGGCAGCACATTCAGCAGCAGTGTCTCAACGTCGCTGTCGCTGAGGTGCTGGAGACTGCCCATGTCCAGCGGCACCTCGTCGGCGTGGTCGTAGAACTGCTCGCGCACCACGGCGATCCCGCTGGAGCGGACGCGCTCAAGGCTCCAGGCGAGCGCGCTGGTGGTGCGCTCGGCCAGCCCCAGCGAGCCGAGCAGGTCTTTGATGATGCCGATCTGGCCGATGGTCAGGGTGTAGTCGTGGATGCCCACCGCATGCAGCCCGCGCACCGCCGTGCCCAGCACCTCGGCGTCGGCCAGCGGCCCCGAGCCGCCCAGCAGCTCCAGGCCCACCTGCGTGAACTGGCGATAGGTGGCGCGCCGCGGCCGCTCGTAGCGGAACACTGGCCCGGCGTAGCGCAGCCGCAGCGGCAGCGCGGTGTCACTGCCATTGCTGATCACCGCCCGCAGCACCGATGCCGTCCACTCCGGCCGCAGCGCCAGCTCGCGCCCGGCCTGGGTCCAGTGATAGAGCTTGGCCAGCAGATCCTCGCCCGCCTTCTTCAAGTACAGCTCGCGATGCTCAAGCAGCGGCAGGTCCAGCGGCTCGTAGCCGGTCTGGTCCAACACTTGGTTGAGCTGCTCGATGAGCCGCTCGCGCCGCCGCACGTCGTCGGCGAAGAGATCGCGGGTGCCGCGCACCGCCGCTGTTGTTCCTGAAGTCACTGTCTGCCTCCCAAGCTGGTCTGATCGAATGCTCTTGTATTGTAGTCGAAAAGTGCCCGCCTGCGAAAATCGGCGCGGCGGCTGCGCTGAGCCGGTAGATTGGGCAGCGGCAGCAGCTACACGCATTGAACAGGCCGCAAGCATAGCCGCATGGCTGCGGCGCTGCCTGCGCTGCGCGTGGATTTGGTCGCTTTGCGCCGCACGCTGGCACCTGCTCAGTTGATCGCAGCCATGGCCGTTTTGCTCGGCCGCTGGCGCTGATCGCTGTGCTGGCGTTGGTGCGCCCCAGCGCCCTGCGCACAGTCCATGAGCAGGCGCTGGCAGATGCCCGCCGCTGGCCTAGCTGCTGCGCCGCTCCTCCGCACGCAGAATCTCTAACACCTGAGCGTGCAGCGCCGCGTTGGTGCCCACGGCGTCCGCGCCCCAGATCGTCGGCGTGCCCTCCCAGGTTGTGAAGTGGCCGCCGGCCTCGCGCAGGATCGGCAGCAGCGGCGCGCAGTCCCACGGGTTCATCGCCGGGTCGAGCATAATCTCGGCCCGGCCGGTGGCCACCAGCACATAGCCGTAGCAGTCGCCCCAGGTGCGCTGCAGCTTGGTCTGCGCCACTAGGCGCTCGTAGGCGTCCGAGCGCGCCATGCAGCTTGTCACCGAGGTGGTCAGCAGCGTCGCCGCGCTTAGCTCGCGCACGTCCGACACGTGGGCGGGCCGCCCGTTCCAGCGGCAGCCCAGCTCTGGCGCGGCGGTGATCATCTCGTCGAAGGCGGGCAGGTACACCACGCCCACCGCTGGCGCGCCGCGCACCTCCACGCCGATCAGCACGCCATAGAACGGCACGCCGTGGATAAACGTCTTGGTGCCGTCGATCGGGTCGATGATCCAGCGATACTCATTGGAGCCGCGCTGCTCGCCGCCCTCCTCGCCGATGATCGTATGCTCGGGGAACGAGCGGCTGATGCGCTCGCGGATCACGGCCTCGGCCTCGCGGTCGGCCTGCGTCACCGGCGTCATGTCGGCCTTGGTCTCCACGGCCACGCCGGCGTTGAAGTAGGCCAGCGTGCGCCGCCCGCCCAGGTACGCCGCCTCGCTCGCCACCGCCAGCAGCTCTGCATATGTCGCCATCCTGCCTCCTGCTTAGGCCAGCCCAGCGCCTGTCGCGGCTCAGGGCCAGCGCATTAATTAAAAAAGAATCGTCGTGCTGATTATGCCACGCCTCATGCATAGCCGCAGCAGCGCATACACGCTCGTAGCAGCGCGATTGCCCAGCGCCTGGGTTGGGCGGCCCTCCGGCTGTGCGGCAGCAGATGATCCTGTGCGCCGCAGCCGTGGTGCTGCTACACTGTGGCTGCGCCCACAAGCCTCGCAGGCTAGCCCACTGCTCTCGCCATCGCACAGGCGTGACAGGCTGCGCCTGCTGGCCCTGCGCAACGAGCGGGCGGGTGGGCACGGAGCCAGCGCCCGCACGA
>JABXJS010000224.1 GCA_013538855.1 Herpetosiphonaceae bacterium
CGGTTCCTTTCTTGGTTGGCACCACAAAGGATACCGCACGATTCGGCCGCCACACCGTTTACCCTGGCCCCAGGGAGTCCTGTGATCTACTGATACTCGTGGATTGTTCCGTCATCTAATCCTGCCAGCGAACAGACTGAAGTCGCTCGATCCAGTACATGCTTGTCAAATCAAAATGCAGTGGTGTGATGGCCACCTGGCTAGCGGCGATTGTGCCTAGATCGGTGCCATCAGCGAGCTTGCCAGTTGGTTCCTCACCACCGATCCAGTAGTAGGGCCGCCCGCGCGGATCGTGGCGCACCACAAGCTCGCCAGGATAGATCCGCTCGCCAAGGCGCACAACCTGGGCGGCGGTGATGGCTTCCGGCGGCCCAGGTGGAATATTGATATTCAACAATACATCGGCAGGAAGCTGCTGCTGAATCGCCTGGGCGACAATACGGCTGGCCCACATACGTGCAGCCTCAAAGGAGGTGTTGGGCTTATAGCCGTGCACCAGCGAGACCGCAATGCCCGGCACGCCTAAGATCAACGCCTCCATCGCAGCGGCCACAGTTCCCGAGTAGAGCACATCGTGGCCGAGATTCGCGCCCAGGTTAATCCCTGAGACGACCAAGTCGGGCGGTGTGGGCAGCAGCCCTTTGACCGCGAGGGCCACGCAGTCGGCAGGAGTGCCATCGCACTCAAAGGCGGGAGTGCCATCAGCGAGTCGGGTAGGATTGGCACGCAAGGGCGAGAAGAGTGTCCGACTATGGCCGCCAGCGCTCCAGTTGCGATCAGGAGCGACAACCGAAACATCTCCGAGCGGCTCTAGTGCTTGCTTGAGCGCCAACAAGCCAGGGCTACGAACACCATCGTCGTTGGTAATCAGAATGTGCATCCAAGTTAATCCTTCCCTGCGTCCAGCAGCCGCATTATACCGATAAGTTGCAGAGATGCCAAACGCCGCCCGCGTGTTGGAGCAGCGGGCGGCGTTTGCGCTACGGTGTGATCGGTGCGATCGTCACCGGTGGTGGTGGAGCGTCTGTCGGTGGCGGGGGCGGAGCCTGGGTTGGCTGCGGCTGCGGCACCGCCGTTGGCTGTGGCGGCACTGCCGTTGGCTGTGGCTGCGGCACTGCCGTTGGCTGCTGCGGCGGCGACGTTGGCGGCGGAGCCGAGTCAGGCGCACGGATGCCCAGCACGATCGTTGTAGACACATCGATGACAGAGCCAGCGGCGGGCTGCGTGCTCACGACAGCATAGGCGGGATACTGATCGAAGACTGCGCCAAGGCGATCACGGCCCTGGTAGTCAACGACGATCTGCTCTGGGCGGATGCCAAGGCTATAGAGTATCTCCTTCGCCTGATTCTCGCCATACTGCTGGAGCGCTGGCATGAGAATCTTGCCGGCTGGCAGCGGCGTCGGTGTTGGCGGCTGCTCCGGCGTTGGCGTTGCGAACATCTCGGGCGAGCAGGCTGGAAGCGACTGAACATCGAGCGCTGCCACGCGCTCTTTATCCTCGCCCTCGGCGACCGTTGTGAAGCCGCTCCACTTCGACAAGTCGATCTTTTCGTCCTCATCGCTTTTGGGCAGCTTCCAGACATAGACCGAGACAATATCGCCAGGCGGCGTGCCCTCAACCGGGCGGCAGTAGGTAACCTGCGTTTGGCCCTCGGCGCTGGTGGTGCTGATGCGCACAACATCAATTTTCTCGTAGAGATCACAGCTACCTTTTTTGTAAAGGCCCTCGACAAATAGCTCCGTATCGCGGCCGCCAAACGAGCCAGGAATATTGCAGACAGGCGCATCGAACACGCCCGCATAGCTGCGGGGGAAGGCCTGCGGCATATTTTCCAGGCCGCCGTATGGCTCCGCCAGCGTCTGCATCATGCGCTCGTTGGCAAAGACCCGCTCCATGACGCGGTTCCAAATTGTGCCGCCGCCAACGGTGCTCTCGACATCGCCTGTCGACTCGTTGTTATTGTTGCCAGTCCACACCGTCACTGTAAGAAACGGCGTGAAGCCCGAGGCCCAGGCATCGCGAAACTCGTTGGTCGTACCGGTCTTCACGGCGGCAGGCTGCGACAGGTGCAGCACGCTATTCAGGCCGAAGATTGGCCGCCGGGCCTCGTTATCGCTGATCATAGTGGTGATGATGTAGGCCAGACGGCCATCGACACACTGGGTGCCGTTGGGCACACGCACGCCAAGCTCATAGCTCTCGATGGTGGGCACAACACACCTGCTCACGTCAGTAACATCGGCACTAGGATCAGCGGGCGTTGGCTGGAACTCCTCGACCACCTCGCCCTTGGCGTTGGTGATCTTCAAGATTGGCGTAGGTGCGAAGTAGCGGCCGCCGCTGGCCAGCGTGTTATAGGCCGTCGCCAGATCAAGCGGCGTCACCTCGCCGCCGCCGAGGGTGAGCGCCAGGCCGTAGTAGCCGGGATCGTTGGCCAAGCTGTCGGGAGCCACGCCCATGCGATGGAGCAGATCGAGTGTCTCGGGAATGCCCGCCGCCTTGAGCGCCTTGACGGCTGGAATGTTCAGCGAGTTGGCCACCGCCGTGCGCGGGCGCAGCGGCCCGTGGGCGCGCCGATCATAGTTCTCTGGCTCATAGCTCACACCGCCAGGGTTGAAGATGGTTGGCACATCCCAGATGACCGTGCCTGGCGTGAGGCCCCGCTCGCCACCAGTGCGCAGGTACTGCTCCATGCCGGACATGTACGTAAAGGGCTTGAGCGCCGAGCCAGGCTGGCGCTGGCGCGTGGTCACATTGACCTTGCCATCGAGCACATTGCCCTCTTGGGTTGGATCGTCGGTTGGCCGCGTCAGGTTATAGCCAATCGAGCCAACCATGGCCAGAATCTGGCCAGTGTTGGGCTGCATCATCACAACAGCAGCGTTGTGAATATTGCGGCCGTCGTTCTCTAGCTCCAAGATGCGCGAGTAGGCCTCGGTCTGGGCCATGTTCTGCATCGACAGGTCAAGGGTCGTGGTGATCTCAAGGCCGCCCTCGGCCACCACCTGCGAGCCATAGCGGCGCTCCAGGTACTCTTGCACATAGAACACAAAGTGTGGGGCGAGCAAGCTGACCTCTTGCGGCTTGAACTGAAGATCTTCAGCCGCCACCTCGCGGGCCTGGCGCTCGGAGATAAAGTTGCTCTTGACCATCTGGCGCAGCACATCGACCTGGCGGATCTTCGTGAGCGAGATTTGATCGCTGTTGGGAATATCGCTATAGTCGTAGTTCTCAGCGTCGAGCCAGGTATCTTTCTTCAAGCGCAGGCCTGGGAGCACCAGGTTACCATCGACGTACTGAAACGGATTGAGGCTTGAGGGTCGCTGTGGCAGACCGGCCAGCAGCGAGGCCTGGGCCAGGCTGAGGTCCTTCGCATCAACATTAAAGTAGGTCTGTGACGCCGCCTGAATGCCATAGGCCAGGTTGCCATAGGGAATCTCGTTCAGGTACAGCTCCAAAATCTGATCTTTGGAGTAGATGCTATCTAGCTCTTGGGCGAGCACAATCTCTTTGAACTTACGATTGTAGACATTTTCGATATCGCGCTCCTCTGGCGTAAGCACGATGAGCTTAATCACCTGCTGGCTGATGGTTGATGCACCACCGACGCCAACGTCTTGATTGGTGATATTCGCCCAGGCCGCACGGGCAATACTGAAGTAGTTAACGCCGGAGTTTTCGTAGAAGGTAGCATCCTCAACAGCGATGGTCGCTGAGATCAGGTGCGTAGAAACATCAGCGAGCGTCACTGGCTCGCGCCGCCCGCTGCCGACGAACTCGTAGAGCAGCGTGCCGTGGCGATCATAGATGCGCGACGACTGGAAGGACTGGTGGTCGGCGATTTCTTCCAGCCGCGGCTTCAAATTGCTGGCGATGCTGTTGTAGGCCACCGCAACCGTGATGCCGCCAAGCGCAATCACTACAAATATCGTGAGGATAAAGCCCACCCCGAGCAGCGCAATACGCCGCCCAAACGAGGCTGGCTTGGTCTTCGGATGCAGCATCGAGGGTGTGGCCCGCCGATGCGGTCGGCGCGCGCTATTGGCCCGCCGCAGCTGCTGGCGTCGAAAAGATCGTTTACTCATAAGAGGAGCACCATCTGGTGAAACTTTGCAAGATCAAACAAGTGAAACGAGCGGACAAGCCGCTCGCGCCTATTGTACCACGTACATTATGTGAGCTTGCTAAAAACCGGGTGCTATCACTCAGATGTAAGCTGCGCATCAGCTTCGCTGGCTAGGCGTGCCAGCGCATAGGTATCGGCCAGCGCCCCATTGCGCCAAGCATACTGGCGCAGTGTGCCCTCGACAATAAAGCCAAAGCGTTTGTAGAGCGCAATCGCCGGATGGTTATCGGTGAAGACCAGCGCCTCAAGGCGCATAATGCCCAGCCAGTTCTCGGCTAGATCAATGATCGCGCCAAGCAGCGCCGCGCCAATCCCACGGCCCTGATAATCGTCGCGCACAGCCATCTCGATAATGCCGCTGTGACGGCGACGATTCTCGCCGATCTCCATGCTCACCACGCCAACGATCATGCCCTCCACTGCCGCCACCAAGCGCGGATAGTCCATCTCGGTAATTTCGGTGCGCCGCCGCCATAGGTCCTGCGAGGAGTAGGGCAGCTGCAGCGAGCCTTCGATCACCTGCGGGCCATTGTAAATTGCGGCGATATCGGGGTAGTCATCTGGCTCTAGAGGCCGAATGAGAATATCGAGCTGTTGAGACATAGCGTTCCTTCCCTAACATACAGGTCTGCCGTGGCGTCATTATAGGCCAACTTCGGCATCCGCCATGTGTCCGAACACAGATGAGAGCGATTGCTGTATCATGCACAGCAGAATCGCACAATCCACAGCGCTACCATAATGGAGGCAGCATGTACCAACAGTTCCCCGGCCTCGATCCACAAGATTGGGCCACGATTGAGCCTTACTACGCAGAGCTTAACGCCGCCGCGCTGACGCCCGATACGCTTTACGAGTGGCTCCAGCGCTGGAGCGCGCTCGAAGCTCAGCTCAGTGAGCATGGCTTCCGAGCGTATCGAGCGACCAGCGAAAACACCGCCGACACAGAGGCTGAGCAGCGCTTTATGCACCTCATCGAGGCGATCATCCCCAAACAGCGCGTCGCCAGTCAGCAGCTCATCGAAAAGCTGCTGGCCGCCGATCGCAGCGCGCTGCCGCCAGCAACCAGCGAGCTAGTGCGCCGCTTTGAGGCCGAGGCGGCGCTCTTTCGCGAGGCGAATATCCCGCTCTTCACCGAGCTAGAGCGCCTGGAAAATGAGTTCTCAAAGATCATGGGCGCGATGACGGTCGAGCTGCATGGCACGACGCTGACGATGCAGCAAGCCGCGAAGCACTTCTCCGATCAGGATCGGGCAGTGCGCGAGGAGGCCTGGCGCGCCTATATGCAGCGCTTCAGCCAAGATCGCGCGCAGATCAACGAGCTATTCCTGCGCATGCTCAAGCTGCGCCGCCAGATCGCCGAAAACGCTGATATGCCCGACTTCCGCGCGTACATGTGGCAGCGCTACGGGCGCTTCGACTACAGCCCCGCCGACTGCATTACCTTCCACGATGCGATTGAGCACGAGGTTGTGCCGCTGGCCAAGAAGTGGCTTGATCAGCGCCAGCAAAGCCTGGGCCTCGCCACTGTGCGCCCGTGGGATGTCGAGGTCGACCCGCTCAACCGCCCAGCGCTCCAGCCCTTCCAGACCGGCGAGGAGCTTGAGGCCGGCGGCGAGCGCATTTTCCAGCAGGTCGATCCACAGCTCGGCGAGTACTATCAGCGGATGCGCGATGGCTATCTTGATCTTGAGTCGCGGCCTGGCAAAGCACCCGGCGGCTACTGTGGCGGGATGATGGTCACTGGTGTGCCCTACATCTTTATGAACGCCGTCGGCACCCACGATGATGTGCAGACGCTGCTGCACGAGGGCGGCCACGCCTTCCACTTTTTTGAGTCCTCGCAGAACAACGACCTGATGTGGAACTACGACGGGCCAATCGAGTTCTGCGAGGTGGCCTCGATGGCCATGGAGCTGCTGGCCGCGCCATACCTCGAGTCCGCCAAGGGTGGCTTCTACTCGAGCGCCGAGGCGCGCCAGGCGCGCAGCGAGCACCTGCTGGGCATGTTGAACTTCTGGCCCTACATGGCCGTCGTCGATGCCTTTCAGCACTGGGTGTACACCACAGCGCCAGTTGATGTGACCGCCGAGCAGCTTGATGCGCAGTGGGCCGAGCTAGCCCAGCGCTTTATGCCTGGTGTGGACTGGAGCGGCCTCGAAGCGATTCAGGCGACTGGCTGGCATCGCAAGCAGCACATCTTCAGCAGCCCGTTCTACTATGTCGAGTACGGCCTGGCCCAGCTCGGCGCGCTCCAGGTGTGGCGCAACGCCCTTGCCGATCAGCAGAGCGCCGTTGAGCAGTATCGCAGTGCACTTGCGCTGGGCAACACACGTCCACTTGCGCAGCTGTTTGAAGCGGCGGGAGCGCGCTTCGCCTTTGATCGCCAGACGGTTGGCGAGCTAGCACGGCTGATCGATCAGCACCTGGAAATGCTTCAGCCCGCGTAAAACGTTCGCCGATTCTGCGCACGGGAGCCAGAGCACTGGCTCCCGTTTGCATGCCTGACACTGGCAGGGCGCGCCTTTGCTGGTACAATATCCCTAACTTGGCGAACCAAACCACATATATTTTAGGAATCTATGAAGTACCATATTATTACGCTCGGATGCCCCAAAAATGCTGTCGACAGCGAGGGCATGCACGGAATTTTGCTCCGCGAGGGCCACACCAACGTCAGCGACAGCAGCGCCGCCGATGTGGTCATCGTTAACACCTGCTCGTTTATCGCCGCCGCCCGTGACGAGACGCTTGGCGTGCTGCAGCAGCTGGCCGAGCAGAAAACACCTGGGCAGCGCCTGATTGCCGCTGGCTGTATGGCCGAAAGCCATGGCGACCTTGTGCGCGCACAGGTGCCCGGCGTCGATGCCACGCTCAGCACAAAAGAGTGGATGCACATTGGCCACGTTGTCGGTGGCGCGCAGCCAACCGCCAGCCTAGGCATTCCGCTCAGCACCGGCGTGAGCCTCGATCTGCCGCTGATGCCAGCCCAGAGTCTCAATGTCGCACTCACGCCCACCAGCACCGGCGACACGCTGGGCACCTACGGCGACTGGCGCACCACCGCGATCCAGCGCCACCGCGGCGGCCCATCGGCGTATCTCAAAATCTCAGATGGCTGCAACCTGCGCTGCGCCTTCTGCACTATTCCATCGTTCAAGGGCGATATGCGCTCCAAGCCCATGGGCGCGATCTTGGGCGAGGCGCAGCAGTTGATCGAGCAGGGCGTGCAAGAAATTGTGCTCGTGGCCCAGCATCTTACAGACTATGGCCGCGATCTTGGTATGCAAAACGCTGGCCTCGCCACGCTGCTCAACGAGCTAGCGCAGGTTGTGCCCAGCGAGCGCTGGATTCGGCTGATGTACGCCTATCCGCAGTCGATCACGCCTGAGCTCATGGAGACGATGGCGCGCCATCCGCAGATCTGCGCCTATCTGGATATGCCGCTGCAGCACGCGCACCCCGCCACGCTGCGCCGCATGCGCCGCCCACCAGACACGGACAAAACCAAGGCGATTGTGCACGCGCTGCGCGCCACCATGCCCGACATCGCCATCCGCACCACATTCATCGTGGGCTACCCTGGCGAGACGCGCGAGGAGTTCCGCAGCTTGCTGGAGTTTCTCGAAGCGATGCAGTTTGATCGCGTGGGCATGTTCCGCTACTCGCTGGAGCCAGGCACGCCCGCCGCAGCGCTCGACGATCAGGTTAGCGAGCGCATCAAGGAGCGCCGCTGGAACGAGGCCATGGCCCTGCAGCAGGGCATCTCGGCGCAGCGCACCGCACGCATGCACGGTCGCACATTGAAGGTGCTGGTCGAGGGCAACGGCAGCGCCGATGATGGTCGGCCGCTTGTGGTTGGCCGCTCATTCCGTGACGCGCCAGAGGTTGATGGGCTGGTGTTTGCCTACGGCAGTGCGCCGGTCGGCAGCTTCGTTGAGGTGCAGGTCACATCGACCACCGAGTACGATGTGTGGGGCGAGCTAGCGTAGAAAAAAGACGACTGGCAGGCATCGTGAGCAGCGGGTCCTACCAGTCGTCAACTTCAGGCGCGGGCGTAGCGCTGCTGGGCCTCGCGACTGAGCAGCTTCAGCTGTGTGGGATCATTACGGGCCAGATAGTCCAGCACGTAGTTTAAGGTAATATCGGTAAAATCATCGAGCAAGCCATCGAGCACCTGCTGAACAAACATCTGAATAAACTCAGTCTCGGTGATCGCTGGCCGGTAGATGTAGGCGAGACCATCGCGCGTGCGCTGGAGAATACCTTTTTCGGCCAGGCGGCTCATGGTCGTCATCACAGTCGTGTAGGCGATGTCGCGCCGTTCTTGAAGCACACGGTGGATCTTTTTGACCGTGCCCTGCTGCTCTTGCCACAGCAGCTCCATGATTTCAGTCTCCAGCGGCCCCAACACTTTGACCAAGCCATCTTGCATGGGGCTAAAGCGTAGACGCATGTTCAGGCTCATCGTTTTGGCTCCTTTCGCAGGTATGCGTCGAATTGCTCATTGGCTTACTCTCTGAGTGTAACTAGTACGCAGGGCAGTGCATAGAGTCATAGATTACGGGAGATTAACTATGTCAATCGAGTGGGGTGTTCGCGCAACTCAAGCGGCCATGCGCCAAGCATTTCCTAGCTACGAGGAGCGTGTGCAGCAGTTTTATGCGATGCAAGAGTACCATCTTGGCTGGCGCGATGAGCAGCTACAAGCAGTCAACGCCGATAGCGGCAAGCTCATTCGCCCGCAGCTCTGTCTGCTGGCATGCCAGGCGGTCGGCGGGCGCGGCGAGCAGGCAGCACCGCTGGCGGCGGCGATTCAGCTGCTCCACGACTTCACGCTCATCCACGATGATATCGAGGATCACAGCCCAACCCGCCGCGGCCGCTCGACAGTGTGGCACCTCTGGGGTGTGCCGCAGGGCATCAATGCTGGCGATGGCATGTTTGTGGTCGCCCAGCTGGCCGTGCTCCAGCTTGCCGACGCGGGCGTTGAGCCAAGTGTGGTGCTTGAGATCAGCCGCCGCTTCAACGAGACAATCCTGCGCGTGTGCGAGGGCCAGTTTCTCGATATCTCGTTTGAGGAGCGCCTCGACATCAGCGAGTCAGACTATCTGGCGATGATCAGCCGCAAAACTGCCGCGCTCATCGCCGCCTCAACCGGGCTAGGCGCGATCCTCGGCGATGGTGATCAAGCCCAGACGGTGGGGCTGTTTGAGTTTGGGCAAGCGCTCGGCGTGGCCTTTCAGATCGAAGATGATGTGCTGGGCATCTGGGGCGATGAAGCGGTGACCGGCAAACCGCAGGCCCACGATGTCTGGGGCCGCAAAAAGAGCCTGCCGATCATCCACGCGCTGGCCAACGCCGAGAACGACGAGGCCGCGACGCTGCGCTCGATCTACACCAAGCCCGAGCTTACCCAAGCCGATGTTGACACGGTGCTGGCGATCTTGGAGCGAACGGGATCGCAAGGCTACACCAGCGGCGTGGCTCAGTTCTATCATGCGCAGGCGCTAAGCGCCATCGACGCGGTGCAGGCCAAGCATCAGCAGGCGCTGGCAGCACTGCGCTCAATCGCCACCCAGCTGCTCGGACGGGCAAAGTGATCAACGTCCGTCAGTTCTAGGTTCATCTGGCTCAGAGGAGGCCTCCGTGACGCAGACAACAACCGGCGCGCCACGCATCGTTTTGCTTTCCGCCGAGTATCCACCTGATCCTGGTGGCGTTGGCGACTATACCCACAATTTAGCGCAGCAGCTGCATGAGCTTGGGGTGCCGCTGCTTGTGCTCACCGGTGTCGGCGCGGCCCAAGACGAGCCGTTTCCCGTCTGGCGGCGCATTACATCGTGGGGGCGCGGGCTGCGCAATCAAGTTCACGCGGCGCTGCAAGAGTGGCAGGCGGATGCGCTGCATATTCAATATCAGACCGGTGCGTATGCGATGAAGCCAGCGATTAATCTGCTGCCCTCGCGGCTCTCGGTGCCGACGCTGGTCACGTTCCATGATCTGCGCATGCCCTATCTCGCACCGAAGGTCGCGCCGCTGCGCCGCTACATCACCCGTCTGCTCATCGAGGGGGCACGCCATGTGATTGTGACCAACGCCGAAGATCAGGCGCGCCTGCTTGGCACCGCAGCGCCAAGCAACGACCCAGATGTGTATCAGCTCACGCGGCCGCTCCAGCCTGCGCCAACGCTGATCCCGATCGGGGTCAATATTGCCGTGAGCGCCGCAGTTGAGCGCAGCGCGCTGCGCCAGCAGCTTGGCTACACTCCGCAGCAGACGGTCATCGTCTACTTTGGCATGCTCAATCGCACCAAGGGCGTGCACACAATCATCCAGGCGCTGGCGGAGCTGCCTGCAGCGTACCAGCTACTGATCATCGGCGGTATGGCGCAGACACCGCCAGATCAAGAGTACGCCGCCGAGATCAACCAGCTGATCGCTGAGCTAGGCGTCGCCGAGCGTATTCAGAACGTCGGCTATGTGCCAGCAGAGCGCGCCTCGGAGCTGCTCCAGGCCGCTGATCTGGCCGCGCTCCCATTTCTGGATGGCGCAGCCTATCGCCGCGGCAGCCTGCTGGCAACGCTGGCCCACGGCCTACCGACGCTGACCACGCGCCCGCACATGCAGCTTGATCCAGCCCTGCACCACGAGCACAACATCATGTTTGTGCCGGTTGAGCAGCCAGCGGCGCTCGCCGAGTCAATCGAGCAGCTGGCCACCAGCCCCGAGCTGCGGCAGCGCCTCGCCGCCAGTGGCCCACGGCTCGCCGCAGCCTTTCGCTGGGAGGCGATCGGCGACCGCCATCTCAAAGTGTATTCCACCTATGTATGACACCATCATTAGCACATTTAACAGCACCGTCAGCCAGCTTCAGGACAATGTCTACTGGCTGGTGCTCACCTACCTCCTGCTGAGCGAGTTTGGCACGCCCATTCCGCTGCCTGGCAACTTTGTGCTGGTGGCTGGCGGCTACCTCATGGGCCAGAACAATGCGCTGCCGCTGTGGCTCATCGCTGGCTCGTTTCTTGCCGTGCTGCCAGGAGCCACCGTGCTCTACTGGGTTGGCCGCAAGGGCGGCGAGCCACTGCTACGGCGCATCGGGCCACGTATCGGCCTCACCGACGCACGCCAGCAGCGGGTTGTCGCCTGGCTCGAGCAGCGGGCGATCATCGGACTTGTGATTATTCGTATTCTGCCGCTGCTGCGCGTCAGCACAACCCTGACGCCAGGAGCCATCGGCATGGCTTGGCCGCGCTACGCTATCGGCATGAGCATCGCCCTGCTAGCATGGGTCAGCCTTTACATTGGCGCAGGCTATGGGCTGGCCCTGTGGGGCAGCGCCGGCCTTGTAGCGCTGCCGCTGATCGCACTCGGCGGTGGTGGCCTGCTGTGGTACCGCCAGCGCAGCCAACGCCATCTTTCCAAGCCAGTCGTGTCACAGAAGGACCACTAAAAATGACCGTGTTTCGTGTACGGATGCTTGCGAGCAGCCTCATCCTCCTGCTTGTGCTCGCCAGCTGTAGTTTTTCTTCTCCTGAAGCAACCACACCTGTCCCCACCGCTGCGCCAACTGCCGCTGTGCTTGAGGTGCCCGAGGGCGGCACGCTGAGCGTGCGCATCGACCAAGACGTCGGGGCGCTGCATCCATGGGCACCTAGCTCGCACGCCGAGGAGCAGATGCTGCGCCTGCTCTACCGCAGCCTCACCCGGCTTGATGCAAATCTTGTACCGCAGCCCGATATCGCCACCAGCTGGACTAGCGACAGCAGCGGCCGCACGCTCACCATGACCTTGCGCACCGATGTGACATGGCACGATGGCACGCCGCTTCAGGCCGCCGATGCAGCCTGGACGCTCAATATGCTGCGCGATATCAGCCCAACCACAACCCTGCTGTCCGATCTACACACCTACATCGCCGATGTGCAGGCACCAACCTCGAGCACGCTCGTGCTTAAGCTCAACGAGGCCTACGCCCCGCTGCTGGCCGAGCTAAGCACGCCAATCCTGCCTGAGCATATCTTCGGCTCCCGGCCGCCTGAGCAGCTCGCCGGTACCGACTTCTGGCGCGAGGCCATCGGCAGCGGGCCGTTTAAGTTCGAGGAGCGCCAGCCCGATCAGGCGATCAGCTTTGTGCGCAACGAAAACGATCCCGATCAGGTACCCTTTCTTGATCGTGTGGCCTTTATCGTCGCACCAGATACAGAGATCGCCATCCAGGCGTTTCGCGATGGCGAGGTGCTAGCTGGTGAGATGCCCTGGAACGGCGTTGGCGTGCTCTCCAACACGCAAGACCTAGAGCAGAGCTTTAACGTCGGCACCTACCCTGAGAACAGCTTTTACTTCTTGGCGCTCAACACGCGGCGCGGCCACGTTTTCAACGATGTGCGCGTGCGCCAGGCGCTGCAGCTCGCCATCGATCAGCGCACAATTCTGGAGGTCGCCGGCAATCAGGCGCTCGGCATCCGCAGCACCCATCTACCAACAACATGGGCCGCGCCCAGCACCGGCGGCCTTGGCAATGGTGAGCTGGCGCAGGCCGAGGATCTGCTCAATCAGGCTGGCTGGATCTTGCCCGAGGGCGGCAGCGTGCGCGCATCGAATGGCATCACCCTGTCGGTGGCGCTGTATGTGCGTGGCGACGATCAGCGGCGCGTCGAGGTGGCCGAGCGCATCGCCAGCGCCGCGCATAACATCGGCATCGACCTTGTGGTCACGCCAGCCGATTTCGATAGCGTCATCCAGTCCAAGCTCGCGCCTCCCTTCGACTTCGATGCGGCGCTGATGAGCTGGAGCAACAACCGTGTGAGCAGCGGCTATGCATCCTATGCCGCCTATGATCCAGACGATTTCCCGCTGTTTCACTCCAGCCAGATCTACCAAGGGCCTGCCGATGGTCGGCCTGGTCTGCGCAACTTCGTTGGCTTCAACGATAGCAGCTACGATAATCTCTCGGTGGCCGCCCGCGCCCTCTACGACACAGATCGCCGCCGTGAGCTGTACCATCAAACCGATGCCATCCTCGCAGAAAAAGTGCCCTACATTTTCTTGTGGGCCAACCGCGTGCCGGTATTCGTCAACACGCAGGTACAATCTGCGCGCGGCCCGCTCGCCTTAAACACGCCAATGTGGCTCGACGATCTGCCATACTGGTATTTAACCGAATAGTTAACCAACAGGCCAACAGGCTGAGCAATTTCCGCTACAATGTAAGCCCATCCAGCGCTAGGACTAGCATATGGCCGTACAGCTTGCGAACTATCTGATCATTATCTTCAACACCGCGCTCGCCGTATATGTTGGTGTGCGGGCATGGCACTACCGACCTGCGCGCTTCTTTGTGGCAATTTCGTTGGTGCTCATTATGCTGCGCATCGCCGGGCAGCTGCGCACCGCAGAGTTTGGCCCGTCCACCGCCTACGCCGCGCTGAGCGTGCTCACCGTGATGGTGGGCGTGATCAGCACGCTGCTTGTGCTGATGCTCGCAGCGCTATTTACACCAGAGTGGTGGCAGGGTGCCCGTCCAGTACGCTGGATTAGCGCGCCATACATTGTGGCATTGGTGCTGCTCAGCCTCGATCTGCTGTTCAAAACCGGTATCTTTGTCGGCGAGATGAGTCTGCAAGATACAATCTATCGCGCTAAGCCAACGGTTCCCGGCGGCGTGATTCTGCTCAGTCTGCTCTCGCTTGGCCTGCTCCCAGGGCTAGGCGTTTTGATCGTGGCCTTTGCTCGACGCCCGCGGACACGGCCAGCAATTGTTATCCTCATGGTGACGATTATCTTCAGCGGCATCTTCGGCAACCTCGCCGCCGCTCTGCGCCTTGGCGAGCTGAGCGGCATTATCGAGGGCCTGGCGATCGTCGGCGTGCTCGCCTACATTGTGCTGCGCCAGCGGCTGTTTGAGCCGCGCTCACGCGCCATCGATCTCGCCCTCATCTCCATGAGCGATGCAGTCGTGGTCTACAATCCGCAGGGCAGCATCCTCTACGCCAATCCAAGCGCCGCCACCCTGGGCATGCAGCACAATGCCTTGCTCTGGGACGCGCTCGCGGCGCTCAATATTGCGCCAGATGATATCAGCGAGTTTCAGCAGCACCTGCAAGGCAGCACCGAGCCAATCTGCCACGTCGATATCTCGTTTGGCACGCCGCTGCGCCTGCTTGAGGTCACACAGACCCTGCTCTACGACCGTGATAATCACATCCAGGGCGCGCTCTGGATGGCGCACGATGTCACCGAGCTTGAGCGCCGCACCGCCCTCCTCGATCAGGAGCGCAAGCGCCTGTCGCAAGCGGTCGAGCGCCTGGAGCAAGAGAAACAGCAGCGCACCGAGCTGGCCGCCGCTGTGCGCGCGCTCTCGGTGCCGGTTATTCCGGTCTGGGAGGGCACGCTGGTGCTGCCGCTCATCGGCGCATTCGATACGCAGCGCCTGCGTGATCTAACCTACGTGCTGCTCGAGAGCGTTGAGCGCAGCCGCGCCCAGCAGGTGCTCATCGACCTCACCGGCGTTGATCTCATCGACGAGCAGCAGGTCGGTCTGCTCCTGCGCAGCACCCGTGCCGTCGAGCTGCTCGGCGCAAAGGTCACGCTAGTCGGCATCCGGCCCGAGCTGGCGCAGGCGCTCGTCGCGCAGGGCAGCAGCCTGGACACGATTCAGAGCGCCGCCACGCTGCAAGAGGCCATCCAGCCGCTCATCGGTCGCTAGCGCAATGACCCAACTCTAACCAAGCATCCAGCCAGCAGTGTGTTTGATGAACAAGCGCTGGGCTGTAGCGCAGGCTGTGCTGCCAGCCGCTGCGCCGTGCCCGCTCGCCCGTCCTTTGCCTGCCGCTCTCTGGCCACACCCCACATCCCCCGTGCGATGGCGTGAGCAGTCGGCTAGGTTGACGATAGCGCCGAAGATTCTGGGTCAGGTTTCTGCTCCTCGTCACGCCAGCGCGCGGCGGCGCTGGGGGTGCGCCAGCAGGCGGGAGGCGACCAGCGGGCGACAGGTGCCCGTTCGAGTTGGCAGCAGCGCCGGCCCACGCCGCGCGGCGCAGCATCAACCACGGCGCAGACAATCTAAAACACACAGCGGCGCACACCAGAGATACTCCGGTGTGCGCCGCTGAGCTTGTGTGGTTTACGGAGCGGCCTGGATCGCTACCGTATCGAGGAAGAAGTTGCTGTTGCTGCTGCTGTCGTTGGACACGGTGAAGTGCACCGTCACAGACTGGCCGCGGTAGGCGCTGAGATTGACCGACGCGCCGACCCAGCCAGCGGTGTTATTGCTGGTGCACAGGTCGTAGGTGGCCAGCTCGGTGGCGTTGACCAGCACCTTGGCCGTGTCGTAGCCGCAGATATCCTGCGAGCCGATGCGGTAGTAGTAGTGCAAATAGTCGCCGCCGCTAGCGGCAACGGTAAACGTTTGGCTGAGGTCGGTGACCTCACTGTTCGTGCCACCAAGCCACGCGAGCCAGGAGCCGCCCTGCGGCACGACACCGCTAGGCAGGCCCGAGTTGGTCAGCACCTGGTTGGGGAAGTTGGTCGAGTTTTCCACCCAGTCAGCGGTGTGGCCCTGCTCGAAGTCGCCGTTCTGCAGCGGATCGGCTGGCGGCGGCGGGGTCACCGTGCCAGGCTTGGCCATCATCGGCAGCATGGCCTTGTTGTTGAGCGGAGCCGTGGTGAACTGGTTGAGTGCCTGGTCGAGCTGGATGCGCGGCTTGATGATGTTGTTGCGGCCGTCATTGATCATCACGCCGGTGGTCTGGAAGGCGGTCAGAATCTGATCGACAGTGGCGCTGGGCTTCTTGGAGCGCACGACGGCCCACGCGCCAGCCACGTGCGGCGTGGCCATCGAGGTGCCCTGCTTATCGCCATAGCCGCCGCCTGGCACGGACGAGTAGATCACCTCGCCGGGCGCCAGCAGCGACAGGAACGAGGCGCTGTTGGAGAAGGCCGAGACCGTCTCGGTGCCAGTATCGGTGGTCGAGCCGACGCTGATCGCCGTGGAGATACAGCCGGGGCTGCCCATCGCGCCATCCAGATACTCGTTGCCCGAGGCGATGACGGTGGCGGTGTTGGCGGCGCGCAGGTTGTCGATAGCCGCCTTGGTGGCGGTGACGTTTGGCTCGGCGTCGCAGTTGGTGTTGTATTGGCCGCCGCCAAGGCTCATGTTGACCGAGGCGATGCTGTAGGTGTTGCGCAGCGAGTAGACATACTCAAGGCCGCGCACCTGATCCGACGTAAACGAGAGCACACACGGCGAGCTGCCAGCGCCGCAGATCGAGTCGCTGTTGAACTGGCTAAACACCTGCACGGCGATGATGTTGGCGCTTGGCGCAACGCCGGACATGGTGTTGTTGTGGCCAGCGGCGATGCCGGCCACGTGGGTGCCGTGATCGCAGCCGTGGATGGAGGTCGTGCAGTTCACGCCTGCGCCCACGCCGGTCTGGCTATCCTGGCCGTTGGGGCACAGGGTGGTCGACGACTGCGCCGCGACGGTGCTGGAGAAACAGCCCTCGGCCACGACGCGCCCGCCGAAGAATGGGTGCGTGCGATCAACGCCGGTATCGAGGATAGCCACGGTCTGGCCGTTGCCAGTGTAGCCGGCCGCCCAGGCCAAGGTTGCGCCCATGCGCACGGTGCTCTCCAGCAGATCCAGATGGGCCAGCTGATCGAGGGCGATGCTCTGCACGCCGGGCTGGCTGGCCAGCTGCTTAAGGCTGGTGGCATCGACCGTCAGGGCCATGGCGGGCACAAACTGGAAGCGCTTGACGCCGCTGATATGCGCGGCATCCAGGTTGCTGAGGATGCGGCTTTGCGAAGATTGAATCGCCGCCCGCTGCATCTGGACGAGGCGAGCATCGTTTAGCTCGCTCTCTGGGCGCGCCGCCAGCGCAAGGTTAACGATAACCGGAACCTGGCCGGATTGGTTCAGTTGGTCCGTGATCTCTTGAGCAATGTCGATCTGGCCGTAGGCCACAGGGGCGCTCGTTGCCACTGCCGCCATAAGCAGCGCTACAATGCCGATGAAAGAAAACCAACGACGCATAACTTCTCCTTGGTTTAAGTGAGTGAGTATGGACCAGTAAGACCTGCCAGAGCCTCTGATCACGCAGTGTTCGAGGGGCGTAATTTGGTATTTTCGGCCATGAATTTCGGTTTGACAAGAGGGAATTACAGGGGATTTCCGCCCCACCTTTATGCCGATGACAAGCAGGCCAGCCACTGCTATACGCAGTAGCTGGCCTGCTGTTGCGCTGGCGCTAGCCAAACAGGTAGCGCATCCACATATCGGCGGCGAGCTTGGCCGGATCGGCCGTCACGCCGTAGCGGGCGAAGTAGCGGTACACGCGGTCGATGTCGCGCTCCAGCAGCTCGAACACATCGAGGCTATGGCGTGGATCGACGGCCTGGGCTAGGTCGATAATCACCGCCGCATCGTCCCAGTACAAGATGTTGTAGGCGGAGAGATCGCCGTGGATCACGTGCTCCTGCAGCATACGCTCGATATCGGCCACGATCTCCTTGAACAGACGCTCGGCCTGCTCCGGCTCCAGGCGCACCTTCTGCAGCAGCGGCGCAGGGCCGCCCTCGTCGCCGATAAACTCCATGAGGATCGCGTTGCCGGCCTGGCTCAGCGGCGCGGGCACCGTCACGCCAGCCTCGTGCAGACGACGCTGCGTCTGATACTCGTGCTGAATCCAGGCGCTCACCTGGAGCGGGCGCGAGCGCTCGGAGCCGCTGGCGATCCACTTGCGCGTGCGCTTGTCGGTGATCGGGCGGCCACGGGTATCGAGGGTAGCGCGATTGTTGCGGTAGACGGCGTCGTTCTTGAGGCTGCGGAACATGCGCGGGCGGTAGGTCTTGGCGGCCAGCAGCTCGTAGCCGCTGCCAGGGTGCGCCGAGCAGCAGTAGACTGTGGCCTCCTTGCCGCTGCGGGCCACGCTGACGACGTCGTCGATCAGGTGGCGCTGATAGAACAGCTCTAGCGACGAGAGCAGCCAGTCGCGCTCGTGGTGCTCGGATAAAAACGATGGGTTGAAGTCGGGGCGCTGATCCTCGCTGTCGAGGCGCACATTTTCGGTCGGGTCGATCTGATCGGCGTTGAGCCAGCGGCGGACATCAGCGTTCTCTTCGTAGCGCTGCTTGATCTTCTTTTTGGTAGCCATGCGGACAGAGTTCTCCTGACGAGAATGTATAGCTCGGGCGGAGCGTGCGCATGCTCAGGGGTGTCGCGTGCGACCTGCGTGGAGATCAGGTGTGGCGATGGAGCACTGCGCCCGCGGTCGAGTAGCTGACAGATGCTAGTGTGGTCATCTAACAAAGCCTCCTTTCGTGGGCGTTGCTCTAATCAAAGAGGATGCATGCAGTATAGCCGCTGCTGCACTGTGGCAGATCAGCCTAGCGAACGAACGAGCGGGCCATCTCGCGTTGGAGATGGCCCGCTGTTGCGTGTGCGGTAAGGATGCAGCTATCTGCTAGCCGTTGGTGGCTGGCTTGGTCGTATCAACGGCCGGTGCCGCGTCCTCGTCGCTGTGGCTGCGGCCCATGCCGAGGCGGGACTTGATGCTCTCGATGATGCTGTACATCACCGGCACCACCAGCAGCGTCAGGAACGTGGACGAGAACAGGCCACCGATGACCACCACCGCCAGGTCGGCAGCGATGAAGCCGCCCTTGTGCAGGCCCAGCGCCAGCGGGATCAGCGCCACCATCGTCGCTAGGGCGGTCATCAGGATCGGGCGCAGGCGCACGCGGCCGGCGCGGATCAGCGCGTCGTACACGCTCATGCCGCGCTCGCGATACTGCTCGACCAGCTCCAGCAGCACGATCGCGTTCGTCACCACGATGCCGATCAGCATCAGCACGCCGATCAGCGAGGTGATGCCCAGCGGCTTGCTGGTGACGTACAGGCCCACCACCGCGCCGATCACGGCCAGCGGCAAGGTGAACAGGATGACAAACGGCGTCGCCAGCGAGCCGAACGTCAGCACCATCACCACGTACACCAGGATGATCGCCACAAGCAAGGCCAAGCCCATGTCGCTAAGCGTCTGCGTCTGCGACTGTGCCTGCGCGCCCGCCTGGATGCTCACGCCCTCTGGCAGGCCCAGGTCTTTGATCTCTTGCTCGAGCAGCGCCTGCGTCTGCAGGGTGTCGTCGTTGGTGAACTGGCCCTTGATCGAGGCGGCGCGGTCGCCGTCGATGCGCGTAATGCTGCTCGCGCCCTCGACAACCTCGATGGTGGCGATCTCCTCCAGCGGCACCGGGTTGACCGTGCCGACCGGCAGCTGGCGCAGCGTCGCAACATCGAAGTCGCTCTGATCGACCTGCACATACAGATCAAGCGGATCAGCGCTGTTGCTCAGCGTCACCTGGCCGGCATTCTCGCCGTTGAGCAGCGCACGCACCTGCAGTGCCACCTGCGCCGTCGTGGTGCCATGGGCGATGGCCTTCTCTGGATCGACCGTCACCTCAAGCTGCGGCTTGACCTCGGCCAGGCTGCTGGTGATGTTGGCGACGGCGAAGCGGTCGCTGGCCTTGTTGCCGCCAAGCGCGTCCATGATCTTGGTGTTGGCCTCGCGCAGTTTGGCGGTGTCGGCGCTGACCAGCACGAGGTCCAGGCCCGAGCCGCCAGGGCCGCCACCATCGGCGGCGACCGCCTGCGCGCTAACCGTCTCGAAGATGTTGAGGCCCTTGATCTGATTCTCGAGGTCGATGGCGAACTCCGCCGGATTGCTGACCTTTTCGTTGTCGATGGTCAGCGTGAGGCGCGCCTTGTTGCCAGCGCTCGCAGCGGCTCCCCGATCATCGGGCCGCCCGCTGCCGCCGCTGCCAACCACGGTCTGCACATCGCGCACCTTGCCCTCGTCCTTGTAGGGCTTAATCAGCGCCTCGACCTGCTGCGTGTTTGCGTCGGTCACATCCAGCGCCGTACCGGCCGGCATCTCCAGGCTAACCTGGATGTTCTTCTCGGAGGTGTCCGGCAGGAAGGTAAACTTGAGCTGCGTCATCAGGCCCAGGCTGCCGACAAACAGCAGCAGCGCGATGGCCAGCGTGCCCACCTTGGTCCAGCCTGAGCGCAGCGACCAGCGCAGCACCGGCGTGTAGGCGCGCTGGAGCCACGACTCTTCGTCGCCGCTCTGCTCCTGCACCTTGGCGGGCTTGATGAACATGCGCGCCAGCAGCGGGATGACCGTCAGCGACACAACCAGCGAGGCCAGCAGCGCGTAGGTCACGGTCAGCGCGAAGGGCAGGAAGAACTTCGAGACGATGCCGCCGACGACGCCAAGCGGCAGGAACACACACACGGTGGTCAGCGTCGAGGCGGTGATCGCCCCAGCCACCTCGCGGGTGCCCTCGATCACCGAGTGGTTGATGTTCTCGCCGCGGCGCACGTGGCGGTAGATGTTCTCCAGCACCACGATCGCATCATCGACCACGCGCCCGACCGCCACGGTAAGGCCGCCCAGCGTCATCACATTGAGCGAGAAGCCCTGCACGCGGATCAGGATCAGCGCCACCACCACCGACAGCGGGATGGACACCGCCGTCACCAGCGTGGAGCGGATCGAGCGCAGGAACAGGAAGATCACGATGATCGCCACCACTGCGCCGATCAGGCCCTCGTTGGTCACAGCGCTGATCGACTCGGTCACGGCCGTGCCCTGCTCGCGCACAATCTTGAAGTCAAGGCCCGCCTCCTGGCCCACACGCTCGAACTCGGCCTCGACGGCATCGACGATCTCAACCGTGTTGCCGGTCGTGTCGCGGAACACCTCGATGCCCAGGCTCGGCTCGCTGTTGGTGCGCGTGACGGTGCTGCCGCCAACGTTGCCCACCTCCACGGTGCCAACATCGCGCAGCCGAATCAGCAGGTTCTCTGGCACCGCTGCACCACTGGCACCAGCCGCATCGGGGTTGGCCTGGCGCGCCTTGATGGCCTGCTGGGCCTCCGGCGTGAGCAGCGCGATCACCTCGGGCGTGAAGCGGTCCAGAAACTGGGCCGGAATTTGGGCCACGATCTCAGGCGTGATCTGCTTGGGATCGGTGATGCCAAAGGCGGCAAACTCGGCGGGCAGCTGTGCGCCAGTGGCGCTGCCGTTGGTCGGCGCGCTTGGCGTGGCTGGGGCGGCCTGAGCTAGCGCCTCGGCCAGCGCGGCCTTGCTGGCGTCCGGCAGGGCCAGCGCCAAGTTCACCGGCAGCTGGCTCAGCGCCGGTGCGGGGAACTGCGCCAGCACCGCTGGGGTGATCTGCGCGGCGCTGGTGATGCCCGCCGCCTGCAGCTGCGCGCCGATCTCCGGCTCCGGCAGCCGCTCGGCCAGCGCGGCCTGGGTGTCGGCAGGCAGCGCCAAGGCCAGCGGTAGGCTGATCTGGCTCAGGGCCGCGTCGGGGAACTGGGCCAGCACGTCCGGCGTGATCTGCGCGGCGCTGGTGATGCCCGCCGCCTGGAGCGGGGCGGGGATCAGGCTGGCGCTCACCGGCGCGGTTGCGCTCACTGGCGCGGTTGGCACGGCAGTTGGGGCAGGCTGGGCTGTCGGCTGGGCCGCAGCAGCGCCGCCGCCAAAGCCACCAGCAGCGCCGCCGCCAAAGCCGCCGGAGCCGCCGCCGAAGCCGCCGGAGCCACCGCTCAGGTTCACGCCCTTGATGCCGACGACAATGTTTTCAATCTCGTCGGTGGAGCTGTAGGCGTGGGTCACGCGCAGCGGCAGCGAGCGGCCCTCGTCGCTGATGGTGCCAACAGGAAAGGCCAGATTGTTGGCCTGTAAAAACTGCACCACCTGCGCCTGCGTTAGGTTATTTTCGCTGAGCTTCTGCGGGTCGAGCGTGATCAGCACCTTCTCTTGCTCGCCGCCGGTGATGCTCACATTGCTTACGCCAGGCAGGGCGCTGATCGCCGGCAGCACGTCCTGCTCGACCTTGGCCTGGATGGCGCTGAGGTCATCGCCGCTGACGCTGGCGACGACGATCGGCAGCCCGCCAAAGTCAAAGGTGCCAACTGTCGGCTTCTGGGCGTTTGCCGGCAAGGTGATCGTCGAGAGCTTCTCTTGCACCTCTTGCTTGGCAGCCTTGGGATCAACATCAACATCAAAGCTGATCACCGTGAAGGCGAAGCTCTCCGCTGAGTTCGATTGAATCGCCTCGACGCCCGGCACGCCAGACACAGCTTTCTCGATCACCGCCGTCACTTCTTGATCCAGCGTCTCAGCCGAGGCACCTGGATAGATCGTTTGGACGCTGACGATCGGGAAGGAGATGTCAGGGAAGAGCTCTTCTTTAAATGATTGCGCTGACACCACCCCCACGATAATCAGCACAACGGCCAGCATAATCGTAATGGGCGGTCGCTTCAGCGACTGGCGAGTTAACCACAACACGCTGCGTGGCTCCTTTCATGTGTCCATAGCAACGTCGCCCGTGCCACAGCTGCGCCTGCCCCTTTGCACCCAGCTATGACCCGTTCGACGTTTTTTGTCAGCCATAAAGTATGGTGGTAAAATAGTTTGCAACTCAAATTATTATAGAGTCAAAGTAGATTGTGTCAAGGGGTACAAAGTCCTGGTGGGCCGGAACCCGCTGACCTGTTCATCAATGTTCACAACCGAGGTACATCTATGAACAACGCCCGCCACGAGCAGCTGCAAGAGATCAACCGCGTCATCCGCCTCCTCATCTGGTACGGCCATAAACAAAGCGTGGATGCTATGGAGCAGATGGGCCTCACGCTGCCGCAAACCTCCGTGCTCTTCAGCCTTGAGGCCAGCGGCGGCCAGGCCACCATGAGCGACATCGCCCGCATGGGCCAGGTCACGCCCGCCACCGTCACCGGCATCGTCGACCGCCTGATCGCCCTCGATTTCGTCGTTCGCGAGCGCGATGAGTCCGACCGCCGCGTGGTCTGGGTGCGCCTCACCCCCGCCGGCCAAGCCAAGATCGCCGAGATCCACACCCAGCGCTTTGAAAATATGACCCGCTTCACCCAATCTTTCAGCGACACCGAGCTGCGCGACTTTAAGTCCATGCTCGAGCGCCTGCTCAACGCCATGATTCAGGAGTCTAGCGATCCCGGCCGCGTCTTCCTCGGCCTCGACGGTCTGCTCTAGCTGCTTGACGCGCCGCCACTCACCGCCGCCTGTGCTGATACCGCTGCTGCCAGCACAGGCGGTTTTGCATGTCAAAGCAGCGTGCAAAAACATTCAGCGGCAGTGTGCCTGCTAGTCTGGCTGCAAACGCGGAGATCGCTTGCCATCGCACAACTCAGCGTGTCCTGATCCACAGGACGATTGCTCGCGCTGGATTACGGGCAAGGACTCTTTGCCGCTCTTCTCCTTAGCGCAGAGCCTGCAGCGCTTCGGTGCTCTTGCTGGTCAGTGCGCTGCTCTGCGCCGGTCAAGCCCCCATGCAGGCTGCAGCAATCGCACTGCGAGCGCGCACACCTAGCCAGCTCTGCTAGAGGTGAAGCGCCGCACTGGACAGCAGATGCGCCTGCGCAAGGGCCAGCCGGTCGATACGCAAGGCCGCCAGCTCACCAGCGCCGCTATCCCGGCGGCGAGCGCCCGCTCTATCCCCTCGACCTCAAGCATCTACGGCCCGACTGGAGCACGCCGCAGTAGGGAACCAAGCATAAGCGCCCGCGCCCTCGACGATGGCGATAGTCTGCCCGATCACGAACAAAAAGCGGCTCCAGGCGTATATGCGCCTGGAGCCGCTTTTTGGCTCTAAAATCGAACGCGCTGGATCAGGCGATCCAGCGGCGTGCGACTGCTGTGTGGAGAGGTCTGGCACCCTATATACCGCACGAGCTACGCAAAC
>JABXJS010000225.1 GCA_013538855.1 Herpetosiphonaceae bacterium
CGGTTCCTTTCTTGGTTGGCACCACAAAGGATACCGCACGATTCGGCCGCCACACCGTTTACCCTGGCCCCAGGGAGTCCTGTGATCTACTGATACTACTATCTAGGCTTGTTTGGGCCTCATGAGCAATTGCCTGTGCTTCTGTCTGCAGGGCTGGAGATACTACCAGGTCTGAAGATGCTTGTGCTTGGCGCGCACAATTTAAGGCTGCTACGACATCTTGTTGATAATTAGCATGAGCAGCTACATCCCAAACTGGTGTAGCCGAACTTTGTGCCACAGCCGCTGTAACAGGTCGCGGAACAACAGCGGAATGATTGAACCACCACACCAAAAAAATCAAACTAGTACTAATACCAAAACCTATAGCCAGCATTTGCCAGCGATAACGAAGCCAAAGTAAACGCATATAGTAGTACCTTGTATATATGAGCTCAAACAGTAAAAGCCTTGGAATTACATAACAAGATATTCATAGCTGATTCTTGATCTAGTAGCAATAATATAACATTGCCAGATCTTTATAAAAAATGGCCAGTGATCATGCGCTTAAGCAACATAACCACAGGCCACAGACCTGCACAAATGTATTGAGCAAAACTATTAGTGAAGGTAATTGTAGATTATTACTTAAGAAAACTAGTATCCAAGAACGTAAACAATCGTAATAGACTTCCCGCAAGAACCATTATGCACAGTTGAAACGCCAAGTGTTAAAGTTGAGAAATCATAGTTAGCGACTACTGGGGAATAAGCACTTGCTATTGGCTTAACTGGATCTACTCCTTTGCATTGAGCTACGATAGGCGCATCAAATTGAGCATATACAGCTTTCATATTTCCGTACTTTGCAAGTCGTTCGGGGCTATTTGTAAGAAATTGTTGTGGATTACCACCATTTGTATGTGCATCGTAAATATCGCGAGCAATTGCATCGGCCTCGGCTTGGACATCAGCGCGGTAGGCCACTGGGGGCTTGCCGTACTCAGCTTGGCGGCGCTCGTTGAAGATAGCGTAGAGCTGCATGGCGGCGGCGTGGGCCTCATCCTGGGCCACAGTTGGCTGGAAAGGCGACTCGCTGCTGCGGCTCATCGTGGCCTCTTTGCCGAGCAGGCCGAGCAGCACCTGGTACTCGGCAGGGTTGTTCGGATGCCACTCGAAGCGGGCGCGCTCGAACCACTGGGTGAGCACAGTATCACCACTGCTATTGGTCTCCATTGTCGCCTCGGACAGCGGCAGACCAAACAGCGCAATGCTCTCTGCCTCTGAGTAGCCAGGCTGGCCATCAAACTCTAGACCGTGGGCGCGGAAGTACTCCCAGAATGGCGTATGTGTGACCGCGTGCCCTGTTGCTGCAAAAAAGTGGGCTGCGCCTGGATCGGCTTTGGGGAAGGTTGTCCAGTCGCGGCCCTGCTGTGCCAACACCTCTTTACCTAGCAAGCCAAGCAGAATATCGTAGGGGGCCGCGTTCTCTGGGTGAGCCTCCAGCCGATTGCGCTCGAAGTACTGGGTCTGATATGTGCCACTGGTATCTTGGTTAGTCTCAGCAAATGCCTCTGAGATTGGATAGCCGAAGACCGGCAGTCCACCATGCGCCTGCCAGTAGCCACCCATCGGATCAAGCAAGTTATGCTGGGTCTCGGGGAAGTACTGTGGCTCTGCCGCCAAGGCTGCTGGAGCCACTGCTAGCATCAGCAGCACTGTCAGTAGTGCACCCATACGCAGTCGTCGTGTCATCATCAGAGAAGCTCCTTCTCGAATAGCTGGATCAAATAGTCGCTATTATAGTACTAATTTCCTAATGAGCGTGTAGGTAGTAGCCGCTGAAGGCGGTACCTAAAACTCATCTTGGCTGTAGTTTGCCGACCAGCTACGCTGAGCCTGGCGCTGCCGCCGGGGATGATCATGCTGATCGCGGGCATGACCTTGATGGGGCGGAGTCTCGCCTAGCGCGGCATAAATCCGGTTAAGCTGCTGGCGGTAGCGGCGATTTGCGACACGGGGGGCGGCCGCCTCCAGCACCGGCAGCGCCGCCCTAACGGTTGCCTCGAGCGTGGTTGGAGTGGTCAGTTCATGCGCCATCTAGTGGTCCTCCTTGAGATAGGTATAGTCAGTTCTACACTCCATAGATGCAATTGCACGCCAGATTCAACCAACAGCAGCGGCAGCAGCGCGCAGAATCTTCGATTTCTACTACAAAGGAGAATACGTGGTTGCCGAATGAACGCCAGCACGCTAAGATACAGGGGTCTATTGCGCTGCTAGAGGGAGTTGCCATGAACCAGTACTCAGAGTTTCGCATTGAGATCGATCAAGCAGTCAACGGTGCCTATCCTGTGCGAATGCGCACGTCTGCCGGCGCAGAGCAGCGAACAACTATCTCGCTGCCGCTCGATGATCCTACCTACCAAACATTTATGAAGAAGGTTCGGTTTCGCGATGCCTCGCTCAAGGGCGATGAGATCAGCAAGTTTGGCAAACTCGTGTACGATACACTTTTTACTAATCGTGAGTTGTGGGGACTGTACCAGAAAGCATCCGAAGCCAATAAAAATCTGCGCCTGACGCTCGTTATCGATCCAAACGCGATCGAAGCTGCCACCTTCCCATGGGAGTTTGCCAGTGGCGATGGAGATATTCCCTTGGCTAATCAGCACTCGATCTGCCGTTTTCTACCACGGGTTGACTCTGTTCCTCCACTTAAGGCATCTGGGCCACTCAAAATGTTGTTGGCAAGCGCCATGCCTGCCGATATGCAGGAAACCAACCCGCTCGATATTGAGGCCGAGTTTGCAATTGTCCGTGAGGCAGTCGAACCGCTCATTCAGAAGAATCAACTGACCCTCATCGAAGAGCCTGCGCTCACTGCGCGCCAGCTGCGCCGCTTGATCAAGGGTGAGCAACCGCATATCTTCCACTTCGTTGGCCACGGTGTGACAAAGCAGGGTGCAGGTGCGCTCGTGCTCCAGACCGAAAAGGGCGAGCGGCAAGATCTGGATGCTGTCCAGCTAGCCATGATTTTGCAGGGATCGCTGACCTGTTTGGTTGTGCTGAATGCTTGCAATACCAGCGTCATCAGCAGCGATCTGCTGCAGAGCATGGCCCCGGCACTGCTGAATGTCAATGTTCCTGCTGTTATTGCGATGCAGTCGTCTATCCAAGATAGTGCTGGACAGACATTTGCAGAGGAGTTCTACTACGCTCTCGCCCAAAATGAGCCAATCGACGCATGTGTTGCCGCTGGACGCCAAGCAATTATTCTCGAGAATCGCAATCGTATCGACTGGGGCCTGATAACACTCTATGTCCGTGCACGCGATGGGATGCTCTTCGATCAGGGCGACCAGCCGTCCGGGTCAGACTCTAGCAGCGGTTCGGCATCAGGCAATGCTCCGACAACCAGTGCGAATGTCTCTTTTGGCTCTGGCAACAGCTTCAACGGCAGCAATATCTCGGTCGGCAATGTTGGCTCAACTATCCAGCAGTCAAACCAGGCACGGCCTGCATCTATCTACTCACCAGAAGAGCAGGAGCGCACCATCAACAGCCTGCGCAAGCTGCGCAAGACCCATCTCAGCAATAAAGATATTCTCGAAGGGCAGATTGCAGCCTTCGCTGGTGGCGCAGTGCCCATTCACCTGATTAATCAGCTTAACTATACCAACGCCGAGCTGGAGCGCATCGACAAGGAGCTAGCCAACCTTGGCGCACGTTGAGCCGCTCAGCGCCCTCATCGTTGCCGGCGGTCGCTCGCAACGCCTTGGCCAAGATAAGCGCAAGCTGCGCCTCTGGGGGCCAGCGGGGCCGACGCTGCTGGAGCACACGGTTGAGCTCGCACGCTTGGTCACTGCCGATGTCTTGGTCGCCCTGCCCGATGCCGACGCTTGGCCAAACCTTCAGGCACGGCCTATTGCTGATCGCTGGCCCTCCTGCGGCCCGCTCGCTGGCGTGGCCGCTGGCCTTGCGGCGGCCAGCGCCGACTGGCTGCTGGTGCTCGCCGCCGATCTGCCGCTGCTCAATCTTGCGTTGATCCAGACGCTGCTCGCCGTCCCGCGCTGTGCGCACGCCCTTGTGCCTTACCATCAGCGCTGGGAGCCGCTGGTTGCGCTCTATCACCGCGCCACACTGCCAGGCTTAGAGCAGTATGTCGCCGTAGGCGGACGCTCGCTCGTGGGCTGGATCGAGACGATCAATGCGCAGCAGTGGTCGCCCAGCACACACATGCACGCATTCACCAATGTCAACACACCCGCCGATCTTAGAGCTGCTCAAGCGTGGCTTGCCCAGCAGGAAGAGCTATGACTCACAGACGCCGCTTGGCTTTTTGTTCACCGGTCAACCCTGTCGAATCCGGCATCTCCGACTATAGCGAGGAGCTGCTGCCGTACCTTGGCCAGTATGTCGATATTACCGTGTTCGTCGACGACGATGTTAAACCATCAAACCCACACCTCGCCCAGCATTTTGCGATCGAGTCGGCCAGTCGCCTAGAGCAGCTTCAGCGCCGCCGCCCATTCGACGCTATTCTTTATCATATGGGCAACAGCGCAGCTCATAGCCGCTTCTGGAGCACGCTTCAGCGTGTCCCTGGCGTTGTGGTGCTCCACGACTATGTCCTGCACCATCTTATGCTCTGGCACGCAGCCAATCGCGTGCATGATCTGCGCACATATCGCGCTGAGGTGCAGCGCCGCTATGGCGAGGCTGGATTGCAGGTCGCTAAGCAGATGGAGCGCGGCCAGCTGCCAGAGGCCGTGTTCGACTATCCGCTGAGCGAGGCAGTTATCGAAGCTGCGCAGGGACTGATCGCCCACAGTCGCTATGTCGTAGATCGGGCGCTCAGCATTCGTCCACAGCTGAACGCTGCTGTGGTGCCAATGGGTGTGCCGCTACCACCACAGCTTGAGCGGATCCAGGCACGGCAGGAGCTAGGGCTGCCAGCGGATGCGCCAATCTGGGCAAGCTTCGGCCATATCAACCCCTATAAGCGAATTGCGCAAGCGCTAACGGCTTTTGCACAGTTCCGACGGCAGCATCCCAGCGCGCTCTACATACTTGTTGGCAGCGTCTCGGCCCACTATCCGCTCCCTGAACATATCAAGCGCCTGGGCTTAGGCGACGCCGTCAAAATCACCGGGTTTGTCGCGCATGCCGATTTTGCCCGCTACGTAGCGGCGGCTGACCTCTGCTTCAACGGGCGCTATCCATCTGCTGGCGAGACATCAGCAAGTCTTTTGCGCCTGCTTGGGGCTGGACGGGCGGTGCTCGTCTCCGATATTGCCACATTTAGCGAGCTACCGCGCGACGTCGTGGCCCATGTGCCGGTCGGCGATACAGAGTCGGCGCTCATCGCGGCCTACGCAGAGCGGCTGTTTGCTGACACGGCGCTGCGGCAAGCGCTTGAGGCGAACGCACGCAGCTTTGTCGCACGCGAGCACTCGCTAGCAGCTGCGGCCGCTGGCTACATCAATTTTTTATGTCAGCTGTACACATGGCAGCCGCTTATGCCAGATCGGCCTGTGCTCTGGGATGTTACCGCTAGCAGCAGCGCCAGCGGCGACGTTGTCAACCAGCTGATCGGTCAGCGTGCCGCCGAGGCTGGCCTGAGCAGCGCCGATGTGCCGCTGCTAGAGCGTGCCGTGCGCCGCATTCGCTCACTCGTTGACAGCAACAAGCAGTAAGGCTTAATCCACTCAACCAACAGCTCCAAGCTGTACTCACCGGTTGGAGGCGAGCCAGTTGGCCTCACTATGGCGGGATTGCCAGCGTTAGGATGAAAAAAAGACTCGTCGTACGTCGCCCCGCCACAGCTCAGCCAGCAGAGTCCACGCTGGTGCTGAAGCGCACGTTCACCGGTGGGGTGGCGTAGCTGCGGGTGATCGACACCGCGAACAGCCGCAGCATACACAAACAAAAAACGGCCCGTCGCAATGACGGGCCGTGGCACTGGCGTGAGCTGGCTAGGTGGCAGGCTCAGCATCGTGCTGAAAGTCCTCGCTCAGCACTGGCGTTACCTCTTTCGCACGCCAGCAGGCCGAGAAGTGCCCACCGCCATAGTCTACAAATGGTGGCTCTTCCTGACGACACTTATCGATAACTAGCGGGCAGCGGGTGTGAAAGTGGCAGCCAGAAGGTGGGTTAAGCGGGCTGGGCACATCGCCCTCGAGGATAATGCGCTGCCGATGCGTCTCAACATCAGGATCGGGAATAGGCACGGCGGACAGGAGCGCCTGGGTATAGGGGTGCATCGGATGGGCGTACAGGTCATCGGCAGGAGCCAGCTCAACCATCTTGCCGAGGTACATCACCGCCACGCGATCGCTGATGTGCTTGACCACGCTCAAGTTATGGGCGATAAACAGATAGGTCAGGCCAAACTGCTTCTGGAGATCCTGAAGCAAGTTGATAATCTGGGCCTGAATGGAAACATCAAGCGCAGAAACTGGCTCATCGCAGACGATGAAATCCGGCTCGACGGCTAAAGACCGAGCGATACCAATACGCTGGCGCTGACCACCGGAGAACTCGTGCGGATAGCGGTTAATAAAGTAGGGGTTTAATCCGACCACCCGCAGCAGCTCCTCAACACGTGTGCGCACCTCTTTGCCAGAGCGCAAGTTGTGCACGCGAATTGGCTCGGCAATGATATCGCCGACGGTCATACGCGGATTGAGCGAGGCATAGGGGTCTTGGAAAATCATCTGGACCTTGCGACGCATACGGCGCAGCTTCTCGCCAGAGAGATTGGTCAACTCCTCGCCATTGAACACAACGCTGCCGCTGGTTGGTCGATGGAGCTGCAAAATAGCGCGGCCAGTCGTTGACTTGCCACAGCCTGATTCACCCACGAGGCCCAGCGTCTCGCCTTTATACACATCGAAGGAGATGCCATCGACCGCCTTGACGTTACCAACCGTGCGGCGAACAAGCCCAGATGACTTAACTGGAAAGTGCATCTTGAGATCGTTGATTTGGACCAGGGCATCATTGGATGGGGCAACTTGCTGTACAGTCATACTTAGCGCGCCTCCTCAGCAATAGCCGTTTCCAGCGTCTGTTCCAATGCTGCTTGCTCCTCAGCCGCCTTGCGGGCAGCGGCGGTCTGACGCTCCTCATAGGTAATATCGAACAGGCAGGCGGCCTGATGATTTGTTCCAACGGAGCGGAGGGGCGGACGCTGCGTATGGCACACATCTTGGACGAAATCGCAGCGTGGAGCAAACGGACAAGCATCTTTCAAGTTCAGCAGATCCGGTGGCAGACCGCGAATGGGTGTAAGTCGTTCGCCCTTGCCCTCATCGAGGCGCGGGATGGAGTCGAGCAAGCCCATGGTGTAGGGCATACGCGGATTATTGTATAGCTCGTGGGTGGAGGCGTGCTCAACCACGCGACCGGCGTACATCACAATTACCCGATCGGCCATGCCGGCAACAACCCCGAGATCGTGAGTGATGAAGATGACGGCCGTGCCGGTCTCGTTTTTGAGGCGGTTCATCAGCTCAAGAATCTGCGCCTGAATAGTCACATCGAGCGCGGTGGTTGGCTCATCGGCGATCAGCAACTCGGGGTTGCATGACAGGCCCATAGCGATCATCACGCGCTGGCGCATACCGCCGGAGAACTGGTGTGGATAGTCATCGAGGCGCTTATCGGGGGAGGGAATACCCACCATGCCCAGCAACTCGATTGCGCGATTGCGGGCCTGCTTGGGTGTCATATTTAGGTGCAGCTGCAGCGCCTCGGTCATCTGGCGGCCAATCCGCAACACCGGATTGAGCGATGTCATAGGGTCTTGGAAGATCATCGCGATGCGGTTGCCGCGAATCTTACGCATCTCAGACTCGCTGAAGTCGACCAGATCCTCACCATCGAAAATAATCTGGCCACCGGCAATTTTACCGGGCGGCGAGGGAATGAGGCGCATAACCGCCAGCGAGGTGACGCTTTTACCAGAGCCAGACTCGCCCACGATGCCCAAGGTCTCGCCTCGGTTGACGGAGAAATTAACCTTATTGACGGCCTGGACGATTCCATCCTGGGTTTTAAACTGGACCTCCAGATCGCGCACATCAAGAAGAGGAGCTTCTGCCATACGACATTCCTTTTGTAGCTAATTTATTGTTCACGTGGGTCAAGGGCATCGCGCAAACCATCGCCGAGTGCAACAAAGGCGATAGTGATCGACGCCAACGCGATCGCTGGCCCAGCGAGAGCCCATGGTTGCGAGTTAATCGCCCCCTGGCCCAGCAGGATCATATTGCCCCAGCTGGTTGGAAAAGGCGCATTTGGCGAAAGATCAGGGGTGATGCCGATACCGAGATAGCTTAGCACGGCCTCGGAGATAATCGCATTGGGCACAATAAACGCACCGGCCACAATAATTGGGCCAAGCGTATTGGGCAGAATATGCTTGATCAAGATCGCGGTGCGGCTGACGCCGACTGCGCGCGCAGCCTCGACAAACTCTTTTTCTTTGAGCGAGAGCACCTGACCGCGCACGAGGCGTGCGACGCTGGCCCAGCTTACAATTGACAGTGTAATAAACAGAAGCAGCAGGCCATTGAAGGCCTTGCCGAGCGCAGTTGCGCCAAAGGCTGTCTGCATAATAATAAAGAACAGCAAGCCAGGTAGCGCAAACACCACATCAGTGAAGCGCATGAGTAAATCATCGACCCAACCGCCAGCGAAGCCAGAGATCAGGCCAACGATGACACCGATGAGCAGTGTTAAGATCATCGGGATGAAGCCGACGATCAGCGACACACGCGTGCCATAGATCAGGCGACTGAAGATATCACCGCCGGCCGAGTCGGTGCCGAGCACGAAGCGCCAGTCGCCGGTGCGGCGCGGATCGGCATCGGTGATCCATGCGGCCTGCCGGAAGGTGCCGCGCTCGCGCAGCTCCATGCCAGTTGGACGGCCAGGCGACTGTGGCGAGATGGGTCCGGCGAAGATTGCAACGAAAACCAGAATGATCAAATAGATCAAGCTAATCATGGCTAACTTATTGCGACGCAAGCGCCGCCAGGCATCGCCCCATAGACTACGCGGAGGGCGTGAGAGCAACTCCAGCTCGTCATCGGAAGGCACAACCTTCGTTGAAGATGTTGTCGTCATCAGCAGCCTCTACTTCTTGGCACGAATACGCGGATCGAGAAAGCCATATGTTAGGTCAACCAGCACATTAGCAAGGGCGATCAACGCTGCAAAGAAGAGCGTTGTGCCCATAATCATGGCATAGTCGCGCACCTGGATCGCGGTAACAAACTCCTGGCCCAGCCCATTGACACGGAAAATCGACTCAATGATAAACGAGCCAGTGATCAAGTTGGCCAGGGCCGGCCCCAAAATGGTAACCACCGGGATCAGCGCATTGCGCAGCATATGGCGGCCGATAATAACCATGGAGGCGATGCCCTTGGCCTGCGCTGTGCGCACATAATCCTGGCGCTTCACCTCAAGCATTGAAGAGCGGGTGAGGCGCGTGACATAGGCCATAGTGCCAAGGCCAAGCACAATGCCAGGCACAATATAGGCGCGACCGAAGCCATTCCAAGCCTCTGGAGGCTGAATCGGCTTGATATTCAGCACGCGGCTCAGCAGCAGCACGACAAGCACGCCAACCACAAAGCTCGGCACCGAGATACCAATCGTTGAAATCACCAGGCTAAGGTAATCGAGAAAGGTATTTTGGCGCAGAGCGCTCATAATACCGAGCGGAATACCGACGATCAGCGCAAAGATTGTAGCCATCAAGCCCAACCGCAGAGAAACCGGGAAGCGGCGTGCAATCACCTCCTGAACCGTCTCAGATCCACGGGACTGGTAGGTTGGGCCAAAGTCGCCCTTGAGCGCATTGATGGCAAAGTTACCAAACTGACTATCGAGAAAACCCCGCACCCAATGCAGAGGATTACTACTTTCAGCCTTAGCCTCGCTAAAACCTTCCGTGTTAATCCACACTGGTTTATTTAGACCAAACTTAGCATTCAGTGCCTTGAGTGTTGTCGCACTCAGCTTCTCGTTCGCATCAAAGGGACCACCTTTCGTGGCCTTCATCATAGCAAACGTGACAAATGCCACCACAACTAGCACTGGAATAATTGCTAGCACCCGACGAATAAAGTAGCCGAACATCCTATCCTCCGCTTTGTTGGCCGTGGGGGAATACAACAGAACGCATGCTGAAGAAGAGAGGTGAGGGATGGACGCACTGTCCATCCCTCAGAAGTGAACTTACACCTTACTTGTTCAGTTCAACCGTCGTCGGAGTCCACTGGCCAGGCCACTGATCATCGGCAGCGGTCTGCGAGTAGTTGGTGACATAGGGCTTGACCAAGAAGATGTGGGTTGGGTTGTAGAGCATAACCGAAGGAATGTCGCCCACAACAATCTTCTGCGCCTCCTGGTAGGCCTTGATACGGGCCTCAGGATCGGTGCTGGTGTCGCCCTCGGTCATCAGCTTGTCGGCTTCCTCGTTGCAGTAGCCCTGGCGCTTGGCGAAGGCATCGCAGCGCCAGTAGACGCTGAGCCAGTTCTGCGGGTCGGGATAGTCGCCGATCCAACCACCAAGGTTCAGCTGGCGGCGGGTCTCAACGCTCTTGCGAGCAGCGCTGAACTCTTGGCTCGGCTGCGGTTCAAGGGTGATCTTCACGCCCAGGATGTCCTGGTAGTTCTGGGCAATGAACTCGTGGCGGGCCTGGTTGGCCGGATCGTTGCTGTTGTAGGCCAGCGTGATCTCGGGCAGCGCATCGGCGGAGCCATAGGTTGACTCAGCGAGGGCCTGCTTGGCCTTCTCGGGATCGAAGGCGTAGCGATCCTCACCGGCGTCGTAGCCAGGGATACCTTTGGGAATCCAGGTCAGCGTGGGCGAGCAGTCGCCGTTGCGGATGACCTCGCAGTAGGTCTCGCGGTCGAAGGCGTAGGCGAAGGCCTGGCGAACCTTGGGATCCTCAAACGGAGCCTTGGTCAGGTTGAAGTCAAGGTCGGTCGTGGTTGCAGCGGGATACTGCAGGAACTCCTGGCTCATCTCAGGATCGCCCTTGATGGCGGGCAGCTGGCTAGGATCGATGGTCATGATGTCGATCTGGCCCTGGCGATAGGCCTCCAGAGCGACCGAGCTATCGGGAATATAGATGTACTTCAAGCCATCGAGCTTGGCGGGGTTCCAGTAGTTGTCGTTGCGCGAGAAGTTGATCTCCTGGTTCTCCTCGATCGAGTCGATCTTGAAGGGGCCGTTGCCGACGTGATTCTCGGCCTCTTGCCACCAGTTATCACCGTTCTTCTCGACGATCTCCTGCTTGACCGGGTACATCACCCACAGGCTAGCAACCGTGTGGAAGTAGGGAGCCGGCTGGGCCAGGTTGATGACCAGCGTGCTGTCATCGACAGTCTGGACGCCAACGTTGCCGCGCGCGGTCTCGAGCGCAGCGGTATCCGTGGTCGGGGTGCTGGCCAGATCACCACAGCCAGCGATATCGAAGAGGATCGACTGGTACTGACCGGCGGTCTCGGGATCACAGGTGCGGCGCACGGCGTACTCGAAGTTGGCAGCGGTCAGCGGCGAGCCGTCGCTGTACTTCAGGTCGGGGCGCAGGGTGAAGGTGATGACCGTGGCGTCAGCGTTGTACTCCCACTTCTCGGCGGCGGCCGGAACCGTCTCCAAGTTCTCGTTCAGGCGGGTCAGACCCTCGTAGGCCTGGGCCAAGATCACGATCTCCGAGCTAAACGAGCTTTTCTGGGGATCGAAGATGTCAGGATAGCCAACCTGGTGCACAACCAAGACGTTATCTGTGTTGCCGGCCGGAGTCTCCTCCGTTGGGGTATCTGCTGGTGCTTCGGTTGGGGTATCTGCTGGTGCTTCGGTTGGGGTATCTGCTGGTGCTTCGGTTGGCGCAGCATTGCCCGTCGTGTTTTCAGTCGGAGCAGGGGCGGAGGTCGAGGTTGCCTCGCTCCCACCACAGGCTGCCAAAATTGGCAGAACCAACGTGATCAGGGCCAGCAAAACAATTAAGCGACGTTTCAACATACGTGATTAGTCTCCATTCAATACAGTTAGAGAAGAGGTCCTTCTAGATGGGAAGCCTACATTTCTACGCAGCAACCACCCCCTTTCAGAGCAGCAAACGGACTATTAGCCAGGAATACTGCCAAGGGCAGCTCGAGAAGAGTGCAGCACAAATAACAGATAAAAGCCCGAGCAAGCGGGCCGTAGGTT
Source organism: Herpetosiphonaceae bacterium (assembly GCA_013538855.1). Taxonomy (GTDB): domain Bacteria; phylum Chloroflexota; class Chloroflexia; order Chloroflexales; family Herpetosiphonaceae; genus OHK22. The sequence continues at coordinate 12,218 of JABXJS010000225.1, forward strand.
GACCGTTGGGGTCGGCGGCACCGTCAAGCGCCAGCGCAGCCAGCGCGAAGCGAGCGGAGTTGTGCGCTCTAGCTTCGGCTTGCTCGGCGCAGCAGTATCAAGCGTGCGCCGCAGCTCGGTGCGGAACAGACAGTCGAGATCGGCATCATCTAGATGATCCACAGAGTATGGCTGACGAAACTTCATTGGCAACCTCGGCTAAAACACAACACCATCGAAGGTTGTCCAGTTAACACGTGGTAACTGTGCTAAATGATGCTGCACAATCTGCTCCAGCCGCTCGACAAGTGCAGGAGCGCCCCACAGCCGAAGCATCATCTGACGAGCCATGGACCACACCAGCGCAAAGCGAGCGTTCGTCCGGCGATTCGATGGAACAAAAAGCCCCTGTCCATCACGGGTGAAACTGTTGGCGACAGCCCGCAGCGTTGCGCTGCGCCAAGCCTGATCATAGGTTAGCCCGCTCTGCCACAAAATTGCCTGCAGATCGGCGGGGATCTGCAGCGCCTCATCGAGATCACCGAGATACTCGGTTAGACAGGCGGTCGCGGCCTTCTCCGTGCGAATTGCCGATTGCATCACCAGGCGCTGATAGCCGAGCGGCGCGATCCGGCGCTTGCGCTGAAACACTGGCTGCTCGCTACGCAGCCACTGTGGCTGCACATAGACACCGCTAGCGCGGCCAACGATGGAGTTGACAAAGTTCACCGGCGGCTCGGCATCTAGGGTGCCGGTAAGCACAACATTTGGCGGCACGGCTGGCCAAAACTGAGGCTGAATACCGCGCAAAGCTAGCCGGGGTGCCTCTTCATCGGGATTTTGCACGAGCAGTGAAAAATAGGTCTCAATATCAACAGAGCGCAGGTTGTCGAGGCAGAGAAAAAAAACACGGCCAGCGTTCGCAGCCGTCCCGGCGGTTTCCAGCACCTCCATGAACTTCATCCAGCCGAAGCGATCATGGAGATCGACCATGGCCTCAACCTCGCTGGCCAAGCCCATATTTACATAGATGTACTGCTCATCCGCAGGCTCGACAAGCGCTTGGGCAAACAGGCGGGCTAGCTCGGTCTTGCCGACACCACTCGGGCCAAACAATACAACAAACGGGCTAGACTTGAGCGCGATCCAGTAGTCGATCAGCAGCAGCGACGGCAGCGTGTAGCCAACCGCAGCACAGTAGCCGCTTACCTGGGCGAGCAGGCCATGCTCGGAAAGCGGCGGGCCAGCATACAGAATGCCCCGCTGTAAGCGTGCTGGGGGCAGCATCCAATCTTTGTATGCTGGCCGAGTTGCCACATTAACCTCCGAACCGAATCACCGATGAGTCACCAACGTTGAGCCGCTGAAATTCGCCCTCAACCCGCGCCCGCTCACCGATGAGCGAGCCCTCAAGGGTTGAAGATTGGATCAGGGCACCTTGATTAATAATCGAGTTGCGCACAATCGAGTCAACGATCACCGCATCATCGGAGACTGAGACATATGGTCCCACAATTGAGTTGCTGATCTCAACATTTGCACCGATGTGCACCGGTGGAACGATAATGACACCAGGCCGATCATGTGAACTCTCGTGCATCTTCTCGAGCAGATAGCGGTTGGTGCGCAGCAGCGCTGGCGCGGTACCGCAGTCCTCCCAGACCGAGGCTGTCTCGGCGATAAAGTGTGCCCCGTCGTCGATCATCAACTGCAGGGCATCGGCCAGATAGAACTCGCCTTTGGTTTGGATGTTGCGCTCGATCAGCACATGGATCGCTTTGAAAAGATCCTTGACCTCGCGCACATAGTATGCACCAATGACCGCGAGATTGGAGACCGGTGTCGAGGGTTTCTCCACCAGTCTGGTGATCTGCCCATCCTCAAGTAAGACCACGCCAAATCGCGATGGGTCATCGACCTGGCTTACATAGATCACCCCATCGGCATCGGTTTGGTTCAATACATCGAGATTAGCCTCGAAGATTGTATCGACAAACAAGATCAGCGTTGGGCCTGAGATCATGCCCTCGGCGAGTGCAATGGCGTGCGCTTGACCTTTAAGCTCAGTTTGCTCGACAAAGCGCGTTTTAAATGCGTAGTGCTTCTGAACGTACTCCTCGATCTGTGCACCAAGATAGCCTGTGATAAACACCATCTCGTCAATTGGCAGCACTGCCAGCTTATCAAGTAGATGACCTAACACTGCCTTACCTGCCACATTGACCAGCGGTTTTGGTCGGGTGTGCGTGTGAGGACGAAGGCGCGTGCCCAGGCCAGCTGTAGGAATAATCACATTCATACGTTCACAGCACCCAGACTGCTAAAAAGCAGACAGGCGCTTTCCTCCTTATTTGGTTGGCAACATGTAGAATAATGTATTGTGGGTGTGGTCATCAAAACTCATGACCTCGCAGCCGTGTACGTCTTTGTACCGTGTGAGCGTCAGACAAGGTTGAGGTGTGTGCGAGTATAGCAGGCAGCGGGTGAATTGGCAAATATTGACGCACTCAAGGCTTGCGGTACAATAAGAAAAGGTGTGCTTAACACCGAGCTACATATCTATATAGCTTGTTCAGCATTTTAGGGTTTTTTATTCCCTGCAATCGGAGGTGGTTGCTGTGCCAACCTATGTCTATGCCTGCGCCGAGTGTGGGGCGCAATTTGAACAGTTTCAGCGCTTCTCTGACGAGCCACTCACCACCTGCCCGCGCTGCCAGGGCAGCGTCCGGCGCGTTTTCCAGCCGGTCGGGATCGTCTTCAAAGGCAGCGGTTGGTATATCACCGATAGTCGCAAGAGCAGCAGCGCTAGCACGAGTCCCAGCGAGCCAGCCAAGCCCGCCGCCAGTGCCGCCGATGACTCTAGCCCGGCGAAGTCAGCCGAATCCGCACCAGCCGCCGAGTCTGCCAGTGCAGCAAGCAGCGCCAGCGGCGGCTCCGCAGCCCAGAAGCCGCCTTCGGCTCCTGCGGCCTAGAGCACCACTGCTGATGGCCGCGACCACACATTTCCTCAAAACCTCCCTGCAAGCAGCGCTGCTTGTAGGTTGTTGGGGTGGCTGTATGTAGGGGTGACTGCCCTTCGCCTGCAGTCACCCCTATGTCTGTGTTTTCCTCAATAACCTGAATCAAGGGAGGTTTCTTGTGTCCTTTTGGCAAACCCTTAAAGAAGATATTCAGACAATCCTCACCAACGACCCCGCCGCTCGCTCTGCAGCCGAGGCGCTGCTCTACCCTGGCCTGCACGCCGTTGTGATTCATCGCCTCGCTCATCGCCTCTGGCAGCTGCGGCTGCCGATTCTGCCGCGCATGATCTCGCAGTTTAGCCGCTGGATCACCGGCATCGAGATTCACCCCGGCGCAACCATCGGTCGCCGCCTGTTCATCGACCACGGCATGGGCGTGGTCGTCGGCGAGACGACGATCATTGGCGATGACGTGGTCATGTATCAGGGCGTCACGCTCGGCGGCACCGGCAAGGAGCGCGGCAAGCGCCACCCGACAATCGGCGATGGCGCGATCATCGGCGTGGGCGCAAAGGTGCTCGGCGCGATCACCGTCGGCACCGGCGCACGCATCGGCGGCGGAGCGGTCGTAGTCAAAGATGTGCCGCCACACTCCACCGCTGTGGGCGTGCCTGCACGGATTGTGGCCACGCGCGACCCGCACACCGGCACCACCCGCCGCATCGAGCAGCTGCCCGACCCCGAGGGCGCAATGCTGCGCTCGCTGCACGCAACCGTCCAGCAGCTTAGCGAGCGCATCGAGGAGCTGGAAAACGCCGTCGGCCAGCACGCCTACCACCACGCGCTGAGCATGACCACCGCTGCCAATGGCGATTTGGACGATCCTTTCGAGTGCTTAGAGCGCGACATCACTGCTGAGGAATGGTCCCCAGGTTCTGGTATTTGATAAAGGAGCTACTATGGCCTTGGTCATCTATAACACCTTGACCCGCCAAGCCACGCCGTTTGAGCCGCTCAAGCCTGGCGAGGTATCCATGTATGTGTGTGGCCCTACCGTCTACTCCGACGCGCATATTGGCCACGCAATGTCTGCGCTCGTGTTCGATATTGTCCGCCGCTATCTGGAGTGGTCGGGCTACACCGTACGCCACGTTATGAACTTCACCGATGTCGATGACAAGATCATCAAGCGCGCCAACGAGGCCGGCCGCGATCCGTTTGAGCTGGCCAATAGCTACGCTGAAACGTTTTTGGAGCAGCTCAAGCAGCTCAATGTTCTGCCCGCCAACGCCTATCCGCGCGTGTCAACCACCATCCCCGAGATTGTCGCCTTCATTGAGGCATTAATTCAAAAAGAGGCTGCCTACGCCGCGCCCAACGGCGATGTCTACTTCAGCGTCCGCAGCGACGACGACTACGGCAAGCTTTCGCGCCGCCTGGTTGATGATATGCGCTCGGGCGCACGCATCGCTCCCGGCGAGGACAAAGACGATCCGCTCGACTTTGCGCTGTGGAAGGCCGCCAAGCCTGGCGAGCCGGCCTGGGATAGCCCATGGGGCCAGGGTCGCCCCGGCTGGCACATCGAGTGCTCGGCGATGAGTCTCAAGGAGCTAGGTGCGCAGATCGACATCCACGGCGGCGGCAATGACCTGATCTTTCCGCACCATGAGAACGAGATCGCTCAGACCGAGTCGCTCACCGATAAATCCTTCGCGCAGATCTGGATGCACAACGGTATGGTGCAGCTCGCCGGCGAAAAAATGAGCAAGTCGCTTGGCAATCTGATTACCATCAGCGCGTTTTTGGATGCCAACTCGGCCGATGTGCTGCGGCTGCTCGTGCTCTCATCCTCGTATCGCGCGCCGCTCACCTACACCGAGGAGGTGGTCGCCGATACCAAGCGCAAGCTCGAACGCCTGCTCTCGGCGCTGCGACCTGCGCTCGGCAGCACCAGCGCGGGCGCGGCCGCAGATGAGCTGCGCGCTGCCCAGGAGCAAAGCCGCAGCGACTTCAAAGCGGCGATGGACGATGACTTCAACACCGCTGGCGCGCTGGCAGCCCTGTTCGAGCTTGTGCGGGCGATCAACACCGCCCGCGATGCTGGACTCAGCGGCTCAGCCTTCACCAGCGCCCAGGACACTTTCAAAGAGCTGGCTGGTGTGCTTGGCCTGCGCCTAGAGCAGCCACAGCAGCAGGCCACCGACGCCGCACCGTTTATCGACCTGCTGATCACCCTGCGCAGCGACCTGCGCCAGGCCAAACAGTGGGCGCTCGCTGATCGGGTGCGTGATGCGCTCAGCAACCTTGGCGTTATTCTCGAAGATGGGCCGCAAGGCACCACGTGGCGAATGGAGCAGTAAATGCACTGGCTGGAATTAAGCGTTGTTGTTGACTATGAGGCCGTCGAGTCGGTCTCGGCGCTGTTCGCCACCCACGGCTATAACGGCGGCGTCGCTGTTGAAGAGGCGTTTATCTCATCCCCAGATGGGCCAGAGTACAACATCGACACCACCCGCCCGGCAACCGTGCGCACGTACCTCGTCGACGATGCCAGCGCTGCCGAAAAGCAGCGTGAGATCGAGCGCGGCCTATGGCTGCTGGGCATGATGCGCCCTGTCGGCGAGCTGCTCGTGCGACCGCTGGCCGAGGAAGACTGGGCCAACAACTGGAAGCAGTACTATCAGACGCACCGCATCGGCCAACGCTTTGTGGTTGTGCCATCATGGCAAGAGTACGCACCAGCAACAAACGATGTGGTGCTGCACCTCGATCCAGGCATGGCCTTTGGCACGGGCCTGCATCCAACAACGCAGCTGTGCCTGGAGCTGATGGAGACGATCGACTTCACCAGCAGCGTCGTGCTTGATCTCGGCTGCGGCTCAGGCATTCTGGCGGTGGGGGCCGCGCTGCTCGGCGCACAGCGCATCCTCGCGCTCGACACTGATCCGATCGCTGTCGAGGCCACCAAGAGCAACGCCAACCTCAATGGCGTCGCCAGCACCATTGTTGCCGCCGAGGGCAGCTTGGGCGCTGCGCCGCTGGAGCACTGGCTCGGCTGGGAAGGCGCCGCCGTCGGCGATCCACAAACCTACCAGCCTGCCAACGAGTTCGATGTGGTGCTCGCCAATATTCTGGCCAATGTGCACGTTGTCCTCGGCGCAGACTATCACACAGCGCTCAAGCCCGGCGGCCTGCTGGTGACATCCGGCATCATCAACGACCGCGAGGGCGATGTTGCCGCCGCCTTTGCTGAGGCAGGCTTAGAACAAGTCGAGCGCAAAGAGCAGGGCGACTGGATCGCCTTCATCCATCGTAAAAAATGAAAAACACCTACCGCTTTTTCGTCGCGCCAGGCGCACTGGCCGCCGAGCTGATTGAAGTCAGCGACTCTGACCTGCTGCACCAGTGGCACAGCGTGCTGCGCCTGCGCCCAGGGCAGCAGATTGCGCTGCTTGATGGCGGGCCAGAAGGCGTGATTGCTGAGCTTGTCAGCCTGAGCAAACGCGCAGCCAGCCTCCAGGTCGTGTCACGCTATCCGGCTGGTGGCGAGCCGCGTATTCAAGTATGGCTGTATGTCGCGCTGGCTCGTGGCGAGCGCTTCGAGTGGGTGCTGCAGAAGGGCACCGAGCTAGGTGCACACGGCTTTGTGCCGCTCTACACCGAGCACACGCTCACCGATCGCGTGAGCACAGCCAAGACCGAGCGCTGGCAGCGGATTATCCGTGAGGCTGCTGAGCAGTCGGGGCGCAGCCAACTGCCACAACTGCTGCCGCCGCAGACCTTGGCCCAGAGCTTACAGCAAAGCAGCGGCGGGCTGTTCTTAAGCGAAGGACAGGCCACTGTCGCCTTGAAGCAGGCGCTCCAGCAGCTCGATCCAGCCCAGCCGCTCAAGCTCTGGAGTGGGCCAGAAGGCGGCTGGAGCAGCGCCGAGATGGCGCAGGCGCAGCAGGCTCAGCTGACCCTAACAACGCTCGGCCCGCGTATTTTGCGCGCCGAGACTGCGCCCGTGGCCGCCCTAGCCGCGCTGATGTACGCATACGACGAGTGGCAGTTGGATAGTCTGTGATATCATTTAACAACCAACGCAAATGCTACCTGGCCAGCGGCCAGACCCACCTTCAGAGGCAAGCATGACTGAATGGAACCATCAAGCTCAAACGCCAGCTCCACGGACTAATCTGTGGGGCATTATTGGTGGCGGATTGATCGGCGTTATCCTCCTGCTAGCCGCGCTCGGCGGCGGCTTCCTGTGGGGTCGCCAGTATCAGCGCGCTAACCCTGATGCCGTTGCTCTCAGCGCATCAAATGAGTCAATCGTCGCCGGGCAGCCCATTGGGGCCGCTTCCAGCCAAGACCTCGAAAGCCAGTTCAAAGTTTTTTGGCAGGCTTGGGATTTGATCGGTGAGAAGTTCTACCACACTGAGCCGCTTGATCAGCAAAAGCTGATCTATGGGGCCATCCGCGGTATGCTCCAGTCGCTCGGCGATGACTTCACCTCCTTCCACGAGCCAGAAGACGCCGAGCGCACGCGCGAGGATCTGCGCGGCAACTTTGAGGGCATCGGCGCTTATGTCGAGTACAAAGACAATAAAGTCCTGATCGTCTCGCCAATCGAAGGCTCGCCGGCTGAGAAGGCCGATCTGCGCGCTGGCGATGTGATCATCGCCGTCGATGGCACGCTCATGGCCGATGTAACCAAGGGCCTTGACCGCCAGCAGGCGCTCCAAGACGCCATTGAGCTCATTCGCGGGCCAAAAGGCTCAACCGTTAAGCTGACCATCTTCCGCGAAGAAACTGACAAGCAGTTCGATGTCGAGATTGTGCGCGACGAGATTCCGCTGATCAGCGTCCGCTCGGAGATGATCGACGATATCGCCTACGTCCACATCAGCGAGTTCAAGGCCACAACCTACGATGAGCTTGACGCGGCACTGGTCAAGCTCAAGGCCCAAAATCCCAAGGCCTTTATCCTCGATCTGCGCAACAATCCTGGCGGCTATGTGACCCAAGCGCAGAATGTGCTTGGACGCTTCGTCGAGAACGGCGTGACCTACTACCAGGAGGATAGCGACGGCAATCAGAAAGCCTTCGATGTGATGCGCCAAGGCACAGGCGAGACGCTGTTTGATCTGCCCATGGTCACACTGGTCAACGGCGGCTCCGCCAGCGCCTCGGAGATTGTGTCGGGCGCACTGCAGGACTACAAGCGCAGCACGCTGCTGGGCGAGAAGACGTTCGGCAAAGGCTCCGTGCAGAGCGTCAATCGCCTGAGCGATAACTCGGAGCTGCGCGTGACCATCGCCCACTGGCTAACGCCAGAGAAGCGCGCTATCCACGGCATCGGCATCACACCTGATGACGTGGTGCCCTTCAGCGACGACGCAGCAGAGTACCCCGTCCAGTGCTTGTTCAACACCAAGCCCGCCGAGGGCGCAGAGGCCTGCGGCGACTCACAGCTCTTCTGGGCCTTGAAGGTGCTGCGCGGCGAAGGCCCACCGCCGCCACCAGCGACGCCAACGCCAACACCTGGCAAGTAGGCGCTTGCCCGCAGTAATGCGGCCCACAACGACATGATTTGAGCCACGCTGGCCCTCGCAATTGAAGCTGCGAGGGCCGGTTATTTAGCAAAGGAGTCTCTGTGCTTCACGCGATCAGAACGTTTATCCAGTCCATTCTCGATCTCGTTCCACCAGCAGGGACGTTTAACTACTATCTGCTCCGTGGAACGCTCACCTTTCTGTTGATCGCGATCATTGCGCGCATCGGGACTGCGCTGATCCGCCGCACGCTTTTCTCACGGCGGCGGCTGCTCAATCGGCAGCTTAGCGAGCGCCGCTTGACCACGCTGCGGTCGCTGATCGGCTCGCTGATGAATGGCCTAGCGGTCATCATGACCCTGATTCTGGTGCTGAGCATGTTCGTGCAGCCCGCCGCACTGTTCACCACCCTGGGACTCTTCAGCGCAGCGCTGGGCCTGGGCGCACGCCCCTTTGTCAGCGATTTTCTTGGCGGTATTGTGCTGCTCTTTGAGGATCAGTTCGCACTCGGCGACAAAGTCGAAATTGGGGATCAGCATGTGGTCGGCATCGTCGAGCAGGTTACGCTGCGCACAACCTACGTGCGCGGCGAGTCCGGCGAGCTATGGCTGGTGCCCAACGGCGATGTGCGCACAATTCGCAACTTCTCGCGCGGCACGTGGTCACCAGCCAATATTCGCCTGACTGTTCCAACCAAAAAACTTGATGAAACCTTGGTCCTGTTGCTTGATGTGATTAAAGACCCTGGCCCCGATGTGCTAGAGGAGCCAGAGATTATCAGCGAGGCCGGCGAGATCGGCACCGCCACCACCACCTTGCTGCTCAAGGTGAAGGCACGCTATGGGAAAGCGCCACAGGTGCGCCGCCGCCTGCTCGCTAAGCTTCAGTCGCTGCTCACGGAGTATCATGTGCTGACAGAGAGCTAGCCGCCGATAGATCGACGGCGTCACCATGCTCGTGCGTGTAGGAGACCGCCGTCGCTGGCTCGCTCAGCAGCCCCTTGACGACAGGCCAGAAGCCGCGGAAAAACTCAGAGCGGCGATAAAGCTGAAGATCACGGCTCGAGCGCCATGTGCTCCAGGTGGCAAATGCCGTCGGATCGCCGGTCTCCTGCAGCAATGAGAGCGCCAGGCATCCTTCCTGGTGGCGAATTGTCTCCCGCGAGCGCTCGTAAAATTCCAAAAATGTATCAACATGCTCCGGCTTGAACTTCAGCCGCACCAACCGCACAATCATGAACATTGCCTCCTTAAATAAGTGGTGGGTTGCAATGTGCCCATATTAACACGTTGACGCAGCGCTTAACGCATGCGATACACCTCGCCGTCGTGGGCGATGCGCGTCTCACCAGCGTACTCGGCCGCAACACGGGCAAGCACTTCAGCCTCGGGCGCAGTCCAGATCGGGCTGTAGTGGGTCAGGATCAGGCGCTGCACCCCCGCCGCGCGCGCAGCAGCGCCGGCCTGCTCCGGCGTCGAGTGGGATTCATATGGCTCAGACACCGTGCACTCGTGGATGAGCGTGTGCGCACCACGAGCGAGCGCCACCAGCTCGGCGCACGGCCCCGAGTCCGCACCGTAGACCAGCCCAGGCACATCGTCTGCGTCCAGCCGCAGTGCCAGCGTCGGCCGACTGTGGCGCGTTGGAGCCGCCTGCATGCGCACGCCTAGATCAAGCGGCAGCTCGACCGCCCCGCCTGCGTCAGGCAGGCTGATGAAGCGCGGCTGGATTGCGTGCTCGCCAAGCGCAGCAGCAGCAACAACCGCCTGCGCCGTCTGCATCGCCGACTGGTTGCCAAACACAATCAGCTCGTGCGCATACTTGATCAGCCAGAGATGCAGCAGCAGCGCCGGCAGTCCCATCAGGTGATCAGGATGGTTATGCGAGATAAAGATCGCGCGCAGGTTGTGCGGCTCTAGCCCGTAGGCGATCATCTGGCGGTAGGGCGAGCCGCCGCAGTCGAGCATCAGCAGCGCTGATTCATCACCCCACACATAGCAGCTGTTCTCACGATCTGCGTCAGGCAGCGCTGTGCCTGAGCCTAAAATAACCAAGCGGTTCATAGCTGGGCCTCCTTGTCGTGCGTACTCGTCTGGTATTATGCGCGCACACAATCAATACAGCAAGATAGCATTTTAAAAGGAGGGACTGTGGATCTTTCGGCGATTGACAGCGCAGTGGTACGCTGGACGCTCATCGGGGCCTGGGTGCTGTGGGCGGCGCTGCTGTTTGGTGGCATGGCGCTCGGCAAGCCTCACGCGGAAAACACCCGGCGCATGCCGACGTGGACGCGCATGGCCTCGTCGCTGGCCTTGGTCGTAGCCGCCTGGCTCTGGGCCTGGACAGCCCGCACAACCGTTGTTGCCAACACCGGCTGGCTCATCGCCGTTGGCATGACGCTTGGCTTCATCGGCGATCTGTGCATGGCGCATCTGGTGCCGCTGCCCGAGCCGGTGCTTGGTGGCATGGCGGCATTTGGGCTAGGGCATATCGCCTACATCGGTGCGTTTCTGACGCTCGGCAGCCAGCCCAGCTTCAGTTCGCCGGCGCTGCGCTGGAGCGCCTGGCTGATCTGGCTCGGCCTTGGTGCGCTTGGCTGGTACGTCGTGGTTTGGCGTGGCTCACGGCGCAGTGTGCTGCACAAGGCCGCGCTGCCCTATGCGCTGCTGCTGGCGACCACAACTGGCATCGCCACTGGCCTTGCCCTCACCGGCGGCCTGTGGGCTTTCGCCGTGGGCGCGGCGCTCTTTTTGCTCAGCGACCTGATTTTAGCCGCCCAGCTGTTCAACAATGCCCGCTTTCCGCTGATTAGCGATGTCGTGTGGCTGCTCTACGGCCCTGGCCAGATGCTCATCGTCTACGGCATCGCTGGCGTGCTGCTCTAGCCGTCCGCTGGCCCGAACCACATGCAAGCACGCGGCGCTGGCCATCACCGGACGGGCACACGCGGGCCGCTGCCACACTCGGCGCACAGAAACAGCTCTGACAGCTGCCAGTAGAGCTAGCGCGCATAGCTCGCGCAGCAGCACATCACATACCACGCGCAAGCACGCGGCGCTGGCCATCACCGGACGGGCACACGCGGGCCACTGCCACACTCGGCGCACAGAAACAGCTCTGACAGCTGCCAGTAGAGCTAGCGTGCATAGCCCGCGCAGCGTTGCACCTACTCACTACGAGTCGGCAGCATGCAGAAATGGCGACCTGCTCTCGCTGCGCGCGTCTGCTGTTTCACTGTCTGCGCCGTGCTGCGATCCGCGCAGAGCTATGGCTCGTGCTTGCCGCCCATCCGCTGATCACCAGCGCTGCGTGCTCGCGTGATCAGCACCGATGCAGAAA
>JABXJS010000226.1 GCA_013538855.1 Herpetosiphonaceae bacterium
ACGGTTCCTTTCTTGGTTGGCACCACAAAGGATACCGCACGATTCGGCCGCCACACCGTTTACCCTGGCCCCAGGGAGTCCTGTGATCTACTGAGTATCCCGCCTATAGCTCTGACCTCCCGCATATCCCAGGCCTACAGCTCCTTGATGAGTTAGGTCGAGGTATGCATAGTGTTGTCTACCGCGCAAAGCGCGGCGAGGTGGTCTACGCTGTTAAAGTGCCGCTCAACCTCCATAGCACCGAGCCAGCCAAGCTGGCAACCCAGTTTCAGCGTGAGGCGAGCGCATTGGCGCTGGTGCAGCATCCGGCGCTGCCGATGGTGGTTGAGGTTGGCGAGAGCGATAGCGTGCCGTATATCGTGCTGGAGTATGTGGCCGGGCGCACTCTGCAGGAGCTGCTGCAGCAGGGGGCGCTGAGTCAAAAGCGTGTGCTTATCATCGCGCAGGTGCTGGCGAGCGCGCTGGCCGCCGTCCATCGTCAGGGGGTTATCCACCGTGATCTCCAGCCGCGCAATATTTTAATCGACGACCAGAACTCGATTAAGCTGATCGATTTTGGCCTAGCGGCGCACGGCTCGCCTGATGGTAGTCATGTGCACGTGCTTGGCACGCTCTACTATAGCGCTCCTGAGCAGACAGGCGTCATCCGCCGCCCTGTCGATGGCCGCTCCGACCTCTACGCCCTCGGCGCGGTGCTGTTCGAGTGCCTGGCCGGCGCGCCACCGTTTACGGCGGTTGATGCTGGCGAGCTTGTGCGCCAGCACGCGGTAATTATGCCGCCGGACCTGCGCGTGCTGCGCCCGGATATCTCGCCAGTTTTAAGTGCCGTGATCATGCGGCTGCTGGCCAAAGACCCCGATGATCGCTATCAGACTGCCGAGGGATTGCTATCGGACCTTGATCAGCTGGCGCAGCTTGAGGCCGACTGGCGCGCTGGCCGCCCGCTGGTGCTCGGCGTAGACGACAATGAGGCGGCGGCGCTGTACGAGACTCCGCTGATTGGCCGTGACGAGGAGCTAGCGCAGCTGCGCCTCTACTGGAATCAGGCGCGGCGTGGTATGGGAACGCTGGTGCTGCTCGATGGGCCGTCTGGCTACGGCAAAAGCCAGCTTGGCCGTGAGCTGCTGCATCGGGCGCGCTCAGCCAGCGCGCTGGTGCTGTCGAGCCACTGTGGCACCTCGACGACGGCTCCGTTTAGCGCTGTGCGGGCGGTGCTGGAGCAGTATCTGCATCACTTAAGCACGCTGCCTGCTGCACAGCAAAGCCATGCCGAGGATCAGCTCCGTAGCCTGCTGCTACCGCTGCAGGGCGTGATCGGCCGCATCGTGCCCGACTTGGAGCAGTTTGCGCCTGGCCCAGACGCCAGCGATGCGGAGGTGCTGCGCCTGCGCGACCACGAGGCAGTCTGCGACACGCTGGTCGAGGTGCTGCGGCGGATCATGCGCGTGCATCCGGCGGCGGTTTGGTTTATTGATGATCTCCAGCTGATTGATGAGGCGAGCCTGCTGGTGCTGCATCGCTTGGTGCGCCATATCCAACACGAGCCACTGTTGATTATTGCCACGCTTGACGATAGCAAGGAGAGCGCCCTCCAGCGCGAGCGCCTGCTGCACGATATCCACATGCGCGGTGAAAGTATCAGCCTTGGCCCGCTCGATGAGCTGTCCATTCAGCGCCTGATCTCGACCTGCCTTGGCGGGTACGAGGTTGACCAGGCGCTCGCGTATGAGATTATCGCACGCTCAGCAGGCAGCCCGCTGGCGGTGCGCGAGTATGTGCAGACCATCCTTGAGGGTGGCATGCTGCGGCTGATCGGTGGCTGCTGGCGGATCAATCCGAGCGACTTTGCCACCCTCCAGCTGCCACCGCAGATCGTGCCGCTGCTGCTGCGCAGGATCGAAACCTTGTCTAGCTCCACGCGCACCATTCTGCGCACGGCCGCAGTGCTTGGGGCCGAGTTTCTGCGTGCGGAGCTGAACAAGGTGTGTTATGGCGCTGTCAATGAGGTGAATACGGCGCTGGCCGAGGCCGCACGGGCGCATCTGATCGACCGCAGCGCCTCTGGTGTGTATCACTTTGTGCATGAGCGTATTCACGCTGCGCTGCTGGCTGACCTGAGCGATGTGTCGCTGCGCTCCCTGCATCAGCATGTCGCCGAGGTGCTTGATACTTCCGAGCAGCATGATATTGAGCACATCTACCGGATTGCGCGCCACTACAGCCTTGGCCGCAGCACGCGCCACCAGCAGCGTATCTATGCAACCAATATCGCCGCCGGCAAGCTGGCGCTGGCCAACTTTGCCTATGATGAGGCGTACACGTTTTTTACCGCCGCCTATGCCGTGGCAGCGCAGCTCAATCTGCCATTCGATGCCCAAATCGAGGCGCTGGTTGGTGAGGTTTGCTACCGCACTGGACGGATTGAGGAAGCCTTGGCGCACCTTGATCGCGCGATTAGCCAGGCACCTGAGCCGCACAATCGGGCGCTGCTGCGCATTCAGCGCTCGCTGATCAATGTCTGGAACTTTAATCTGTCGCTTGCCGAAGCTGAGATTCCGGTGGCTTTCCATGAGCTGAACCAGCCGTATGACCAGCGGCGCTGGCAGCGCCTGCGCTCGATTGCGCGCTATGGCCTACGTGCGCTGATCGACTATGTCAGAGCGCCTGCGCCAGTGCTTGACCAGCGCGAGCGCGAGCGGCTCAAAACACTCGAGAAGCTCCACGATTTGGCGAGCACGGTCGCCTACATCAATAACAACCTGCTGGCGCTGATTGATCTGGCGCTGCGCTCGCTGACCACCGCGCGGCGCTTAGGTCTCTCGTGGGAGCTGATGCATGCGCACTGTGCGGTCGCAGTGGTGGCGACGGTGCTTGGCTTGACGCGTATGCGCACGTTTCACCTGCGCCAAGCGCGCGATATCGCCACCGTGCTCGATGATCCGACGGCGGCTAGCGCACACATTCACCTGTACCAGGCGCTGATCGCAACGCTGCTGGGCCAAAGTCGCGAGGCCGAGCGCCTGCTGCGGCGCTGTCTAGAGCAAGAGTACCGCTACCTTGATGTGATTGAGTATGTCCAGGGCTGTACCGATCTTGTGCTCAACTACTGGCTGCGGGGCCACGTCTATGAGGCGTGGGAGTGGATCCAGCGGGCGCTGGCGCGTGCCGAGCAGGTTGGCTCTGCGCCTAGCACGCTGTTCTACCTGCCAATGCAGGCCGCACCGCTGGCGCTGCAGCTCGGAAACCTCACGCTGGCTGCCGACTTTATGCGCCGGGCGCAGACAATTGTTGATCGTGCACCTGGCGACTTGGCCCGTCAAGGCGCGCTCATTACGGCCCAGGTGCTGGTGCTGCTCGATCAGGGCGACACCGGCGAGGGGCTGGAGGTACTGCTGCGCCGGGCACAAGCCTCGCCTTTTTTGCAGGCTAAAAGAGTGCTGTTCCACGTGCAGCACTGGTTTGTTGTACAGGCCTACGCCTATCTGTTGAAGGCGCAGACTGCGCCGCTCAAGCGCCGCTTCCGGGCGCTGCGGCGCTTTCGCCGGGCGCTGCGCGACCTTAATCAGCGCAATCAGACACCGTTGGTGCGCGCCCACGCCTATGTGCTGCAGGCTGCCGAGCGGCGCTTGAGCGGCGACGACACCGGCGCGCTCTTCAAGCTTGGCCAGGCCGAGGCCTTGGGCTTCGAGCTGGATGCGCCATGGGTGCTGATGGAGTCCGCTGTACAGCGCGCGCTGACGCTGCAGCACCAGGGCCAGGTTGTGGCTGCACGCAGCGAGGCGCGCTCGGCCTACCAGCTGGCGCACGACCATGGCTGGCTTACACGCAGCGAGCAGATCCTGGCTGCTTTTGGTCTATCCGAGGCCGAGGTGCGGCGTGTGAGCAGCACGGTGACTAGCACAAGCTCCACCGACACACTCAAGCTCCAGCGCCATCTCGATGCGCTGCTGCAAGTGAGCCTCGCCTGGACGACGATCCGCGACCCTGATCAGCAGGCCCAGATGGCACTCGACTCAGTTGTGCGCATCTTAGGTGCCGAGCGCGGGTTTCTCTTTTTACATAAGGATGATGGTACACTCGCCTTTCAAGCTGGCCGCGATGCTGCGGGCAACGATCTTAACTCGCTGGAGGGCTTCAGCCGCTCGTTGATTGAGCGTGTGCGCGTGACCCGCCAGCCAATTGTGCTCAGCAACACCGATGAGGGCTTGGCCGTCGGCGTCGAGAGCGTGCTGAGCAGTCAAGTGCGCAGCGTGCTGGCCGCCCCACTGCTGCTGGAGAATCGCTTGCTTGGCGTGGTCTATCTGGACAATCGCATGGTCTGGGGCATCTTCTCGGACGCCGATGTGGAGATTCTGTCGGCGATCGCGAACCATATAGCCCTGGCGCTCGAGACTGGCCGCACCGCGCAGCTGGAGATCTCCATCGAGGCCGAGCGGCAGCAGCGCCAGCTCGCCGAGACACTGCGCATGCTCTCCGGCACGCTCAACTCGTCGCTTGATCTGGACGAGGTGGTGGACCGCTCGCTGGGCGCGCTGCAGCAGCTGGTACCCTACGAGAGCGCCTACATTGGCCTGCTCGAGCAGGACAGCACGCGCTTTGTTGCGGTGCATGGCCAGGCCGATAGCGCCCGCCTGCTGCAGCTCCAGCGCACGCTCGCCGACGATGATCTGCTGCGCACGCTCTACGCCACGCGCCAGCCGCTGCTGATCGCCGATGCCAGCACTGACGAGCGCTGCCAAGTCTATACACACATGGAGGTGCGCTCATGGCTCGGCGTGCCGCTGTATGTGCGTGACACGGTGATTGGCGTCGTCGCGCTGGAGCGCAGCGAGAGCGAACTATTCAAGGAGCGTGACGCGGAGATTGTGCTGCTGTTTGCGGCGCAGGCGGCGGTGGCCATCGACAACGCGCGGTTGTTTGGCAAGGTGCAGCAGATGGCGATCACCGATGGGCTGACCAACGTGTGGAATCGCCGCTACTTCTTTGAGCTAGGCGAGCGCGAGTGGCAGCGGGCGAGGCGCTACGACCATCCGCTCGCGGCGCTGATGCTCGATGTGGATCGCTTTAAGCGCATCAACGATACCTATGGCCATGCCGTGGGTGATATGGTCCTTGCAACGCTCACCCAGGTCTGCAAGGAGCAGCTCCGCACCACCGATATGCTCGGCCGCTATGGCGGTGAGGAGTTCGCTGTGCTGCTGCCAGACACGGATCTCTCGGCGGCGCACTCGATTGCCGAGCGGCTGCGCCAGGCGGTTGCGGCAACGCCAATCGTCACTGCCGATGGCCTAAACTTCAGTATCTCGATTAGTGTCGGCGTGGCCTGTATCAATGTCGATACGCCCACGCTGGCGGCGCTGCTGGATCGTGCAGATCGCGGGCTGTATATTGCCAAAGAGACCGGCCGTGATCGAGTAGTTATGGCTTAGCCTGCCTGTAGCGCACCACTGTCGGCGCGGCAGGCTGCATCGATCTGGCTGGTTTCGATCTGAAGGGTCATGTGCTCGATGCCGAAGCGCTCATGCAGACCATGCTGCGCTTCAAGCAGCAGTTCGTCGTGTGGACGCTGTGGATCGTTGACGATCACATGGGCCGTCAGCGCGGTCTCGGTGGTGCTCATGGCCCAGATGTGTAGGTCGTGTACATCATTGACGCCAGCCAGCTGTCCAAGGTACTTGGCAACGGCGAGCGTATCGATGGCAGCGGGAACGGCGTCAAGCGCGAGATTCACCGAATCACGTAGCAGACCCCACGTGCTGAGTAAGATCACGCCAGCCACCAGCAAGCTCACCAGCGGATCGAGCCAGAGCCAGCCGGTCAGGCGCATGCCGAGGCCAGCGAACACGACGCCGAGCGAGACACCAGCATCGGCGGCCATGTGCAGGAAGGCACCACGGATGTTAAGGTCGTGGCTCCGCCCGCGCATAAAGAGCAGGGCCGTGATCGTGTTAATCACCACGCCGATCCCTGCCACCACCATCACCGTCAGTCCGGCGACCGGCCCCGGCGCACCAAAGCGCTGCACTGCCTCCCAACCGATGCCACCGACCGCTACCAGCAGCAGCGCCGCGTTCAGCAGGGCTGCAAGAATCGATGTACGGCGCCAGCCATAGGTGCGACGCGGCGACGGCCGCCGCTGGGCTAGCGCAGTGGCTCCCCAGGCCAGCAGCAAGCCGAGCACATCACTGAGGTTATGCCCGGCATCGGCCACCAGCGCTAGCGAGTGTGACAGTTGCCCGTAGATAAATTCAATAATCACGAAGATGAGATTGAGACCTACACCAAGCGCAAAAGCGCGCCCAAACGTGCTTGATGCGTGCTGATGTTGATGTGCTGCAGCCATATATGGATTCTCCAGAGATAATTAAACTTGACGATTTGTAAATCATGTATTAAGCTCTATGCGCGCTACACAGCGTTGTGTTGGGCGACATAACCATATTTCACACACCATTCCACTATGCTAACAACTCCCACACATCCCATCCTGTAATATCAATTCACGTTGCCTATGCTGCAATGCGCAGCAGTTTGGGGCGCAGCCCCAAGCCTCCGGCAGGGTTCCACCCTGTACCCGTTGCAAGGTGAATAGGTATAATTCTATCCTTTAAATTAATATCGTTCCAGAATTCATTGTAGCAAGGCGTGCGCCGCAAGCATACACCGCTATCGACAGCTTGAAGGCAGATTGCGCTTTGTCTGCACGCTCGTACTCGCTATCTATGCCCAACGGGGCATGTTTATACATTGACCGTAGCGCGCTACCAATTTGTTTGCTTACGCTCTGAGTTTTGCTGTGCCCAGAGCAGCGCTGCGGTCTACCTGCAACCCTCCCCATTCCTGTCTAGCGAGGAGTATCTAGTGATTCTTATTATCACGAAGCTGCTGGATGACCGCTCGGTTGTCCAGGTTCGATCCATGCTTGAGGCGCAAGGCGCTGAGGTGCTGGTGCTTGGCCCGGAGACGATGGAGCAGGACGCTGCGTTTGCGATTCGCTACACCGACGCTGGTCGGCCGCAGGCGCTGCTGCGGGTCGCTGGCCGCGAGCTTGATCTAGCCCGCGATGTAACAGCGGCGTGGATCTGGCGCAGCTGGCGGCCAGATCCCCTGCTAGAGCGCTACGGTCCGCTGGTCAAGCAGCCTGACGAGTGGAACTTTTTTGCTGGCGAGTGGGCGGCCTTCTACAAGGGTGTCACCACCGCACTGCAATACAACGGTGTGTTTTGCGTGAATCCGCCGCCGTTCCACGATGCATTTGAAGAAAAATGCGCCCAGCTGTGGATCGCCGCCGAGGTTGGCCTGCAGATCCCCGCTACGCTGTATACTCCGCACCTGCCCTACGCCAAGGATTTCTACCACGACCACGCCGAGTCGATCATCTATAAACCGTTTCGTCCGTTCTTCAAGGTTGTTGAGACCCAGCCTGGCGAGCAGAGCAAGATTCTCAAGCTGTTGACCAACCGTGTGTCTGCGCGCCACTTTGACAATGCGGCGCAGGCCATCCCTACCCCCGGTATTTTTCAGCCCTACATCGAAAAGCAGTTTGAGATTCGCGTCGTCGTGGTTGGACATGCGCTGTTCGCCTGTGCCATCGACTCGCAGAGCAGCGCGCGCTCGCGCGAGGACTGGCGCCGCTACGATATCGAGAACACGCCCTACACGCCCTACGAGCTGCCAGCGGAGATCGCCGCCAAGCTGCGGCGCTATATGCAGCGCCTAGGGCTGGTGTTTGGCAGCATCGATATGATTGTGACACCCTCCGGCGAGCATGTGTTTCTGGAGGTGAATCCCAACGGTCAATTCGACTGGATCGCCAAGCTGTCGGGCCTGCCGATCTACGAGCACTTGGCTGCGATGCTGCGCGCAGGCAGTGTGGACTACACGCTCGATCTGGCGCAGGAGGTGCTCCATGCTCAATAAAATGTTGATCTACCGCCGCCTGCCCTGGATTCGCGCCCTAGAGGCGCGCGACTGCGGCCCCTCGGTGTTTGCCTCCATCGCCCACTACTACAAGCACTACATCAGCCTAGAGCAGGCGCGCACGCTGGTGCACACCAATCGCAACGGCACCAGCTTGGCGGGGCTGCGCGACGGCGGGCGGGCGATTGGCCTCGAGTCGCGCCCGGCCCATGCTATCTACAGCGCGCTGGAGCATGTGCAGCTGCCAGCGATCGCCCACCTCAAGGGCGGCGAGGGCCACTATGTGGTGATCTACAAATGGACGCCGACGGCGGTGACGGTGCTTGATCCAAACTTTGGCCTGCGCAAGCTCAGCAAAGACGAGTTCGAGGCGATGTGGAGCGGCTATATCGTTGAGTATAAGCCCACCGAGGCGCTGCAGCCACACCCGCGCGAGGTGCGACCAGTCAAGCGTCTGCTGGAGCTGGCCCGTCAGCACCGCGGGGCGCTGCTGCTCGTCTTGTGTATGTCGCTGCTGGCGACCTCGCTGGGCTGGGCGACCTCGTTCTTTATGCAAATTTTGATCGATACGATCTTGCCGAATCGTGACACGGCTTTGCTCTTCGCGCTGGGCTTGGGCCTGATGGTCGTCACGCTCTTTCAGAGCGGCCTGCAGTTCTGGCGCTTGTGGATCAGCGCCAAGGTTGGTCAGCGCGTGCATCAGTCGTACTCGATGCACTACATTGATCGCCTGCTGCGCTTACCGATGAGCACCTTTGACGTGCGCTGCGTGCCAGGCATGGTGCTGCGTGTCACCCAGGCTGATGGTATCCAGCTGGCCCTCTCAGAGGGGATGATCGCGATTCTGGCTGACACTGTCATGTTTATTACAGCGCTGGCAATCATCACGATCTACAATCCGCTGGCGGCGCTGATCGCTGCTGGCGCAATTCCGCTCGTTTGGCTGGTGCTGTTTGCGCTGAATGAGCAGGTGTATAGCTCGCAGCTAGCCGTCATCACGCGCATGGAAGAGTTTACGGCGCATATGGTCGATGTTTTCGACTGCGTGCGCACGATCAAGGTCTTTGGGGCCGAGCAGCAGTACAAGCAGCTGCTTGATGAGAAGCTGGCGGTCTTTACGAAGGCGCGCATGCAGAGCCGCATCGATATTGCGCTGCCGAGCGCCTGGAGCGTGTTTGCCACCTCGTTTATTACGGCGTCGATCCTCTGGTATGGCAGCAGCCAGGTTTTTGCTGGCGCAATGACACCTGGCGAGTTGATCGTGCTGTTTGGCATGGTGGCCTTCTATGTTACGCCGATCCAGCGGCTGCCAGCGGCGATTCTGAACCTGCGCACGGCGCTGCTCGGCATCGAGCGCATGGACGAGATCGCTGGTTTGCCCGAGGAGGCGCAGCGCACAACCGCGCCGGTTACGCTGCCGCAGATCAAGGGCGCGATCACATTTAAGGATGTGCGCTTTGCCTATCTGCGCAACAAGTACATCCTTAAAGATATTAGTTTTCAGATTAATCCAGGCGAAACTGTGGCCATTGTCGGCGAGACTGGCTCGGGCAAAACCTCGCTCGCTAATCTCATCACGGGCTTTTATCTACCAGCACACGGCGATGTGCTGATCGACGGGGTGAGCACGCGTAACATTGATCCAGCCGAGCTGCGCAGATCGATTAGCGCTGTATTTCAAAATGCAAGCCTGATGCAGCAGTCGATCTACCAAAATATCACCATGATGCACGATATTCCGGCTGAGGCAGTGCTAACAGCCGCGCGCACAGCCCAGGCCGATGAGTTTATCTCACAGCAGATGTACGGCTACGAGTCGCAGGTGGCGCGCAGCGGCGAGAACTTCTCCTCCGGCCAGGGCCAGCGCATTATGCTGGCCCGCGCCCTGGTCAAAAATGCGCCGATCCTCATCCTTGATGAGGCGACCAGTAACCTCGATAGTGCCACCGAGCTAGCGTTTTTGCGGGCGCTGGAGGAGAACCGCACTGGGCGTACAACCATCGTAATCGCGCACCGGCTGAGCACGATTTTGCGCTCGGACCGCGTGATCGTGCTCGATAAGGGCGAGATCATGGAGACCGGCACGCACGAGGAGCTGGTCAACCAGCGCGGCCACTACTACACCTTAATTCGTGGCCAGCTGACGAAAGCGGCCAGCGAGCCGCTAGCTATCTAGCGCTTTGGCGCTGTTGCGTAGCGAATCCAGCTCAGCTAGGTTTGGCGGATTCGCTGCGCTGACCACCTCTTGGTTTGCTGTGTGACATCTACGCTGTAAGGAGTTTTCTGGCGCTCTCTTCGCGCTTCATGGCATGGAGGGCGGACCCTGACAAGTATCTAAAATAGTGCTACGAATTTAATATAAAACCCAAGATTCAGAGACGAATCGCGCTTTATGTGCCTTATTTCTGGTATAACTCGTTTTAGACTTTTACATTAATATATTCTGTAACGTATGGTTTAAATTCATAAAGTAGCTAATAAAGCCTTGACAATTGCTCTGCTGTACTTATAATTATTGTTGTTGCTGCAAGCATTTGCTAGTTTGCCCTCTATTGTATTCTTCTCTGTGTAAGGAGTTCACTAATGAACAAAGAAGCCAAAGAAGTTTTGATGGAAGCGTCCGAGCAGCCTGTGATTTTCGGCTTGACCTACCTGGAAGAAGAAGATATCGAGATCAATGATGTTGTAGGCTGCGGTGTATTGGGCGGCTTCTCGGGCACTGGCTGCGACGACAGCGATGTTCCTCCCGGCACGCAGATCCCCTAAGCCGGGCACCTGCTTGCTTCTCGGCACGAGCATGCTGCTGTTACGCCTGCTGCTGTGCGCTGAACTACGCTGGCGGCGCTGCTCATCTGAGAATGCGTTTCGGCGCGCCTATGCGCTCCTCTAGCCATAGCGCTCTGTACGTTCTCTTCCCCCTGCGGCAACACTGAATATTGAACATAGAGGTACCTGGCAGCTGCGCCATGCACACGCGTGTATGGCGCTTTTTATACGTGCGCGGCCGCTGCGGTTTAATCGGCAACGTTGCGCTAGCATACAGCCTGCCAGCTTTGACAGGCCGTATGCTGGTGTGTGCAGTGTTTTCTTCCTGTGCCGAAGTTTTGCTGATCGCTAGCCTTGCTTATGCAATAGCCATGCGCCAACCAAGCCGTGGAGCAGTGGACGATAGGTGCTGCTTGCGGCGTTGAGCGTGTGATAGATCGCTGGATCAACAGCGCGGCCTTGCCGTGCGTATGCCCACAGGTACAGGGCGTACTTGCGCCGCCCGGTTATCTGCGCTCGCAGCAGCTGGCGCGCCTGGGCTAGGCCCATTGCTGCCGTTGGCTCGATGATCAGCAGCGCGCCACCGGGACGCACGGCCTGCCAGAGCGCGCGTAATCCTGCCTGTGGGCTAGGTAGCACCGCCAGCAGCGAGGCCGCTGAAACGACCGCCGCCGTCTCGTCTGCCAGCGCCTCTATGCCGCCAACACGGAATGTTGCCGCCGAGCCTGTGCGCCGCGCGATGCGCTGAGCCGCATGCACCATCGCAGGCTGAATATCAATACCTTGCGCCGCATAGCCGCGCGCTGCCGCCAGCCGGGCAACGAGTCCTGGCCCGCTGCCGACATCGAGCCAGCGCTGCTGGCCCTGGCTTGGGGCGAGCAGGTCCACTGCCGCGGCATGGAGTGAGTGATAGAAGTCGGCCCCTTGGAGCCAAGTAAAAAGCTGTGCGCCGAGCATGGTCGAAACTCCTTTGCCTGGTATGGCCTGGCTGCTTAGCGGTCGAGCTGGGCGTGTGGCAGTGGCACGGTTGGGCTGCGGCGCGAAAAACCGCTGCTGAGCACGACGATGAAGAAGATAGGCAGGAAGGCGGCGGTTGAGACCTGTGCGAGGGTGACAACGCCGCTGAACACATAGACCAGCGTGGCAATCCAGTCGATGGCTTGGACGGCGATCATCGCTTGCAGCCAGGCGCGATGCTGCTGGGGGTTGCGCAGAGCCAGCCCCATGCCAAAGGCGAAGCCAAGCGCTCTGGCTCCAAACATCGCGAAGATCCACGCCGTCCACGCTGGTGCGGCTGCGAGGCCGAGGGCGCTGGCGAACAGCGCCGGTGCGAATAGAAATAGTAGGCCCAGAATGAGCTGAACGACGGCGATAGCCCCGATGGTGTAGCGAAATAGTCTTGATGACATGCTCTAAGCTCCTTGTCGATAGTCCGTTGTCATACCCGTGCCACTGTGGCGTACGGCAGCGCGCCCTTGATGTGAGGTAGACAACGTACGTGGAAACGGTGTCGATGCATCTGTTGACGATCCTACAGTATCTTGCTATTATTTGTAAAGTAGTTACCGAAAAGTGCTATAGTTTCATTTTATGAAATAATGAGGACACAATGGGTCAAAAAGGCTGTCCAATCGAGCGCGCGGCATCAATTCTCGAAGGTAAGTGGACGCTGCTGCTGCTGCGCGAGCTATTCAGCGGCACCAAGCGCTTTGGTGAGCTGCGCTCCGCGTTGCCTGGCATCAGCCCAAAGACGCTGACAGAGCGGCTACGCACGCTAGAGGAGCAGCAGATTGTCGCGCGCACAATCTATCCCGAGGTGCCGCCGCGCGTCGAGTATGCCCTAACCGAGCTGGGCCAGTCGCTGTGGCCCATCATGGCGGCCATGCGCGACTGGGGCACACGCTGGGCACCAGCTGGGAGCGCGCCCGCGGAGCAGCCCTAGACGCAAGATACATTTAAGGAATATGCGCCTGAATTTGGGGTATAGTGATTCGTGTACAGCGAGCTGTGGCCCTGTTTCTGCACAGCTCGCAGAGTGATCAATGAACTCTAGCCCACAGGAAGGATGATATGCAAGAAGTAGCAACGCTTGGCGGCGGCTGTTTTTGGTGCCTGGAGGCCGTCTTTGATGATCTGCGCGGCGTGATCTCGGTGGAGTCCGGCTACGCTGGCGGCGATATTCGCAATCCAACCTACCGCGAGGTGTGCTCGGGCAAGACTGGCCATGCCGAGGTTGTGCAGGTGACGTTCGATCCCGCGGTGATCTCCTTCGGCGAAATCCTCGAGGTCTTCTTCGCCATCCACGACCCAACCACACTCAATCGGCAGGGTGCTGATGTCGGCACACAGTACCGCTCGGCCATCTTCTATCACTCGCCAGCCCAGCAGCGCATCGCCGAGCAGACCATCGCTGAGCTGAATGCCGCCAACACGTGGCCCAACCCGATTGTGACCGAGGTGACGCCCTTGACCAACTTTTATGTTGCCGAGGACTACCACCAAGAGTACTTTCAGAACAACGCCGCGCAGCCCTACTGCCAGTTTGTGGTTGCACCGAAGGTCGCGAAGTTCCGTAAAGCCTATGCCAAGCAGCTTAAGTAACCGCTAATGCATCGTGGCAGGCGCATCTATTGCGCCTGCTATTTTAATAGGCAATTAATAGATCCGTGCTATACTTAATCTGCCTACCTCCCGACTGTGTGGATTTTTTAGTGTACCAACGCGATCTGTAGCCCACCAACTGCGCTTGGCTTGCTCAGCAGGAAGTACCGCTCTATGGATCCAGCTCCTTTTGGCACGTGGCTGCGTGCTCAACGCCGCCAGCACGATATGACGCGCAAGGAATTTGCTGCGAAACTTGGCTGCGGTGTCAGCACACTGGCCAAGCTTGAACAGGGTCAGCGTCGCCCTTCGAAAGCTCTGTTTGACCATATCGTCAGCGTGCTGCAAGTGCCCGCCCCACCCTCACGGGGAGTACCGACGCCGCCTGCTGACCGATCAGCGTCTAAATCGCATCCATTGCCAGCCTTTGTCACCCGCTGCATTGGCCGCACTGCGGAAGTTGCGGCGCTCAGTGCCCTGCTCCAGGGCGAACAGCGCCTGATCACCGTGGTGGGGCCGCCTGGTATCGGCAAGACGCGCCTCGCTGTCGCCACCGCACAAGCGTGCTCTAGCATGTTCCGCGATGGCGTGATCTGGGTTCCGCTCGCCCAGATCACCCAGCCAGATCAGCTGCTCACCGCGCTATCCCAGCGCCTCGCTGCACCGCAGCAGCGCGACATGACGATGCTTGAGCATGTGTGCGCGGCCGTGCGCGCCCGCCATAGCCTGCTGGTGTTGGACAACTGCGAACATATAGCGCCTGCGCTGGCTGTTGTCCGCACAATGCTGGAGACCGCGCCGCAGCTGTATGTGCTCGCAACGAGCCGCATGCCCCTGCATATCTATGGCGAGCAGCGCTTTCAGCTTAAGCCCTTGGCGACGCATGCTGCTGCGGATGTGGCCAGTGCGCGCCCGCCTGCGCTTGAGCTACTTGCTGAGCGCATGGCCAACTATGACCACACATTCACGCTCACCACGGCTAACCAGGCTGATCTGCTTGCTATCTGCACCCTTTTAGATGGCGTGCCGCTCGCACTAGAGCTTGTGAGCAGTAAGCTGCGCTCCTGGCCTGCGGCAGAGATTTTGCAGCAGCTGCGCGCATCGCTGACGCCGTTGGCGGAGCCGCTTAACGGCCGCGCTGCACAGCCAGCAAGTATGCAGGTCGCGCTGGACTGGAGCTATCAGCAGCTTTCGCCTGCGGCGCAGGAGCTGGCGCAAGTGCTGAGCCTTGCGCCGAATGGCTGGCCGCTGGAGCGCTTGGCCGCCCTTGCAGCGTGGCTCGGCATCGATCAGCATCCCCTGATCGACGAGCTGGTTGACGCGAGCCTGTTGCAGATCGAGCAAGGCAGTGATGGTCGGCGCTGGCTGCGCTACCTGTTTGTGATTCGCCAATTTATGGCCCAGCTCTGGCGGCAGCGCACCGACCGCTTCGATCTGGAACAGTGGGTTGCTGCTACCATTATCGCCACAATCGAGCAGGCGCGCAGTGATGCGACAGGTTCGGTGTCCAGTCGTGCAATGTCCTGGTTTCGCGAAGATCAGCCAAATACTAGCTGGGCGCTCCAGTGGGCTATCGCGCAGCGCGAGGTGCAGCTGGCAGTTCGCTGTGTGGCAACACAAGCCTACTTCTGGACGCTAGAGGCTGCGTACCAGGAGGGGTTACAGCAGGTCGAGGCGGTGCTGGCCCTCTGCGATGCTGCTGCTGAGCCATCGACCGCGCTTGGCTTTGTGTGGTTCTATGCCGGAACATTTCAGCATTTTCTCGGTGCTGTGGCCGCTGCCGAGGCAAGCTTGCGGCGCTGCCTGGATATTGCGCAGGCAGTCGGTGCACTTGAACTGTGTGGCCATGCCTACAATGTGCTCGGTATTCAGGCAATGGATCTTCTCCTGTTCGCTGAGGCGACCCATTGGTACGAGCAGAGCTTGGCAATTTGGCAGCAGACTGGCGATCTACAGCGGCAGGCGGTTGTTCAGCTTAATTTGGGCACTATTGCGCTCCGCTGCGAAGACTTACCTTATGCAGAGACAGCCTTTCGCGAGAGTCTGCGCCAGTTTATGCAGATTGGCAATCACTATATGCTGTGCGTCGCCTACAATAATGTCGGCGAGACGTTGTTTCAGATGCAGCGCTTCGCCGAGGCCACGACACAGTTGCTCTGTGCGTATGAGCTAGCGCTCCAGCTCAAAAATAAGGATTACGAGGCCACCATCTGTGCGAACTTAAGCAGTGTTGCTGCCGCACAGGGCGATGTGCAGTCAGCGCTGCACTTTCTTCACTCCGCGTTTGCATGTTTCCGCGTTAGTACAGTGCAAGGTGGCACGTTGCTGACGACCTACGATATTGCGGCCCAGATCTACTGCATAGCGCAAAACTGGCGCTTGTCCGCCCAGCTCCTCGGCTATGTGGATCATCTACGCGCTGTCATGCAGGTGCCGCGCAATAGTGGTCAACAGCGCGTGTACGCCGCCATTCAACACGAGCTGCCACGTCAGCTTGATCCGCTGGCGCTGGCGACAGCGCTGGCCGAGGGGCAGCGTCTGTCCCATGAGCAGGCGCTAAGGCTGGTGCTCAACAATAGCGCCACCGCGCAACCGCCTGCTTAGAGCTGCAAGCTCCCGCGCACGCCAGGCAGCACCAGCTGCTTGTAGATCGTGTTGATCTGCGCTGGTGTGTAGCTGTTGGCGCTGTTCAGCCACCAGGTGACGAGATTAAAGATCGCGCCAGTCATCATGCTTGCAATTAGCGCCAGTGCCAGCGCTGGTTGGGGTGCGAGCGCGGCGAGATAGGCTTCGATCTGCCGCTGGAGCTGGCTCTGGCCGCTGCTGAAGATCAGGTCGAGGCCGCCACCATGCAGCAGCGCCCGGTAGAGCTGCGCATGCTCCTGCATGTGGCTGAACAGCGGCGTCAGATCAAGCTGCTCCAGCGGCTCCCCCGCAGCTGGCTGGAGCTTATTGAACGGGCTGAGCGCATCGATCATGGTGTTGAAGCCGCCGATCAGCAGATCGTCTTTGTCCAGAAAGTGGCTGTAGAACGTCGAGCGGCCAACGTTGGCGCGGTCGATGAGGTCTTGCACGGTGATTTCGCTGTAGCGCTTCTCGAGCATCAGTTCGATCAGTGCGCTACGCAGCAGGTCGCGCGTGCGCTGCGAGCGGCGGTCGTTTTTTGTATTGCGCATCGGTTCCTCGTGCTGATGAACAGTTCTTTGGCGACTGTTCAGTAGCGAACAGAGCGCGCATAATTAGTTATAGACGCGCTCGCCTGCTCTCCACTATACTCGTTAATGAACAAGTTGTCCATTAACGAATGATGTATCTAGTGCTAATGGATACGCAGCATCCATTAGTATCAGTAGATCACAGGACTCCCTGGGGCCAGGGTAAACGGTGTGGCGGCCGAATCGTGCGGTATCCTTTGTGGTGCCAACCAAGAAAGGAACCG
>JABXJS010000227.1 GCA_013538855.1 Herpetosiphonaceae bacterium
CGGTTCCTTTCTTGGTTGGCACCACAAAGGATACCGCACGATTCGGCCGCCACACCGTTTACCCTGGCCCCAGGGAGTCCTGTGATCTACTGATACTAACGTAATTCTAAGGCAGTAGCGTAAAAATGGATCAATTTTACTAATTATAGATGTTGATATAAATGTTTGCAATTTAATTCGTAAATTTATAGAACAACACAAGTTCAACCGGTGCGCGCTGCCGTTGGGAGCGGCTGGCCCTGGGCTGCGCCTGGAGCCGTTGGTCGCCGCTACGAGCGGGCTGGCAACGACGCTGCCCGCCAGGGCATGGCGTACCGCCGCACCTGCCGCGCTCGACCACCGACGATTCTTTTTCAAAAATGCGCTGCGCGCCTAGCCCCACCATGCCTGGGCTGCGCAACCTATTTCCTAACACCATAATTCAGCATACCACAGACACGGGCAGCTTTCCAAGCAGCGCGAGCTTATTGCTGAATCAGCCACCGCGTGCAGCGACCGTGGTTCAGCGGACAGAGTCAGCGCTGGTGCCACGTCGCAGGCTCGTTTTGATTGGCAGCCCCGGGTACCCGTCAGGGTCGTCGCGGTCGGACCAGCTCTCAGAGACGCCGCGTGGCGACAGCTAGGCTGCGGCGGCGGGCGAACAACCTGCGCGCTCCAAGGCGAAACACGCTAGCTACACAGTTCAATGCCTGCTGCACCCACAACAAGAGGCCCAGCTTCAGCACCAGGCAGGAGGAGCCGCCAGTACTCATCATCAGACGCATTGGGGAATAGGTCAAGGATATAGGCTTGGCTTAGGTAGAGGCTGATACCGCCAAGATCATCAGCCGCAATCCGTTCAATGCGCAGGTGATCAGAAAGCAGACTACTGTCGCGCTTAAGATGCTGATCATCAGACCCGGTAATAATACGCTCTGCGTACAAATACGCCATGCACACGAGCCATGCAGGCTGTATGCGCCCAACGCGACCGCGTTTCCCAAGCGGTTGATCACGGTTCGGGCGGGGCCGATATCGAACATGCACATGGAGGCGGCGCTGCTCGAGCCCACACAGCAAGACCAAGCAGTGGTTGGCGTAGCGCTTCTATGTGATGCTTCATCATCCATCCTTCATCCTTAGATATAGCGTGTAGAGCGGCCCGGTCGGCAGCATGGGCGGGCCGGGCGTTGGCATGTCGGCCTCACTGGTCGGCGGCGCTGGCCGCCTCCAGCGCGTACTCGATGGCGCGCTCCAGGCCAAGGGCGTGGCCGCGCGCCCAGGCAGCGGCCCAGGTGGACGGGTCAAGGGCGGACTGGGCCTGGATGATCTGGCGCTCGACGGTGGCCCGCCGCGAGGGCGGCAGGCGCGACCCGAGCGCTTTGCGCAGGGCCGTCGCCGCGCCGTACAGGCTGGCCGACCGCTCCAGATTGCCGCTGGCCAGCGCGCAAGCCGCCAGCCCCTCCAGGCACTCGCTGACATCGGGACGGGTGCCCATATCGCGATACAGCAGCAGGCTCTGAAGGTAGTGCTGGGCCGCCTGGACAGGATCGCCCTGGGCATGGGCCACGTTGCCAAGGTTGGTCAGCAGCAGGGCGATGCCCCAGGTTTCGCCAAGCTGCTGAAACAGCTCCAGGCTTTCCTGAAACAGGTCGTGCGCCCTGGCATAGTCGCCGCAGTCATACGCAACATCGCCGAGATTGTTGAGGGCCAGCGCAATCGAGCGCGTATTGCCAAGCTGGCGCTTGATATCGAGGCTGCGCTGATACAGCACCGTGGCTTGCAGATCGTCGCCCTGCTCACGAGCGACGAGGCCGAGGTTGTTCAGCGCCGCCGCAATCGGGTAGGGATCACCTAGCTCCATACGCAGGTCCAGGCACTGGCTGAACCACGCAGTGGCCTGAGCGTAGCTGCCGCGGCGCAGGGCGACGCTGCCCAGCAGGGTCAGGGCGGCCGCGCTGCCCGCCTTGTCGCCAAGCTGGCGGTAAAGAGCAAGGCTGCGCTCGGAGCAGCACTGGGCCTGATCGAAATCGCCCTGCTCGACGGCCAGAATGCCCAGCGCACTCAGCGCCCTGGCGCGCAAATCCGGCGGCAGATCGCCGGCCTGATCGGCCTGGGCAAGCAGCGGCTCCAAGAAGCCGCGCGCCGCACTAAGCGCACCGCGCACAAACCAGAAGCGCCACAGCGCAGTGGCCAGGCGCAGGGCTGGCTCGACCGCTCCGCGAGCTTGCAGCCAGACCAGGGCCGCGCGCAAGTTGCCGTGCTCCCGGCCCAGCCGGTCGAACCAGAGCGCCTGCTCGGCACCGGTCAGGGCCGGCTCGGCGGCGCTGGCGAGGGCCAGAAAGTGCTCGGCGTGGCGCTGGGCGATCAGATCGTGCTCGCCGCTGGCTAGCAGCCGGTCGTGGGCGTAGGCGCGGATGGTGTCGAGCATGAAGAAGCGCGGCTCGTCGGCCCCAGAGTTCGGGTCAAGCTGGAGCAAGCTATTGTCGAGCAGCGTGGCCAGCCGAGGCAGGATCGGCGGCGCGCCAGGATCGGCCAGGGCCTGGGCGGCCGTCTCGGTCCAGCCATCCACAAACACAGATAGGCGGGCGAACAGCACCTGATCGTCT
Source organism: Herpetosiphonaceae bacterium (assembly GCA_013538855.1). Lineage (GTDB taxonomy): Bacteria > Chloroflexota > Chloroflexia > Chloroflexales > Herpetosiphonaceae > OHK22. The sequence continues at coordinate 2,589 of JABXJS010000227.1, forward strand.
GGATCGAGCAGATCGTGGCTCCAGTCAATCGCTCGCTGGAGGGTTTGCTGACGGGGCGGCAGGTCGCGGGCACCGTCGGTCAGCAGATGGAAGCGGTGGACGAGGCGCGTCAGCAGCGACTGCGGGCTAAGCAGCTTCATGCGCGCCGCCGCCAGCTCAATCGCCAGCGGCAGACCGTCGAGCTGGACGCAGATCGCCGCGATTGGCAGGGCGCTAGCCGTGGACAGGGCGACCTGCGGGTTCACCGCCTGGGCGCGGGCCAGAAACAGCGCAATCACCGGCAGCCGCCTTAGCTCGGCCAACGGCGGCAGCGCGGCCAGCGCAGGCAGCTCCAGCGGCGCGACCTGGTACTGGTGCTCGCCGGAGATGCGCAGCACCGAGCGGCTGGTCACCAGCAGCAGCAGGCCGGGAGCGGCGGCCAGCAGGTCGGCCACCAGCGGTGCGGCGGCCAAAATATGCTCGAAAGTATCCAGCACCAGCAGCACGCGACGGTTGTGCAGCGCCGTCGCCAGCTGGGCCAGCAGGGCCTGATCGCCGCCGACCTGCACAGCGAACGACTGAGCGAGCGTCGGCAGCAGCAGGGCCGGATCGGCCAGCGCGGCCAGCGAGATAACGGTGATCTCATCGAACGCCGACGTCAGCCGCCGCGCAACATGCAGGGCCAGACGGGTTTTGCCCACACCAGGCGGGCCGACCAGCGTGACCAGGCGGATGTCAGCGCGCAGCAAGCAGGCGCAGACAGCGGCGATATCGGCCTCGCGGCCAAATAGTCCGGTGGCTGGCACGGCGAGGGTTGGTGCGGCGTCGCTCACGTCCTCCAGCACCTCGACGCGCCGCTCGGTGTGGCTCAAGCTAACGCTGCGCCCGGCCAGCGTTTCGCCGCGGGCGGCGGCCGCTAGCTCCAGCAGGCGCGCCACCAGCTCCGGCTCATGCTCAAGCGCCAGGGCTGGCACAAACAGCGCGGCCAGCACGGTGAGGTCGGGCAGGCGCTGATTGTGCTCAAGCCGCGAGACCTGGCCGGTGCTGTAGCCAACCGCGATGGCTAGCTCGGTCTGGCTCAGCTGCGCGCGCTTGCGCAGATATTTCAAAAAGGCACCAAAGCTGGTAAAGGCATCAGGGGATATGGCGCTTGATCGGACCATTGCTGCTTCTCCACGATCAGTGGGGCGATTCTAGCCCAGCCGCTGGCTTTTGGCAAAAAATGGCATGCATTGCGCGCCCAGATGGCGGATGCTAGTGACGAGGAGCGCATCCTCAAAGCAACGATACGATGGCGATCCTATCTGCGCCGCACCCCGCCACCGATCACACCAACACTCTTCTTGTTCTAGGGAGGCAGCTATGCGCCGTGTATGGACTCGGTTGGTTTTAATACTTGTTCTGGTTGTGCCAGGTGTGCTCAGCGCCGCGCCTGCCAGCATCCGCCCGGCGGCCCCGCAGCAAGCCGCAGCGCTAGGCAGCGCTAGCTCGGATGCCGGGCCGTCGCTGTACCTCAATGGCGCTAGCTACATCGCAGTGCCGCACGCCGCTGTGCCGACACTCGGCGAGGACTGGACCATCGAGGCTTGGATCTACCCGACCAACCTGAGCGGCTGCCGGGCAGTGGTCGGCAAAGATTACCTAAGCGGCTTCTGGTTCGGCCTATGCAACGGCTACGTTCGCTTCTATCGCGGCGGCCCCAGCTCCATCCAGAGCACCATGGCCATCCCGCTCAATCAGTGGTCGCACATCGCCGTATCGACCTTCTACGACCCATGGGAAAATAGCTACCTGGCAGAGATCATCATCAATGGCGACTCGACTGGCTACTACAGCATCGCCGGGTCGGGCGTGGTGGGCGGCACCAGCGAGCTGCACATCGGCAACGACCGGAGCATCGAATACTTTGTAGGCGACATCGCAGAGGTGCGCCTGTGGGGCTACGCCCGCAGCAGCATCGAGACCCGCCGCGACGCCTACAGCACCCTCGACCAGCACCCGGCTGGCCTGCTTGCCAACTGGCACCTGACCGCCGACTATCGCGATGCCCTCAGCGGCGTTGCTGGCACGCCTGTCGGCACGCCAGCGCTAGTTGGCTACGTCTCGCCAGCCCAGCCAGCGACCACGCCGGTTGATGAGTTTTTCAACACCCTGCCTGAGCCGCTCTACGGCGCGGGAACAGCCTACGTGCCGCGGCTTGATCGGGCGCTGCTGGTCGGCGGCTACCGATCTGGCGCGGCCAGCGCAGCGATCAGCGTGGTCGATGCCGGATCGGGCAGCAGCATCGTGCTGGGCACCCTGCCAGCGCCGCTCGCGCTGTCCGCCGCCGCCTACGCTGAATCGAACGACACCGTGTATGTCTTTGGCGGCAGCCCCAGCAGCAGCAGCAGCATGGTCGCTACGATCTACGCCATCAACCCCACCGACGGGACGGTGCGCACGCTGGCCGCAACGCTGCCACAGCCGCTGCACAGCGCCAGCGCAGTCTATCAGCCTGAGCTGAACACAATTGTCGTGCTTGGCGGCTACAGCCAAGCCGCAGGCCCGCTGGACAGCGTCTATCTGTTCGATGTGGCCAGCGAAAGCATCAGCACGGCACCCTTCGCGCTGCCCCAGGCCATGGATGCGCAGTCAGCGGTGTACTCCAGCGTCGACGCGGCGATCTATGTGTTTGGGGGCAAGAGCGTGACCAGCATGTTCGACACGGTGCTGCGGCTGACGCTGCGGGCCGACGGCGGCGAGGTCGCGGTGCTGCCCGCCACCCTGCCACAGCCAGAATCGCGCGCGGTGGCCTTCGCGGACCCGACGACCGGACTGATCTACATCGCAGGCGGCACAGCGACCACTCGCCTGCTGGCCTTTGACCCGCAGACCGGCGAGCTGTGGCGCACGCCGCTCGAGCTGCCTGTGCAGCCAGTCAGCACCGCCGAGCCATACGCTACGCCGCCTGCCTCCAAGATCAAGCAATACTCCAGTGCGGTCTACTCGCCGCGCAACCGCCATGCCTTGATCATGGGCGGCGGCGTCGGCGGCGTGGGCAGCACCGGCGTCTGGCGCATCCCGCTGGGCGATGGGCCGCTGGTGCAGCTCGGCAAGTGGGACTTCTTCCCGTTCGCCAGCCAGAGCGTCACCGCGCTCGACGGCGATGAGCGGGCGCTGGTGATCGGCACCAACGCTGGCGCTTGGCTCTTCTACACCTACGGCAGCGACGCGCTGCCCACCCAGACCTTCTACAATCTAGGCGGCTCGGCGACAGCGGTCAGCTGGGATCGCGAGGGCGCACGGCCATACTTCGCGGCCAACAAGCAGGTCTACCTCGGCTGGCCTAGCGGCGCGACCAGCCTGGTCCATGCTGATCAGTGGGATGTGCAGGCGATCGAGCCGACCGGGGCCAACCGGCCGCCGACATTCGGCGTCAATACAGTCAATGCCGGGTTCACCAGAGTTCCCTCCTGGTACGCCGCCACCGGCTCGCTCAGCGCCTACAGCTACGCCACCTACGGCCCCGCTTGCTCGACAACCTCGTCGATCAAGTATGGACCTGGCCCGCTGCTGCTCAATCAGTACTACTGGGGCGTCAATCAGGTGCGGACATCCTGCGCGGGGACACGGCCGACGCTGCAAGCACCGACCGTCGATCCGCCAGCGCACGTGTTCCGCCTGCGCCGTTCGCCAACCACCGGCGCGTGGAGCAGCACCGATCTAGGGACCCTCTGTGCGACAAATCCGTTTGTCGGTCAGAAGATCGCCTTTGGCCGCAATCGCGACCTGTGGGTTGCCGGCCTTGGCGGCGTGTGCCGCTACCCGGCCGCCAGCCTGCCCGACAGCGCCGCGCCGCAGTACAGCGTCTACAGCCTGCCCTACGCCACAAACTCCAACAACGTCAGCGTCGATGGCGATGGCCGCGTCTGGTTCAGCACCAGCGGTGGCCTGAGCGCCTTCGAGGCGCGTCGCGACGGCAACGCCAGCCTAGCCACGCTGCGGGCCAGCGATTTCACCCGCCTCAACGCGCCCATCGGGGCCGCCAACGGCGCTAGCGCCCTCAGCGCGCTGGCGGCGGTCGGCGAGAAGGTTTTCGCTGCCCGCGGCGACATGATCTACAGCCTGAGCCAGCGCTGGAATCAGCTTGACCCAGGCGGACCCATCCAGAAAATCTGGACTGTGCGCGGCCGCCTGTTCGCCGCCAGCGCCGACACCCTGCACACGCTCCAGCCCGATGGCCTGACCTGGCTGCACCAGCCAGCCGCCGTCTCCGCCGTGCTAGGCGACCGCAGCGGCAACATCTGGATCGGCCACGCTGGCGGCGTGCAGTGGTGGACGCCTGCTGGCGACTGGCAGACCATTCCCGGCCTCGACCTCAACGAGCCGGTGCACGCCCTGGCCGAGGACGCCCAGGGCCGCATCTGGCTGGGCCTCGACGACGGCGTCGCGCTCTACGACCGCAGCCGCTTGGTCGCCCGCATCACGCCGCCCACGGGCAACGCGCCAGTGACAAGCCTGCTGGCCGACCGTGGCGGCAATCTCTGGGCTGGATCAAGCGCTGGCTTGGCCCGCTTCAACGCCGCCGACGCCTCCTGGACGCTGTTCAGCCGCGAAAACGGCGGCCTCCCCGCTCCCGCCACCAATAGCATTACCGACCTGACCGAGCGCGGCGACGGCGCGCTGTTCGCCAGCACCTCCGGCGGCGTGGTGCGCCTGGACTTGGCGGCGACGGCCTTTAGCGCGCTCGCTGGCAGCGTCGGCCCAGCCCCGCTGACAACCGACGAGCTAGCGCGGGTCTGGGCTGGCAACAGCGTCGAGACCGCCAATGACACTTGGCGCTGGTTCTACTGGAACAACAGCGGCATCCGCGCCGCGCAGGTCAGCGACATCGCCGCCGACCGCGCCGACCGCGTCTGGTTCGCCCACCCCGACGGCGGCATCAGCGTGCGTGGCTCGTTCCTGCCGCCGCTCGCCGAGGAGGTGCCAACGATCACCGGCATCACGCCGACCAGCGGCAGCGCCGGCCAGACCATCACCATCAATGGCTCGGGCTTCGGCTCCGATGTCGGCGCGGTGTCAGTCGAGGTCGGCGGGGCAGCCGCCGACGTGGTGCGCGCCAACGGCACATACATCACGGTCCGACTGCGCCCAGAGAACATCTCCGGCGCAGTCAGCGTGCGCCGCGGCAAGCGCACGACCAGCTTCAACAACACCACTGGAACCGCGTTCTGCGCCGTGCCACGTATCTTCAGCGTGTCGCCGAGCGGCACCAACATCGGCGGCCAGGTCGAGATCAGAGGCAGCAATATCGATCCACAGGCGACCGTCACGATTGGCAGCGGCCCAGCCCGGCCAGCCTTCGCCACGCCAAGCTTGGCCCGCCTGACCCTAGAGGCCAGCGACACATCGGGCAACCTGGTGGTCAACAACGCCTGCGCCGGGGCCGCTGCCACCTTCGCTGACTTCCGCAAGCTCAACCTGAGCATCGCCCGCGGCCAGCTCAATCAGGGCTACGTCGGCATGCCGCTGTCGGCCGGCAACGCCACCGTGGCCTCGGCCTGGGTCAGCGTCGATCAGCCGCTGCGGGCGACCGACCAAGTGCAGCTCGACTACTTCCAGGTGCAGATCGGCCAGTACACGATCGGCCAGCCGCTGCGCGCCGCTATCCCGCTCACCGTTGGCCCGCCGCCAACCGGGGTCTTGCGCGACATGACTCAAGCCGTCAATATCTCCAATATCATCTACACTGGCTCTGGCGACCAGAGCATCACCATGCAGCTGCATGCCAACGGGCGCACCGCCGCCGCCACCAGCTTCCCGGCGACCTTCGCCGCCGGGGCGTGGCCGCGGGTGCTGCTTATCGCGATCGTGCCCGACACCTTCAGCGGCGCGCAGATCAACGCCTTCAAACGCAGCATCAGCGGCAGTCTGGCCGACTACCGCACCCGTATCTTTCCCGGCGGCCTGGAGCCAGTCTGGAGCGCCGAGGTCATCCGCAAGAGTCAGATCACCGGCAACGCCCAGGTCGCCATCGATCAGCAAGATCAGTGGTTGCAGGCCGGCCTGCTCTTCCAGCAGATCCGCCAGCGCTATAACAGCACCACAACAGGCAAAGCCGGCATTGCGTTCGGCGTAGTCGAGCCGAGCATCGCCGGCACAAGCAAGGCTGCCGGCCTGGGATCGTTCGGTACGCTGAGCCGCTGGAACAGCTATCAGGAGTGCATCGACAATTTGGTCAGCGATGTGCTCGACTACATTGATATCGACATCTGCGGGCCGGAGTATCCCCAATACCTTGGCTGGGCCGTCGGCGATGGCAATGCCAGCCGCTATTTCGCCCACGAGCTGGCCCACATGATGGGCCTGGTCCCCAATACTGCCATCAACTACGCCAGCTATCCCTCGGCTGGAGCAAGCGGCGACCACCACTCCGGCGCCTCCGAACTCAATGACTCGATGGGCAACGCGGCAGCCTGTGGCGACGCCGGGGCGACCTTCACCATGGGGCGCTCGCTCTACCTGCGCGTCGGCGTGCAGGAGCCGATCGTCAACCCGATCTCAGGCGCTCAGCTGCTGCCACAGAACAGCGGCGGCCCAGATACCAACCGCGGCAAGGCCATCATGAGCTACGCCTGTGGCCGCTCTGGCACCAATACGTTTCTGGAGCCGTCGGATATCAACTTCTTGCTGGCCGAGCGCTTTAGCTCGCTGCGCCCGATCTACCAGCCTGGCCAGCGCACCCAGCGCCCGCCTGCGCAGACAGACCTGCGTGATCGGCTAAGCATCGCCGGTCGCATCAACCATGACGATGTCGCCGTGACCGGCAGCATCGACCTCGTCGAGCTAAAGCCAAGCAGCGTGCCGCTCAGCGCCGACTACATCGCGGGCTACGCGCTGGTCGAGTACGATGCCGCCGGCAGCGAGCTGCTGCGCCAGGGCGTCTTCCCGGTCGGCGATCACCACACCACGCCCCACGATGCGCATGACCCCGGCCCGCCGGAAAGCGCTGCGTCCCTGTTCTTCGCCAATCTGCCCAAGGCCCCTGGCGTCGTCAGGATCGATCTGGTTCACGCCGATACAGTGCTGGCGAGCTGGAGCGGCGGTGCGGCCGCGCCCAGCGTCAGCATCACCAGCCCATCCGGCGGCGAGAGCGTGACCGATGCGCTGGTGGCGAGCTGGACGGCCAGCGATCCAGACGGCGACTCGCTGGCCGTGTCGGTCCAGTTCAGCCGCGATGATGGCGCAACGTGGACTCCGCTGGCCGCTGCCGCCGGATCGGGCAGCACCACGCTGCCAGCGACCCTGCTGGCTGGCAGCAACTCAGCACGGGTGCGCGTCTGGGTCAGCGATGGTCTCAACGCGGCCAGCGCCACCAGCGCCGCCTTCAGCGTGGCCGCCCAGCCGCCAGAAGTGTTTATCGCCGCTCCGGCTGCGGACGCGAGCTTCCTAGAGGGCCAGCCAGTCACCATGCGCGGCCAGGCCAGCGATCCGCAGGAGGACCCGCTCGCTGGCGAGCAGCTGGTCTGGAGCAGCGACCGCGACGGCGTGCTAGGCAGCGGCGACACGCTCAACACAACGCTCAGCGCTGGCCAGCATACGCTGACCTTGCGCGCCACCAACGCCGCCGGCCTGAGCAGCAGCGCCAGCCTCACGCTAACAGTCGCAGCCGACTACGACGGCGATGGCCTGCTCGACAGCGAGGAGTCAACGCTCGGCCTGAACCTGCTGAACGCCGCCGATGCCCTCAGCGACAGCGACGGCGATGGCCTGCTCTGGCGCACCGAGCACGCCCGCGGCACCGACCCCACCCAGGCCGACAGCGACGGCGACGGCCGCTCCGACAGCGCCGAGCTAGCCGACGGTAGCGATCCACTGGTCAGCGACGCGCCTGCGCCCGACCTGCTCCAGGTCGCGCCGCTGAGCATGACCTTCGATGTCGATCTGGCGCAAGGCGGCCAGCTGCCGCAGCAGGTCATGGAAGCCTTCAGCCGCTCCGGCGCTGCGGTGACGCTGAGCAGCGCTGCACCCTGGCTGGACTTCAGCGCCGCCGCTGGTTCAACACCGTTTGTCAGCACAATCGTGCTCAACCCGATCCTGCTGACAGACGGGACGCAGACCGCCACCATCACGGTCTCCTCCAGCCTGGGCAGCGTGGCGGTGCCGGTCACGGTCAACGTCAGCAACAAGGCCGCCTTCTGCGACGTCGATGGCTCTGGCTCTGGCGATGCCGCCGACCTAGCCGCCGTGCAGGCCCGCATCGGCAGCAGCCTAGGCGATCAGAGCTACGCCATCCGCTTCGACGTTGATCGCGACGGCATGATCACAACCGCCGATGTCCAACTGCTCGCCGGCTGCGTTGGTGTCGCCGTACCCGGCTGGCGCGTCTACATGCCATGGATCGCCCGCTAGCCCCGCGAACGCCCGCCGCACCCGCCGCTCGGAACATCCCATTCCGGGCGGCGGTTTGTGCCTAGCTCGGTGGGCGCTAGAGAATGTAGGCAGCGCCGATAGTGGCTGGTCGCCGCGACGAGCGGGCTGGCAACGACGCTGCCCGCCAGGGCATGGCGTGCCGCCGCACCTGCCGCGCTCAACCAGCGACGATTCTTTTTCAAAAAAACAGCCTGCCCACGCAGCCCCACCGCGCCGCTGTTGCGCCAGCATATGCATAGCGGCCGCGTCGCTCGCTCCTAGCATAAGGCTGTTGCACGCGCCCACACCCGCCTCGCCTTGGTTTGATAATCAGCCACCGCGTTTAGCGACCGAGGTGCGGCAGATAGAGTCGGCGCTGGTGCTCGGGCGCAGGCTCGTTTGAGCGGCAGCCCATGGTCAATCAGCAGGATAGGATGGTTGATGAATCAGCCACCGCGGTTAGCGACCGTGGTGTGGCAGACAGAGTCGGCGCTGGTGCTCGGGCGCAGGCTCGTTTTGATCGGCGGCTCCGCGGCGCGGTCGGACCAGCTCTCTGGGCGAGCAGATCGCGGCCTCGCCGCCAAGCCGTCGGCACCTACGCAGCGCTGGCGGGCGCACATCACGAACCAGGCAGGCCATCGGCCCGAAACATCGCGGCGGCGCTAGCGCTGCTGCGCGGGAGCGCTGCCAGTGGAGGGCACGGGCTTCTGCGGTCGCTGGTGCGGGGCCAGATTCTCTTTGCCGTAAATGCGCAGCAGCAGCGCCGCGATGGCCCAGGGCAGCACGCCATACAGCGACTGGGCAACATAGCTCTGCGATGACAGCACAAGGTAGGACTGCACCGTATTGCCCCAGCCATGCAGCAGGATGATCAGCCACACGCTCGCAGTGCAGTTATAGAGCCAGTTGTTGACGATCGTCCAGCCGACGATGCCCAGCGTCAGCCCCACGAGCGAGCCAATCAGCGGGCCGACGCCCTGGTCGAGGTTGTAGTAGATAATAAACGGATAGTGCCACACCCCCCAGAGCAGGCCGAGAATCCAGCTAGATTGTTCGGCGCTGTAGCGGCTCTGTAGGCGCGGCAGGGCGAACCCGCGCCAGCCTGGCTCCTCGGCGATGCCGGTGAACACGATCATATACAGGAGAAACGGCAGGAACTGCGTCAGCGGCAGCTTGAACTGGTAGTCGAGCTTGCCGTCGGCCAGCCAGCCGAGGCCCGCGCTGACCAGGCTGAGCAGCAGCGGGATGCCCAGCGCCGCCGCGTACCAGCGCGGTGCGAGCCGCCACTTCGTCGAGCGCCGCCAGAGATCGCGCAGCCCGGCGCGGCCCTCATCGGCGGCGGTAACGACGATAGCAGCGATCAGCGGCCCGGCACCGAGGGCGAACAGCAGATACACAAGCAGCCGCTCGGAGGGCAGCCGCAGCAGCAGCAGGTCCACAAACGCCGTAAAGTTCGTCTCGTTGCTCAGCGTCATAGCGCGGTCAGCGGCGAGCGCAATCGCCGCCAGCTGCAAGGACCAGGTAATGAGGAACGCCAAGGCGAAGAAGGATGGTAGCGGGTAGCGCTTAATCAGCTTCATCATTGCACCTCCAAAAAACCAGCGTATCCAGCGATCTGCATAGAGTCTGCGCCTACACAAGCACGTGTAGACGGTGGCAGTGGGCGAAGCTCCGGCGGTAGCGCCATCATAGCATGGCCCCAGCGCCAGCGGAAGAGCGAGCGAGGCGGTGTATAATTTAGTCGTTCATATGTTTCAATGGTGCGCCATGCCCGGTCTGCTACAGATCCATCTGCTGGGACAGTACAGCGTTCGCTACAACAATCGCCCTCTCACCACGCTCGATGCAGATCGAATCCGGTCGCTGCTGACATGGCTGCTGCTGCTGCGCGGAGCGCCAGTGCGGCGCCAAGAGCTGGCGTTTCGGCTATGGCCCGACACCTCAGAGCAGCAAGCGCGCACCAACCTACGCAACCTGCTCTATCAACTGCGCGCCGCGCTGCCGGAGCCAGACCGCTATCTAGAGACCACCCGCCACACCATTGCTTGGCGCAAGGCCGGGCCATACACGCTCGATGTTGCTGAGTTTGAGCACGCCCTGCACGCTGCACAGCAGCTGCTGGCGGCTGGTGCGCCCAGCCGCCAGCAGGCGCTTGAGCGCGCAGTCCAGCTCTACAGCGGCGAGCTGCTTCCGGATGGCTATGATGAGTGGCTGGAGCCGCATCGCGAGCGGCTGCGCAGCGCCTATGCCCAAGCGCTACAGTCGCTTGTCGTGATCGCCGAGGAGGCCGGGGCCTGGCAGACGGCGCTGTGCTGGGCCGAGCAGCTACGTGGCCATGATCCGCTCAACGAGGCCACCTATAGCCAGCTGATGCGCCTGCATGCCTACAGCGGCAATCAGCAGGCCATTGAGCAGACGTATCAGCGCTGTGCACAGCTGCTGCAGGACGAGCTAAAGGTTGGGCCAAGCGCGGCCACCAGAACGAGCTATCAGCACTGGCGCGACCATGCAGCCAAAGCAGCGCTACAGCAGCCCAAACTCGAGCGGCAAGTCGCCTCAGCGCAGCGCTCGCGCCTCCCGGCCCTGCCTAGCGCGCTGATTGGGCGCAGCGCCGAGCTAGAGCAGCTTAACTCCATGGTGGCCGACCAGGCAGTGCGGCTCGTAACCATCACCGGGCCTGGCGGCGTTGGCAAGACCAGCCTAGCGCTAACGCTAGCCCAGCAGCTCATCGACAGCGGGCACGTGCTAAGCTTTATTGCACTGACACCGCTCGAGTCTGTGGATCAGCTGCTTGCCGCCATTGCGACGGCACTCGGTGGCATCCCTGATCAGCAGCGTGTGCTGCTGGCGCAGGTTGCCAATCTGCTTCAGGCGCAGCCGCATATCCTGGTGCTAGACAATGCCGAGCACCTGCTTGACAGCGCAGCCGTGATCGCCGAGCTACTGGAGCAGGCACCAGCAACAACCATACTTGTGACATCGCGGCGGCGGCTCCAGCTCCGTGATGAGTGGGTTTTCCGCCTCACCGGGCTACCAACACCTGCCCATACCGCCTCCGACGATCCGGCGGCATACAGCGCCATCCAGCTCTTTGTGCAGAGCGCACAACGGGCGACGCGCCAGTTTCAGCTCACAGCGCACAATCAAACGGCGGTCGTGCAGATCTGTCAACTGGTTGCTGGGCTGCCGCTAGGGTTAGAGCTAGCGGCAGCCTGGACGCACATGCTTGAGCCAGCCGCGATTGTGCAAGAGATCATCAGCAACCTCGATTTCCTCGCCTCAACTGCCCGCGATCTACCTACGCGTCACCGCAGCCTACGTGCAGTCTTTGAGCACTCCTGGCAGCTGCTAGCGGATCAAGAGCGCCTTTGTTTGGCGCGCCTAACCGTCTTTCGCGGCGCATTTACGCGCCAGTCGGCCGCAGCGGTTGCTGCTGCTTCGCTGCAGCTGCTGAGCCTGCTGGTCGATGCCTCGCTGGTGCATCGCACGGCGCATAGCCGCTACGACCTGCACCCGCTCATCCGCCAGTACGCGGCCCAGCAGCTGCAAGCACTGGCGCACGAGCAGGATACAACGCAGGCGCGCTTCATCGAACACTACACCGAGATGCTGGCAGAGTGGGAACAGCCGCTGTGCCAGCACCATGACCGCCAGGCGCTGGCGGCCATCCGTGACGAGATTGACAACCTGCGCCAGTGGATCGACTGGGCGCTGGCCCTGCGGCGCTACAGCGACATCCAGCGGGGAGCGGAAACGCTGGCGCACTTTTATGAGGCCGTCGGCTGGATTCCCGAGGGTCAGCAGCGCTTCAGTGCAGCCGTGCAGCAGCTGGAGCTGCTGGAGCATAGCTCCGAATGGAGCGAGCTTGACGATCAACAACACCAGCAGATACAGCACACGCGCTGTCTGCTGCTTGCCAAGCAGGCCACCTTTGAGCAGCTGATCGGCGATATCGCCCAGCTGCGCGCAACTCTCACAGCGCTGAGCACACTAGCGGAGCGCTGCGCTGCACCACAGTGGCAAAGCGATGTGCTGCGCATCTGGGGCACTGCGCTGCGCTACCTCGGCAAAGATGCGCAGGAGTGTGAGCAGGTGCTGGAGCAAGCAATCGCCGGCTACACAGCGACAGGCGATGTCCTGAACACAATTCGCAGCATGTTTATGCTGGCAGATCTGCACACGCACCATGCGCGCACTGCGGCTGCGCTACACTACCTTGAGCGTGGCCTGGCGCTCAACCGCCAGCTTGGCAGCAGCTATATGCAGGCGCTGCTGCTCAGCGGCATGGGCGTTGCCTGTGTGCACCAGCAGCACACACAGCAGCAGGCCGCGCACTACTTCAAAGAAGCGCTGGAGCGCTTCCGTAGCATTGATGACGCACTCGGCATCCTGCGCACCGCCAATAATCTCGGCATGCTGTACTGCTGGATGGGCTACCCACACGACGGCCTGGTCTACCTGCAGGAGGCGCGCAGCTACGCGCAGCGCTGTCAAAGCTTTATGGAGCACACCGGCGTGCTCGACAGCTTAGCCTCAACCTACTTTGTGCTTGAGCGCTATAGCGAAGCGCACACAGCCTGGGTCGAGGCACTGAGCAGCGCCGAGCGACAAGGCTGGCTGCTTGGGCAGGGCTGGGCCTGCAACGGCCTTGGCCGCATTGCGCTAGCACTTGGCGACTACGCCGTAGCTCAGCGCTACCTAGCCCAGGCTGTTGAGCATATGCAGGCGTCGGGCGAGCCACGCGAGATCGCCCGCTGCTGCGGCGATCTGGGCCGGCTGTATGCCCGCACGGATCAACCGGAGCAAGCGCTCGCGCTCTACGCGCAGGCCATACCGCAGCTCACCGCGCTGAATGTGCTGCATCAAGCGGCACCGCTGCTCATCGAGCAAGCGCGCCTGCTTCAGCAGCAAGGTCGCAGCGACGAGGCGCTTGCCGCCGCCCACACTGCTGTACAGCTAGCCAAGCAGATCGGTCAGCTCACCACCGTCTGGGAGGCCAGCCTTGTCCAGGCACATCTGACCTACCTTTATGTCAGCCATGACCGCGGCTGGCAGCAGCTCCTGACACTGCTGGAGCAGGCAACCTCTCTACGCGAACGAGCGGCCGCACTCTACACGCTGTGGACGATTACCGCGAGCGAACAGCTGCGCCGCTCGGCGCATGCGCTCTACACCACGCTCTACGCCACCACACCGCTAGCGCGCTACCGTGATCGGCTAGCACAGCTTGATGCGCATAGCGTGCCATAACAATCGCCCATCCGCTGACGAACTCAAACGGTTTTCAAACGATGCGCCTGCTATGCTCTACCAACAAGCGCTACAGCTGGGCCACGATATGCGCTCGGCGCGCTTGCAGAGTCATCACAATTCTGTAGTACGCTGAGGTAAACAATGCACGCTCGGACCACCCAACAGCGCCTTGTGCTTACGCTAGCGCTGCTTATGCTCATCACCTGGCTGCCGCGAGTGAGCAGCCAGCCTGTAGCCGCCCAAGCGCGCCAGGCTGCGGGCACCTGTGCTAACGCAATCACCCGTGAGACCTGGAAGATGGTCATCACCTACGATCTCCAAGACTCCGTCGCCGAAGGTGCGATCACAGCCGATGTAGAGCACCACGCCGCTGTGCAGGTTGTTTTTGACACGCGCCAAGACTTTGTCGACAGCATCGAGTGGGAGCTGACCAGCATGACCGGCGACCTAAGCCTCAACGACCATGCTGAGCTGCACGACGAGTTTCCATGGTGGACAGAGACCGTCGGGCAGGGCGAGCCGTCATACTTCGCTGGACGCCTAACGCTTGACCCTGTCGCCTGCACCTATGGAATGTGGGTCTACGGTGAAGTGATGGGCAACACAAACAACGATAACGGCACGGCAGAATGGCCCCAGCTAACCGTTTTGGACTTCACCATCTACAACCATCCTGTTGGCGAGGCCCCCGAGTTCTTCGAGGCGGAGGCGATTCCGCTATTTCTGGAGACGCCCGGCGGCGACCAGGACTTTACGCTGCCCTTCGACAACCACTCGACCAACGAAACCTACGGCTGGTACCACTACATCAAGGAAAATATCGGCGATCCGATCATGGCCTATGCGCAGGTAAGCTGGACTGTCGGCGGCATCAGTCAGCCGCCCACAGTCAGCGATGTAGTCTTTGAGCAGCAGTCAGTCAGCAATCCCAACCAGTGGATCAGCGTGCCGTCCGCAGGCACGTATGATGGCAACCTAGTGCAGATCAAGGCCACGCTGCACAATCCGCTAAGCAGCAACATCGCCGTGGAAGCGCGCTTCCTAGACAGCGCCACCGATCAACTGCTGCCAGATGGATCGCAGCAGCTGATCTTACCGCCGCAGTCCACAACCACCACCACGCTGCTATGGGACACAAGCGATAAAGCGTGGCAGCCCGGCGGCAGCCCCAGTGCCCCAGCACCACACGCGCCCTACCGCATCAAGGTTCAGCTGCGCGCAGGCAACACCATCTATAGCCAGCAAACACGCCAGCTGAGCGTGCAGCCACGGCCGGTCATCCTCGTCCATGGCCTCAACAGTAATCCAGAAACCTGGGCCAGCTATCCAAGCTTTCTCGCGGGCCTAAGCGCGCAGTGGAAGTCGTTCGCCATCGATACGCTGCGCACCGGCAACAGCCCCTGGCCACAGCAGTACAGCTACACGCTCAAAGAAAACGCCTATCTGCTCTTTAAGTACATCGAGCAGGTGCGCAAGCAAGAGAACGCTTGGCAAGTTGATATTGTGGCCCACTCGATGGGCGGTCTGATCTCGCGGCAGTACATCCACACCTTGATGCCGCTGGCGCGCATGGATAGCGAGACGCCTGTAGTGCGCAACCTGGTTATGCTTGGCACGCCCAACCAAGGCTCGGCCTGCGCCACAGCGCTGTACCTGCACAACTACCTTGAGGATATTCCGAACCTCAACGCGCCGCGCGACTTAATGCCCAGCTCGGTCGCCACCTTCAACCAGCGCGTGACCAACGCGCGCGGCGTACACTTCTCGGTGAATTACGGTAACCTGATTCCATTTCCCTGCTCACCGCTGCCAAGTCAGCTGAGCGACGGCGTGGTCACAACCCAGAGCGCCCGCCACAGCTACACCGATGTGCAGAGCACCAGCAGCCATCACCTGGCGATGACCAGCTCCGACAGCGACTTTAGCAGCTGGGTCGTTCCACACCTAACTGCGCCAGTCGCCACGCAAAAGCCGCAGCCGCAGGCCCTAAGCGCCCCAGCGGTAAGCGCAGCACTATCCGACACGATCCAGATCAGCCAGCTGCTAACCGATACCATCGCAGGTAACAGCAGTACAACCTTCAGCTTTAGCCTTGATGGCGTAGCCGGTGCCAGCCTGCAGCTGGTCGCGCCGCCGCAGGTGGCAGCAAGCTTGCTCGCACCAAGCGGCGAACAGGTCAGCACCCAAGATGCCTATAGCCTGGACGCCCAACTTCCAGTGCGCGCCTTTGCTGTCAGCGCGCCCGAAGCAGGTATCTGGACACTCCAGCTCGAAAACATCGACGCTGAAGCTACGCCAGTCAGCCTGCTGATTGTCACCGCTGGCGACGCGCTGCTCGTTCAGCCGATCATCGGCACCCCTGAGCAGTCGCGCCCGCTTAGTGTTGTTGTTCAGCTGGCCGACAGCGGCACCCCCGTGCTCGGAGCCACTGTCATAGGCGAGCTGGTGCAGCCAAACGGCCAGAAAACGTCGCTTGAATTTCACGATGACGGCACCGCAGGCGACAGCGTGGCGAACGATGGCAGCTACAGCGTGCTCATTGCGCCAACACTGGCGACCGGCGGCACAATCGTCGCGCACATCCAGACCAGCCAGGCGCAGCGGCTGCTCGTGGTCAGTCTGCCCGATATCAACTTCTCTGTTCAGTTGCCGTTTATCCGACGCTAGCAGCAGCAACGCGCAGAAAGCAACAGCTGCAGCGGAAGCTCGAGCCGATGGCTAAAAAACAGCGCCGCCGCCTTGTTGAGAACAAGGCGGCGGCGTGCGCGCAGCTACACGCTAGCGCTGCTGGGCGGCGAAGGCATCGCGGGGAACGAGCAGATAGCTGTTCCAGTGCGACGACATATACGGGTCGTCCTCGTCGCGGGTGAGGTGATGGAACGAGAGGCCATACCAGAGCACCGGGTCGGTGATGGTCTGATCATTGACAAAATCCGACACATCATCGCCACAGCCGCCACTGGTGGGGTTGTGGGTGGCCCATAGCTCGCAGGGGTTGTACTGCGTCACATACAGGTCGTTCTGTGTCCATGGCTCATTGGTGTTGCGGAAGTTGTGGTAGTTATCAGGAATAAGCTCGTAGGAGCGCTGATGGCCATCGCTGTTGAGGGCCGCCGTATTCTTGACGCGCCAGGAGCGGAAGGTGGTCGGCGAGACCTGCACTTTCTGCTCGCTCAGCATCGTGGACTGCACAAGCTGGCGCTGCTCGGTCTGATTGCCGCTGAACTCGATCTGCTCGACAACGTTGTTGCTGATGCCGTTGATATCGAAGTCTAGCCGCCAGTAGTAGTTATGCATATGCGACGTGCCATAGGGCTGGCCAGAGCTAAGCGTGCAGCGCTGCTGGCCGTCGATGCGCCAGCCGTGCTGCGGGTTGCTGGTGCACATCTGGAGCTGGCCGGTAGCGCCCACCGCTGGCTCGATGGTGCCATCGTCGTAGAAGAGCCAGTGGTTGATATAGTTGTAGGCCCCGATATGCGAGACGCTGAACACCTGCAGGGCGCTGGCCTGCTTTTGGGTATCGTAGTACTTGTAGCCATAGCCAACGGGCACAATCGTCTTACAGATGATATTGCGGCCGTTGTTCTGCAGCAGCACGCCGCCAGGGCAGTCGGCAGGCGTCATATTGTTGAGATGCGAGTCGCCCAGGCCATAGTCCGACAGGTCGTGGAAGCGCGGAGTGCCAGGATCGTAGGGCACGAAGATCTGGGCCAGATTGGCCTGGCTCAGCACAAAGACGGCCTCGCCAGCAGGCGACGTGTACTTGATCGAGCGCAGCACCACGCCCTCGCGGAAGCGCTCCTCCCAGCACATCGTCCAGCGTGCGCCGTTGGGCAGGCGCTCGTTGATGGTGAAGGCGGCGCTGGCGCAGGGCAGGCGATCAGTGGCAGCAGCAGGCGTGGCCATGGTGCGGCTGATCAAGGCGACGGCGACGAGGCCCAGCGCCACAAGCAAGCCAGGCATGAGCATTCGAAGTTTGCGCATAGCGGTACCTCAGTTATTCAGGCTGACAAACAGACCAGTTGACAGATCGACGATGGGCGTGATCGAGACCATCTCGCCGCTCGGCGTGGAGAAGAGCAGCTGGGCGCAGCGGTGGCTGCCGCAGCTCGCTGCGCGCACAAGCGGGCTGGAGCTCGGGTCGGTCAGCTGAATAAAGCCAGCGACCTCCACCTGGCTCGCATCTTTGAGATTGGTGCCAGTCAGCCGCGCAAACTCCTGGCTCAGCGTCTTGCCTGCCTGGGGATGCGTCATGACGATCTGCACCGCACGGTCGATCTCGTTCTGGGTCAGCGGGGGCTGCGCGCCGCGGGCGAAGTCGCTGCTATCGATCTTGCCGGTGGCCAGGTTGACCACATTCAAGATGACGCCATCGCGGCGGTAGTCGTAGAGGTACACATCGGCGCGGCGCTCCCACGCGCCGCGGGCGTAGGTGGCCTTGGACTCCTCGTGGCGCTCGGCAAACAGCAGCTCGAGCTGCTGATCGGCGGGCACGGCGGGATTATCCTTGGCGCTAACGCGCTGGCTGCCCAGGTACTTAAGGGCGATGCTAGCGGCCGTCTTCTGTTCATCGGTCGAGAGCGGCTCGGTGCCAGTGCGTCCCTTCGCGGGAGCAGCGACCACACCAACCGCCTGTTCGGGCATAAGGAGCTCCTGCTGAGCCTGCGCCGAGCGATCCGTCGGCAGCCAGCGCATAATTGCAAATGCAGCCAGCATGCCCAGCGCCACCAGCGCCACGTTCTTCAGCACAACCTGCGTTGAACGCATACCGCCTCCTTCCACAGAGCGTGAACTAAGATGATGAAGCCAACACCGCCAGATGCTCGCCGGGCTGCAGCAGATGCACGCGCTCTGCGAGGCCGCGCTGGGCGGCAGCGTGCAGCAAGCGCTGCGGCGGCTCGTCCATTGGCTCGCGCGAGAGCCGAAACACGCCCCAGTGAATGGGGATCATGCAGCGTGCCTGCAGCTGCTCAAGCGCTACAAGCGCATCCTCGGGGCTAAGGTGGTTAACCCGGAAGGCATCAGGGTTGTAGGCTCCAATCGGGATTAGGGCCAGATCGATCTGCCAGCGCGTGCCAACCTGTGGGTACTCACGGCACGCGCCTGTATCGCCAGCAAAAAAGACCGTTGCCTCCGCCGTCTCCAGCATATAGCCAGCGTAGCCAGTGCGGCGGCTCCACGGCAAGCGCCCCGGCCAGTGTGCGGCGGGGGTGGCGGTGATCGTGACACCGTTGAGCGCCAGCGACTGCCACCAGTCCAGTGTATGAATGGTTTCAAAGCCCAGACGACGGACAAATGGCACCGTGTAGGGCTGCACCACGACCGGCGTGCGGAGATCAAGCTGCCGCAGGCTGGCCGTATCCAGGTGGTCGTAGTGGGCGTGTGATAGCAAGATCGCGCTGAGCGGCCGTAGCGTAGCAGGCGTAGCTGGGAACGGTCGATAGCGCCGACCGAGCACGCCGAGGATGCGCCCAAAGATCGGGTCGGTCAAAAAGCGCTGCCCACCTAGCTCGATCAAATTCGTCGCATGGCCTAAGTACGTGACCCGGTTAGGCATTGACGAAGACGCCGTCTTTGGCAAACAGCTCGCCATCGACGTAGACCTCGCCGCCCTGGCGCAGATCGCAGACCATATCCCAGTGCAGGGCGGACTTGTTCAGACCGCCGGTCTCTGGGTAGGATGCGCCAAGCGCCATGTGCACCGTGCCGCCCATCTTCTCATCGAACAGAATATTCTTGGTGTAGTTGCGCACGTTGGGATTGTTGCCAAAAGCAAACTCGCCGAGACGCCGTGCGCCATCGTCGAGATTGAGCATCTGGTCGAGATACTCCTGGCCGGAGGCGGCGGTGGCCTGCACAACCACGCCATCTTCAAATGTCAGGCGCACATCCTCAACCTGGCGGCCGTTCATCACCGCTGGGAAGGAGAAACGCACCGTGCCGTTGACCTTCGTCTCTTCTGGCCCCGTGAAGAACTCACCATCAGGGAAGTTGGAGTCGCCGGCGCAGTTGATGAAGGTGCGCCCAGCGATGCCCAGCGTCAGGTCAGTGCCATCGCCAAGCAGGCGAATCTCGCGCTTGCCGACCAGATAGTCCACGAGGCGCTGCTGCTGCTGGGACAGCTTCTGCCACTCGGCAACCGGGTCCGCAGCGTCGAGGAAGCAGGCCCCATACACAAAGTCGCTGAAGTCCTCCAGGCTCATGTTCGCATCCTGGGCAAAGGCGTTGGTGGGGAAGAGCGTCACGCACCAGCGCATATCGCCGCGTGCCGAGCGATCCAGCATTGTGGACAGCAGCTCGCGGCGGGCGCGCTTCGCGATCGCCTGGCGGGCTGGATCAATGCCGGATAGCTCACGTGTGTTGGTGGCTGCATCGATCGAGATGCGCACGTCGGCCTGCTCCATCACCAGGCGATCCAACGGCGAGACCCAGCTCAGCTGCTCATCGGAGCCGTAGCGCATGCGCGTGCGGTCCACGCCTGGCAGCGTAATGCTGGAAACAGGATGCGCACCGGCCTGCAGAATGGCGCGATACAGCTCCACAACCAGCGGCGTCGCCGCCGGCTGCGTCGTAATCGCCACAAATTCGCCTGGCTTAATCTTGAGCGAGTAGTTCACCAGGGTGTCAGCCAACTTTGCAACACGCGGATCGGACATGGCAACTCCTTAAAATGACACTGAGTAGATGCAAAAAAGACCAGCGGCTCGCACGGGAGCCGCTGGCACAGGACTAGTCCATCATTGATTCCAGCTCGTCGAGCCAGTGGGCAAACATATCCATGGCTCGCTGCACTGGCTGCGGCGTGGTCATATCGACGCCAGCGCCCTGCAGCAGCTCAATCGACGACTTCGACGAGCCGCTGCGCAGGAACTGCACATAGTCGGCGGCCGCCCCCTCGCCCTCGCGCTTGATGCGATCGGTCAGCGCCAGCGCGGCGGAGATGCCGGTGGCGTACTGGTACACATAGAAGGCGCGGTAGAAGTGCGGGATGCGCGCCCACTCGATGTCTAGGTCGCGATCGATCACCAGCTCTGGTCCGTAGTAGGCCTTGACCAGGCTAAGATACAGCTCGCTCAGGCTGTCGGCGGTGAGCGCCTGACCAGCCTCAACGCGGCGGTGGGCCTCCAGCTCGAACTCGGCAAACAATGTCTGGCGGAACAAGGTTGTGCGAATATCGTTCAGCTGCTGTGTGACAATCTGGAAGCGCAGGGCCGGGTTATCGGAGGTTTTGAGCAGGTGCTCGGCGAGCAGCGCCTCGTTGAGCGTCGAGGCGACCTCGGCTACAAACAGCGTGTAGTGGCCGTAGGCGTAGGGCTGCGTCGTGCGCGTAAAGTGCGAGTGCATGGCATGGCCCAGCTCGTGGGCCAGCGTGAACATGCTGTCGAGCGAGTCCTGGTAGTTCAGCAGGACAAACGGCGGCGAGGTATAGGCACCGCCCGAGTAGGCCCCAGAGCGCTTGCCCTGGTTCTCGTACTTGTCGATCCAGCGCGACTCCAGGCCGTTGCCCAGCATGTGCCCGTACTCTGCGCCAAGCGGCGCGACGCTCTCCAGCACCAGCGAGGCCGCATCGTCGAAGGCGAAGCGCAGCGGCGGCTGGTTGGTCAGCGGCGTATACAGATCGTAGGTGTGCAGCTCATCGAGGTTGAGCAGGCGCTTGCGCAGCCGCAGGTAGCGATGCATCTTATCGGCGTTCGCGCGCACGGTGGCGACCAAGTTCTCGTACACCGACAGCGGAATCTCGTTGGGCTTGAGCGCTGCCTCGAGCGCCGACTCATAGTTGTGCACACGGGCAGAGAAGATATCGCCGCGCACGCTTGCCGCATAGGTCGCCGCCAGCGTATTGCGGTACTGCTTATAGGTCGAGTGCAGGTTTTCGAACGCCTGCTTGCGCACGCTGCGGTCAGCGCTCTCCAGCAAGCTCGAGTAGCGCGCCTGCGTCAGATCGATCTGCTGGCCGCTGGCATCAACAACGCTTGGAAACTTCAGATCGGCGTCGTTGAAGGTGTTGAAGATGGAGCTTGCGCCACGGCGCACGTCCGCAGTCTGCGCCAGCACCGCCTCGACCTCGGCCGAGCGAATGTGTGGGCGCATGCGAATCAGGTCATCGATCACCCGATGATAGACCTGGAGCTGTGCATCCTCGGCCAGATAGCCCTTGAGCTGCTCGTCGGTGAGCGTCAGCAGCTCTGGATCGATCCAGGCTGTCGCGGCCCCAACCTTGGCGCTGAGCGAGCTAGCGCGCTCCTCAAGCGCCTGATAGTGGGTGTTGGTCGTATCTTCGTCGCCGCGCAGATAGCCATATACCATCACCTGCTCGGTGAGCATCCAGATGCGATCTTGCAGCTGAAGCACCTTGAGCAGCGCCTGCGGGCCGGTGCTCAGCGTCCCCTGCAGAGCCTGGATCTCTGGCAGCAGCTGGGTGATCTGCGCGAAGTCGGCCTCCCACGCTGCTTCATCAGCATAGAGCACCGATAGATCCCAGGTATCTTCCACGGCTATCGAGTCACGGCTAGCCAGTGGCTTGGTTAAAGTTGTCATCAGTTTCTCCGCTGGTGTGGAATGATCGTTTTTCAATTGTAGCATATATCAATATAGATATGGACCAGCCGCTGCAAAACTGCTAGAGAACTGCTAATCGACGGCGCGCAATCCGGCGTATACTAGATAGAAACCACCAAACCGCATCCACCATCAACCATCTGAGGAACCCGGCATGATTGTTGCACACGCGCTCCACAAACAATTTGGCGATTTTCAGGCCGTCAAAGGCATATCGCTCGACGTTCAGCCCGGTGAAGTGGTCGCCCTGCTCGGGCCGAACGGAGCCGGCAAGACCACGACCATCCGTATGCTGGCGGCTATTCTCAAGCCCACCAGTGGCACAGCCACCATCGGCGGCTTCGATGTGCTGACCCAGGCCCGCGAGGTCCGGCACGCCGTCGGCCTGCTGACCGAGTTTCCCGGCCTCTATCACCGCATGAAGTCGCTGGAGTACTTGCTGTTCTTCGGCCGCCTCCAGGGCATGCGCGACCGCGCATGTATCGAGCGCGCCACGCAGCTGCTCAAGCAGTTTGGCCTGTGGGAGGCGCGCGAAAAGCGCATCGACGGCTACTCCAAAGGCATGAAGCAGAAGCTCGCCCTCATCCGCGCCATGATCCACGATCCGAACATCCTCTACCTCGACGAGCCAACCACCGCCATGGACCCGCACAGCGCCCGCACGGTGCGCGATGCAATCGCCGGCCTGCGCAACGAGCGCCGCGCGATTATCCTCTGCACCCACAACCTCCCAGAGGCCGAGACGCTAGCTGATCGCATTGCGATTGTTCACGATGGCACGATTGTGGCCAGCGGCTCGATTACCGAGCTGAGCGCGCAGCTCATGGGCGCGCCAATCTGGGAGCTGCGTGTTACCCAGCCGTTGCCCGATCTGGCCGAGCGCTGCGCCGACCTCATCAATGTGGAGGCCAGCGGCCCCGGCTGGGTGCAGTATCGCACTAGCAGCCCCGCCAAGCTCAACCCCTACCTGCTTGCGCGCCTGGAGCAGATCGGCGCGGACCTGCTGGCGCTCAGCGCAGTGCCACGCTCGCTCGAAGATGTGTACCTGACCATCGTTGGCCAAACCCATCGTGAGCGCAGCGGCGGCCTGACAGGCGGCAACGGCCACAGCGCTGAGCTGGTGGATGAGTGGGAGGTGGTGCAATGATCGCACCAGTGGTCACTATCTCGCGCCGTGACATTCGCGACTCCTTTAGCGACTGGCGCACCCTCATTCCTGTGTTTGTGCTGGCCTTTTTTGTGCCGATCATTCTGCAGTTTGGCCTGCGCATCGCCGCAGACTTCTTGGCCGAGGCCGCGCTCACCAAGTCGATCGTGCCATTTGGCCTACAGATCGCCGGCTTTCTCCCAGCGGCGTTCTCGCTCGTCGGGCCGTTGGAGGCGTTTGTTGGCGAGCGCGAGCGCAACACACTTGAGTCGCTGCTGTCGGCACCGATCAGCAATCTCCAGCTGTATCTCGGCAAGTACATTGCCGCCTGCACGCCGCCGCTGATTGCCAGCACCATCGCCATGGTTATCTACACCGTGAGCGTGCACAACTTGCGCAGCAGCGAGTTTGCTGCGGCGCTCACCTGGGGCTGGGTCGGCATCACGAGTGGGCTGGTGCTGCTGAAGCTCTTTACCATGGTCACGACGGCGCTCTACATCTCATCGCACACCAACAGCGTGCGCTCGGCCAACCTGCTGGCCAGCCTGATTCTGCTGCCGATGGGCTTGGCGATTCAGGCCGAGGCGCTGCTGTTCGTGCAGCGCACCTTTAGCATCGTCGTGCTGCTCAACCTAGGCATTGGGCTGATCGGCCTCTACTTTTTGGTGCAGGGCGTCATCTCGTTTGATCGTGAGGCGATTCTCGCCCGCGAGCATCGCGTGGTGCGCAGCGCCAGCAGTGCCGCTGTGCGGGCCAGCGAGCACCAGTACGGCCCGATTATCACGATTGTGCGCCGCGAGATTCGCGATATCGTGACCGACTGGCGGCTGCTCATCCCGCTGCTGGTGCTGATGGTGCTGGTGCCGAGCCTTGGCGCTGTTGGCACAGTCATCGCCCACAACACGCTCGACCAGCCTGGCGGCATCCGCCCGCTGATGCCCTTCTTGCTGCTGCTGATCGGCTTTCTGCCCGCCTCGTTTTCGCTGATCACCGCGCTGGAGATTTTCGTCGGCGAAAAAGAGCGCGGCTCGCTTGAGTCGCTCTTCTCGATGCCGATCTCGGACACCCAGCTGTATCTCGGCAAGTCGCTCGCAGCCCTGCTGCCGCCGCTGACATCGTCGCTGCTGGGCATGCTGATCTACTACATCGGGCTGCGCATCGATGGCGCGGCGGACCTGATCGAGCCGCTCACGTTTGGCCGTATCGGCGGCATGACCGCGCTCAGCATTACCCAGGCGCTGGCGATGGTCGCGGGAGCCGTGATTATCTCATCGCACACCAGCACGGTGCGGCTGGCCAACCTGCTCGCCAGCTTCGTGCTGCTGCCAATTACCGTGGTGATTCAAATTGAGGCGGTGCTGATCATCGGCCAGCGCTTCGATGTGATGGTCTGGATCGGCTTGGCCCTGCTGGTCGTCGCAGGGCTGCTGACCGGCAGCGGCATGCGCTCGTTCAACCGCGAGTCGATCCTCTCGCGCGAGCACCTTGCGCTCAACTGGGCGGCGATTGGCGCTGCGGCAGCGGCGTTCTTCCGCGAGATCAGGCCAGCCGGCGTCGATCCAGACACGCTGGCCAAAGATTTCTCGCTGCGGCGCTTCTATACCCATGAGCTGCGCGTGGTGTGGCGGGAGATTCGGCTGGCGCTGCTGGGCGTGGTGGTGGTTGTGCTGATCGCCAGCATCTACGGCACGATCTTCCATCCAATTAACGAGCGCCAGACCCAGGTGATCAATGCGCTGGTGGCAACGGACAATATCGGCAGCATGGGGCGCATTCCATCGCCGCTGGCGATCTTCGCCCGCAACAGCCGCAACATCCTGTTCACCGGCCTGCTAGCGAGCCTCTCCTTCGGATTTTTCAGCGTCATGGTGCCCATGATCGCTTTCTTCAGCGTCGCCTATGGGGCCAAGTGGGCCGCCGATCATAGCATCGTTGGAGGTGCGTGGGGCTTCATCGCGGCCTACGCGCTGCCCCATGGCATCGTCGAGCTGAGCGCCGCGATCATCGCCGCCGCCATCGGGCTGCGTGTCGGCGCTGCCGTAGTCTACGTGCCCAGCACCTACTCCGTCGGCCGTCACCTGCTGTGGGGGCTGGCGCTGTTCGTCAAGGTCTGGCTGCTGCTGCTCGTCCCGCTGCTGTTCATTGCCGCGCTGATCGAGACCAGCATCACGCCGCAGGTGTTTCAGCTGATCTACGGCGGTTGAGCTAGGCGCGCTGCTCTCTGGCAGGGCGGGGCTGGTGGTCGAGCCGCTGACTAAATAGCCAGCGAGCACAATCAGCCCCGCCGCCACCACCTCGCGCCACGAGATTGTGACCCGCAGCGTCCAGTGAAACAGGCTTGCCGAGACCACCAGCCCCAGCGCCAGATACGGCAGCTCAACAATCCACCACGCACGCTGATAGCGAAAAAATGCATACGAGCTAAATGCAAACAGTGGCACCGAGAGCATATGCGTCAGCACCCACAACAGGGCCGCGCGCCGCTGCCCAAGCTCCATCGCTCGCAGCATGGCCACATCAGCATAGTGCCAGATCAAGGTTGCCAGCACTAAACTACACACACCTCGTACAAGACTCATAGCACATCTGCGGCACCCAATCCCGCCATCCTGACTACAGCCGGCAGCGCCGCCCTCCTTTCTAAATCACACATGCATCACACAAGCGGCTGTTGGTGGGCAGACAGCGCTGCAATGCGCCGCTGCAGATAGGGCGAAAAGTAGCCAGCGTAGCGCTGCTGAAGCGCAGGCAGCCGCCAGTCGTCGCCGGTTATGGTCTTGCGACAGCCTGGTGTGCCACAGGCGCACGTAAAGTCATCGTACAGCGAGCCTTCGCTCATGGCATAGTCATAGCAGACCTCCTCATCAGGCAGGATGGGCCGCAGCGCAACCAGCGTGATCTGCCCACGCAGGCCCGCATTTGGCTCACACGAGTGGTTGACCCAGTCGCCAGGGCCTTCGTGCGTTGTCCAGATATAGAGATCTTCTTCAACTTGCAGCACAAGCCGGTGCTGCAACGTCGGCAGGGCCAGCAGCTGTGTGCGGGTAATAATCTCACCGCCCCAGACCACTAGCACCTCGCCAGCAGTGATCGGCGTGCGCGCAAACACGCCGCGACCATCCTTTAATGATGCACGCCCTTCCAGCTTCGGAGAAAGGTAGCATGTGGGAGAGTCGAGCACACAACATCCTTTCGCATTGGGTTATTGGTTTGGCTTTCTTACCTACTATGGTTCTGCATAATCATACCTGCAACTGCGGCCGGAGGCAATCCGCCCTAGAGCAAGATCGGCAGAATCAGCGCCAGCGAGGCCAAGCCCAGCGCCGCAAGCTTAGTGCTGGTCAACTGCTCCTTGAAGATAGGAATCGAGAGCAGCGCCGTGGCTGGTGTCTTCAGGCTGAGCGCCAGCAGCACCAGCGTGAGGTTTTCCGGCGAGCTGTTGGCCTGCGCCAGCAGCAGCGTCCAAAAGCCCACAAACATCGACACGCCCACGCCAAGGCCCCACAGCAGCTCTGGCCGCTTGAGACCACGGCCCAGGTGCAGCGTCGGCAGCATGCCTGCCGCATGGTCGATAAACAGGAAAAACAGCAGCGCGTTGGGCAGCATGCGCGCATACGTGACCGAGACCAGCGCCGAGGCGATCAGCAGGAGCAAGCACAGATATGTCAGCGGCGAAAGCTGCTCGTTGCTGCTGCGCAGCTGGCTGCCTAGCAGCACCGCCAGCGCCGCCAGCACACAGCCGATGATCTTGCCTGGCGTCGGAGCGTTGTTGAACCAGGGGATGGCCATAGTGAATGCGCCTGCCAGCACCAGATCAAGGTTGGTGATGGCAAACACCAGCGAGGTGGGCGAGGTCGCCACCGCTCGCGCCCGCAGCACCGAGCCAACATAGAACGTCACGCCTGCGGCCAGGCCCAGCAGCACGCCAATCAGCGGCACGCCCTCGGCGCTCAGCAGCCATACGATCAGGCCCAGCAGCGTCGCCACGACCGTTGCGACCCACACCATGCGATCAGCGCGCACAGAGGGCGCTGCGGCTTTGTACAGCAGCGCCATCACAGAATAGGCGACCACAGAGGCCGCCGTCAGCAAAACCAGCATACGTTGTTTCTACCTAGCACACTATTCAATGCCGAGATAGGCCTTCTGGACCATCTCGTTGTCGCGCAGCGCCGCCGCCGAGTCGGCCAGCACGATCTCGCCGGTCTGCAGCACATAGCCGCGGTGGGCGATCGACAGCGCCATCAGCGCGTTCTGCTCAACAAGCAAAATCGTGGTGCCCTGCTCGTTGATGTTTTGAACAATCTCGAAAATTTGATCGACCAGCACCGGAGCCAGGCCCATCGACGGCTCATCGAGCAGCAGCATGCGCGGCCGCGCCATCAGCGCCCGCCCAATCGCCAGCATCTGCTGCTCGCCGCCAGAGAGGGTGCCGCCACGCTGGCTGGAGCGCTCGCGCAGGCGCGGGAAGAGGTTGAAGGCGCGCTCCATGTCCTCCTCGATGCCCTGCTTATCGTTGCGCGTAAATGCGCCCATCTCCAGATTCTCGCGCACGGTGAGGTTGGGGAAGATATGCCGCCCCTCCGGCGACTGCGAGATGCCCAGCTTGACGATATTGTGGGCAGGGATGCCGTTGATCTCCTGATCCTCGAACAGCACCCGGCCGCGGCGCGGCGGCGTAATGCCCGAGATCGTGCGCAGGGTGGTGCTCTTGCCAGCGCCGTTGGCCCCGATCAGCGTTACAATCTCGCCCTGGTCGATGTGCAGCGAGATGCCCTTGAGCGCGTGAATATTGCCATAGTAGGTGTGAATGTCATTCAGTTGAAGCATCATCAATTATCCTTCATCGGAATCGGCCACGAGCCGCTGGTGCAACCGCGACTCGCGGCGCTGCACTACGCCGACGGCGGGCTGGCCTGCTGGGCGTTGGGATCGTTGATGATCAGCGGGCCGCCGCCCTTGCCCTTGGCCGCGTGGCCCGTGCCCAGGTAGGCCTCGACCACCGCCGGGTTCGTCTGCACCTCGTGCGGGGTGCCCTCGGCGATCTTCACACCGCGGTCCAGCACGGTCACGCGCTCGGAGATGCCCATCACCACCTTCATGTCGTGCTCGATCAGCAGCACGGTTAGGCCCAGCTCATCGCGCACACGGCGGATCAGCGCCGTCAGCAGCGCGGTCTCATTCGGGTTCATGCCGGCGGTTGGCTCGTCGAGCAGCAGCAGCTTGGGCTGTGTGGCCAGCGCGCGCGCCACCTCCAGCCGCCGCTGATCGCCATAGGGCAGATTTTTGGCGGTGACGTTGGCGTACTGCCGACCAAGGCCCACGTAGTCCAGCAGCTCCAGCGCGCGCTCTTTGGCCGCCGCCTCCTCGCGGCGCATGGATGGCGTGCGCAGCAGCGTGCCCAGCAGCGTGGTGTGCAGGCGGCAGTGCATGCCAATCAGCACATTCTCCAGCGCCGACAGGTTGGCGAACAGCCGAATATTCTGAAAGGTGCGGCCGATGCCCAGCTTGGTGACATCGCTGGGCTTCGAGCCGTTGACGACCTCGCCATCGAAGATCATCTGGCCCTCGGTGGGAGTGTAGAGGCCGGTGATCATATTGAAGAACGTGGTTTTACCTGCGCCGTTTGGCCCAATCAGGCCAACGATCGAGCCGCGCTCGATCTGGAAGTCAACTGCGCTCACCGCCGTAAGGCCGCCGAAGCGCTTTGTGATGCCGCGAGCATCAAGCAAGAGAGACATATGGACCTCCTAGTGTCCGGCGAGCTGCGGGTCGCGCTCGGCATCAAACAGCGTCGCATTTTCCTGCTCAGCGGTGTCCTCATCAGGATGCAGCTCGGCGCGGCGGCGAGCGTTGGGCAGCAGGCCCTCGGGTCGCACCAGCATCATCAGCACCAGCACCATGCCAAACAGCAGCAAGCGCCACTGGGTGATATCGCGGTAGGTCGGCAGATCAAGCGTGTTCTGCTGATGCTGCACCACCTTGCGAATCAGGTTGGAGGTCTGCGGCAGAATCAGGCGATCAGCGCCCATGATTAGCAGACCGCCGACGATCACGCCGGCCATGTTGCCCAGACCGCCGAGGATCACCATACACAGCACGATGATCGACACGCTAAAGTCAAACGAGGTGGGGAAGATCGCGCTCACGTATGCGCCGTAGAACGCGCCGGCAAAGCCAGAGAAGGTTGCGCCCATGGCGAAGGCCAGCAGCTTCGTGCGCACTGTGTTGATGCCCATCGCATCGGCGGCCAGCTCATCCTCGCGCAGCGCTGTCCAGGCGCGGCCTTGGCGCGAGCCGCGCAGACGGTTGATCAAGAACAGCGTCAGCATCATGATGGCGACCAGCAGATAAAACCAGGGCACTTGATTCTGCGGCCCGAACACGATGCCTGGCAGCTTAGGCGGATCGATCGGGTTAATGCCGGCGACACCGCCAGTCAGGTTGACTTGATCCATCACCGTAAAGCCAGCGATATCCGCCGTGCCCAGCTGGCCGCCGAAGAGCTTCAGCGTCAGCGAGCCATTCGGGCCACCGCCGCCGAGGTTACGAAACAGAATCGGCACGATCTCGCCAAATCCCAGCGTCACAATCGCCAGGTAGTCGCCACGCAGCGGTAGCGTCGGCGCGCCGAGGATCACGCCAGCGCAGGCTGCCACCGCCGCCGCGATCCAGATCACCAGCCAGAAGTTCCAGTGCGTGTCGTGCAGCGGCGAGGAGAGCATGCCCGTGGTGTAGGCCCCGATGGCGAAGAAGGCCGCATAGCCTAGATCGAGCAGACCGGCGTAGCCGACCACGATGTTCAAGCCCAGCGCCAGCAAGATAAATACAAACACTGGAATAAAGGCATTCAGCAGCTGTAGCTCGGTCTGGCGATCCAGAATGGGGATGAGCAGCACCACCAAGCCCAGGATCGCGTAGGACAGCAGATTGCCCCTGACGCCCTCGACGGTGCGCGCCATGCCCATCAGCGCCCCTAGCAGCATCGAGATCAGCAGCGTCAGCGCGCTCAGCCAGCCGATAATCGCGACATCTGAGCCAAGGCTCGCGCCAAGCGGGATCGTCTCGGAGAGCAGCTTAGCATAGGCGATGTTGGTCACGCCGGCCGCAGGCACGATGTACAGCCAGACCAAGAACAGCGCGATGGCCGTCAGCGCACCGCCGACCGCGCCAGCGAGCGCGCCCTGGATGGCCCCAGCGCGCAGGTCGGTCTTGTGCTGGCGGTAGGAGGCCATCAGCGCCGCCGACACGCCGGTGATCATCGCACCCAGCAGCGCGATTGCTGGACGCTCGA
The DNA here is from genome assembly GCA_013538855.1 of Herpetosiphonaceae bacterium. GTDB lineage: Bacteria > Chloroflexota > Chloroflexia > Chloroflexales > Herpetosiphonaceae > OHK22. The sequence continues at coordinate 33,212 of JABXJS010000227.1, forward strand.
CCGCATAGGCGATCACAAACACCAGACCGATAATCCCGGTCAGCAGACCAGACTTGACGACATCCGGCAGCGGCAGCGCCAGCAAAACACCAAAGATGGCGATCAGCAGCGCACCAATTGCAGCCACGAGCACACTCTGAAAGCCATAGAACATCAGAAACAAGAAGCTGCCGATGAACGTCCAAATTCCAACTTTTAATGATTTCGGCATAGCTCCCCCTTTAGGCTTTCTGTCCGCCTTCTTCGCCCAACAAGCCGGTCGGGCGGAACACCAGAATCAGCACCAGGATGGCGAAGATCACCGCATTGGACCAGCGCGATCCAAGATACTGGTCGCTCAAGGCCAGCAGCAGGCCGATCAGCAGACCGCCCAGCGCCGAGCCGAGAATATTGCCAATGCCGCCGAGCACCGCCGCCGTAAAGGCCAGCAGGCCAGCGGTAAAGCCCATGTTGAACACCGCCGTGCCAGTGTAGAGGCCCACCAGCATACCCGCCGCACCGCCGAGCGCACCACCGATCAAAAATGTCAAAGAGATGGTGAGATCGACGTTGATGCCCATCAGGCGCGAGGCATCGCGATCTTGGGCGGTGGCGCGCATAGCCTTGCCCAGCTTGGTAAAGCGCACAAACGCATACAGCGCACCAAGCAGGCTCAGGCTGACCACGACCACCAGCAGCGACTTCCAGGTAAAGGTAAACCAGCTATCAGGAATAAACGGCACCTGCCGGTTTGGCAGCAGCGACGGAAAGCTCTTTGGTGCCACCATGTTGCTGCCCATCGCATCGCCGATGCGCGTGAGCCGATCAATGCCCGTCCAGTCGGCCAGGTTATCCCACAGATTATGGTCGCCCCAGAGGATGCCGACGTTCTGCAGCATAAACGAGACACCGATGGCCGAGATCAGCGGGGCCAGGCGCGGGGCGTTGCGCAGCGGGCGGTAGGCAAAACGCTCGATGCTGGCGTTCAGCACCGCCGTAAAGGTCATCGTGCAGATCATAATGCCAACCAGCCCGAAGGTCAGCGCCAGCGCGGACGATTCCCCTGATAGCCCAAACAAGCCGATCAACGACAGCGAAAAGAATGCGCCCATCATATACACCTCGCCGTGGGCAAAGTTGATCAGCTCGATGATGCCATACACCAAGGTGTAGCCAAGCGCGATGATGGCGAGATAGGTACCTTTGGTTAGACCAGTCACGACCTGTTGTAAAAACAGGCTCGGCGTCTCGACCATCTTGTACCCAACGTTGAGCAGTGGAATGCCAAAAAGCGCGAGAAACACTATCGTGCTAACGATAATGATCACGCGGCGCGTAGTCAGCCAGGGGCGCTGGTGGACTTCGACTGGATCACCGCTCTGAGAGACGCTCCGTGTTGCCATAGTGCGTATCCAATCTCTGAATTGTCAGTTGTGTTGAAAAGAAGAGGTCAAGGACGACACAGGCTATGTGTCGTCCTTGCGCGGGCAATCGGCCTACTTGATGTTCTGGACGTACTGGAACTCGCCGTTGGTGACCTGCTGACCGCTCAGCTCGGTCAAGGTGGTGTCGCCGTTCTGGTCGAAGCTCCAGGTGCCCAGCACGCCTTCGAAGTCCTTGGTGTTGAAGACGTTGTTGAGGACCGTCTCACGGGTTAGGCTGTCGCAAGACTGGTTGAGGGCGTTCAGGGCCACCGAGGCGGCCTCGTAGCCGTAGGCGGCGTAGGCCTCTGGCTCGGAGCCAAACTTGGCTTTGTAGTTCGCATACCACTCAGCACCCTTACCGGTCAGCTTGGCCGGCGGAACGCCACCGAAGGTGATGTAGGAACCCTCGGCTGCATCTTTGCCGGCAGCCTCGATGAAGGCTTCCTCATAGATGCCGTCCGGCCCCATGAACTTCACATCGGCGTTGGTCATGCCAACCGAGCGCATATCCTTGACCAGCTGGCCAGCGTTGTTCTGGGTGATACCACCGAAATAGATCAAATCGGGGTTCGTGGCTTTGATCTTGTTCATCAAGGCCTGGTAGTCCGACGCCTTGGGGTCGATGCTGTCGTGGCCCAGCACGGTCAGGCCGTTGGCCTTGGCCTGCTTCTCAAACACGTTGGACAAGCCCTTGCCGTACAGCTCGTTGTCGTCGAGGATGTACACGCTCTCGACGCCCAGCTCTTTGGCCCAGTTCGCGCCAGCGGCACCCTGCAGGTCATCGGAGGGGATCACGCGGGTGTAGGTGCGCTTGCCGGAGGGATAGTAGACATCCGGCTCGCCTGGATCGAACGGCTTGGTCAGACCAACCGCCGTGTTGGAGGGGCTGATCATCACCAGGCCAGCCTGGTTCAGGATCGGGATCGAGATCTTGGCCGCGCCAGAGTTGAAGGGGCCAATGTAGACCAGCACGTTCTGGTCCTGGGCCGCGTTCTGGGCGTTCTCGGCCTCTTTGGCCTCGTCCCAGGCACCCTTGGCCGCGGTGGCGTCGTCCATATCCTCGTAGTTGACCTTGACCTTGCCTTCGCAGATCGTATTGTCGGCCTCTTCGAGGCGCATGCGAATGGCGTTCACAATCGTGTCGGTCTGGCCTTTCGATGAGCCAGTGCGCGGCAAGCTGCTCACAATCGTGATCGACTCGGGGGTGCCGGCGGTGTTGCCGGCAGGCTGGGTGGCGTTATCTGTAGTTGAGCCGCTCGCAGACGTGGCTGGAGCCTCGGTCGGGGTTTCAGTGCCACAGGCGAGCAGTGTGCTCAGCAGCAGCACCATGGTGACCATCAACGAGATCCATCGTTTCATAACGGTCATCGCTCCTTTTTAAGCTGACAGTACAGAGTGAATCAGATAAGGAAGGGACATTTAGGTTGCTTGCGGATGCACCTCCTACATGATCGCAAACAGAACCTTACAGGGCCATGGGCACGGCACCTGCGCCGAAATTGCTACGGGTTTGGTGAGAGGAATCTTGAAATGCGTCGCAAGTGTACACAAGCGAGAGTCATTTGTCAAACCTTTTGTCACTCCATAACGCACCTAGGTCAAAAGTCATGCATGGCGGGTTCTGTGCTTGAGCCAAGCCGTTTATAGCTGCTCCATCGGCGCGCACTCAAATGCTTGACGCCTGCGCCCGCCATCGGCATGCTTAACGGGGCACCTACACGGCAGCTACCTAGCTGTATCTATGCTATACTTGGGGCCAGAAGCAGGATGCGTCAATGAGGACAGCACCCGCATACAGGCATCGTCACGTCTGTTGCCCCGGTGTTGGCCGAGGCTTTTTTTATGTCCAATTAGGAGGCGTTGATGAAACAAGAACGCGATCAAACGCACTTACTTGAGATGTATCGCTTAATGCGCTTAGCCCGCTCGCTCGATGAGCGGATGTGGCAGCTCAACCGCCAGGGCAAAGCGCCGTTTGTGATCTCGTGTCAGGGCCACGAGGCCGCCCAGGTCGGTGCCGCTCTCGCTCTGCGCGCTGGCCACGACTGGGTTGTGCCCTACTATCGCGACCTGGGTGTGGTGCTGACCATGGGTATGACGCCGCGCGAGGTGATGCTGGCGCTGATGGCGAAGGCCGAGGATCCCAACAGCGGCGGCCGCCAGATGCCGGCCCACTACAGCCACCGCAAGCTCAACATCGTCTCGCACTCCAGCCCCACCGGCACCCAGGTGCCCCACGCTGTCGGCATCGGCCTCGCAGCTCAGATGCGCGGCGATGACATCGTGGTCTGGACGGCCTATGGCGAGGGCACGTCGTCACAGGGCGATGTCCACGAAGCGATGAACCTGGCCGGCGTGATGAAGCTGCCAGTGATCTTCTTCTGTGAAAACAATGGCTATGCGATCTCGGTGCCGCAGCGCAAGCAGATGGGCGTCGAGAATGTCGCCGATCGCGCGGCAGGCTATGGCTTCCCCGGCGTGGTCGTCGATGGCACCAACGTGCTTGAGGTGCACGAGGCCACCATGGCCGCCGTCGAGCGCGCCCGCCGTGGCGATGGCCCCACCTTGATCGAGGCCAAATGCGTGCGGCTCACCGCCCACTCCTCCGACGACAACGACCGCACCTACCGCACAGCCGAAGACCTCAAGGCCATGAAGGCCCAGGACCCGGTGGTCAAGTTCGAGACCTACCTCACCAGCGAGGGCATCCTCGACGACGCCACCAAGACCAAGATTCTGAACGAGATTAAAGAGGCGGTCAACGACGCCACCAAGTACGCCGAGGCCGCTCCGCTGCCCGATCCAGCCACGGTGAAGCGCTACGTGTTTGCCGAGTAGACGCTGCCCGCAGGTTCTAGGCGCGTAATCCTGAGCTTAAAAACCAGTACATCAAGGAGGATTCATTGGCTGAGCTGAATCTGTTGGAAGCCATCAACCAGGCGATCGATGAGGCGATGGCCGCCGACGAACGGGTCTATATCATCGGCGAAGATGTTGGCTACCGCGGCGGCGTGTTTCGCGTCACCGATGGCTTGATCAATAAGTACGGTGAAAAACGGGTTATCGACTCCCCGCTGGCTGAGTCGATTATTGTTGGCTCCTCCATTGGTGCCGCGCTCTATGGTATGCGGCCCATCGCTGAAATGCAGTTCGCCGACTTTATCTTTCCGGCGTTCAATCAAATTTTGAGCGAGGCCGCCCGCATGCGCTATCGCTCAAACAACGAGTGGAATGTGCCCATGGTCATCCGCGCCCCCTACGGCGGCGGCATCCACGGCGCACTGTATCACTCACAGAGTATTGAGGCTTTCTTCACCCACATTCCCGGCCTGAAGGTCGTTGCGCCATCGACACCCTACGATGCGAAGGCGCTGCTGCTGGCCTCCATCGCCGATCCTGATCCGGTGCTCTTCCTCGAGCACAAAAAATGCTACCGCCTGATCAAAGGCTATGTGCCTGATGCGCCGTACACGGTGCGCATCGGCGAGGCCGATGTGGTCCGCGAGGGTGATGACATCAGCGTGATCGCGTATGGCTTGATGCGCCACTATGCGGTCGAGGCCGCCGAGACGCTCGCCAGCGAGGGCATCAGCGTCGAGGTCGTTGACCTGCGCACCCTCACCCCGCTCGATAAGACCACTGTGCTCAACTCGGTGAAGAAAACTGGCAAGGCGCTAATTGTGTACGAAGATAATGAGTTCTGTGGCTACGGCGCTGAGATCGCGGCCCTGATCGCACAGGAGGCCTTTGAGTACCTCGATGGCCCAGTCCAGCGCCTCGGCGGCCTCGATATTCCCGCCATGCCCTATAGCGCTCCGCTTGAAAATGAGTTTATGCCCACGCCGCAGAAGATCGCCGACCGCCTGCGCGATCTCGCGGCGTTCTAGTTCAGGGAACAGCACGCAAGCTCGCTTGCTCAGAAAGGGTTTGTATGACAATCGAGTTCAAAATGCCAAAGCTGGGTGAAAGCGTCACCGAGGGTACCGTCGGACGCTGGCTCAAGCAACCCGGCGATGCACTTGAACACTATGAGCCAATGCTGGAGGTGACCACCGATAAGGTCGATACCGAGGTGCCGTCGCCAGTTGATGGAACGCTCGTCGAAATTCTGGTGCAGGAGGGCGATACGGTCCCCGTCGGCACGCCAATCGCCATCCTGGCCGCCGCCGATGAGTCAACGGCTCCGACGGCAGCTGCGCCAGCCTCGGCGGCCCAGCGCGAGGACGCTGCACGCCCCGCCGCAGCCCCAGCCGCCAGCGTCGCGGCCACAGCCAACGGCGGCAGCGCCAGCCTCGGCTTTGTCTCGCCGGCTGTGGCGCGCATCGCCGGTGAGCACAACGTCGACCTGAGCCAGGTCAGCGGCACTGGCCGCAATGGCCGCATCACCAAGCAAGATGTGCAGCGCTTCGTTGCTGAGCGCGATCTGGCCCAGCGCCAGCAGGCCGCTCCCGCCGCACAGGTGCAGACGGTCGCGGCCAGCCAGCCAGCGCCCATGCCCACCGTCGGCCCGAGCAGCCAGCCTGCGGCCATGCCCACCACGCAGCCGCCAGCCAATCTGCGGCCTGTCAGCACGCAGCCGGTACCCACGCCAGCCCCGCTCGGCATGGGCGACGAGCTAGTGCCGCTGTCGTCGATGCGCCGCGCCATCGCTGAGCACATGGTGCGCTCGAAGCAGACTGCGCCCCACGTCACCACGGTGATGGAGGTCGATCTCAGCGCCGTTGTGGCCCACCGCGCCCGCAACAAGGCCGAGTTCGAGCGCCAGGGCGTCAAGCTGACCTTCACGCCCTACTTTGTGCAGGCGGTCGTGGCTGGACTGCGCGCCGTGCCAATCGTCAACGCCACCTACACCGACGAGGGCGTGCTGATGCACGCAGCAGTGAATGTCGGCATGGCCACAGCCATCAACGATGGCCTGATCGTGCCCGTCATCCGCGACGCCGACGAGAAGAGCCTGCTCGGCCTCGCTCGCACGGTCAACGATCTCGCCGAGCGCGCACGCACGCGCCGCCTGCAGGCCGATGAGGTCACCGGCGGCACGTTCACCATCACCAACCACGGCGTCAGCGGCTCGCTGTTTGCGATGCCGATCATCAACCAGCCGCAGTCGGGCATCCTCGGCGTGGGAGCCATCCAGAAGCGCCCCGTCGTCGTAACCCAGCATGGAATGGACGCTATCGCAATTCGCCCGATGTGCTATCTCAGCCTCACCTTCGATCACCGCCTGATCGACGGAGTCACCGCCGACCAGTTCCTGGCCACGGTGGTGCAGAGCCTGGAGCAGTACCAGGGCTAAGGTCGGAGGAGCCATGCTGCGAGTTGGGGTGCTCTCAGACACCCATGGACACTACGATGAGCGCATCGAGCAGCTGTTCATGGGTGCCAGCCACATTGTTCACGCTGGCGATATTGGCAAGGCGGTGCCAGCGATCATCGGGCGCTTGGAGCTGATCGCGCCGGTGACCGCCGTAACTGGCAATATCGACTGGAACACCCCGCTCGATGCGCTCTATCCGCTCAACACAACCCTGACCGTCGGCGGCGCGCGCATCTTTGTTCAGCACATCGGCGATCTGCCGACGCGCTTCTTCCCACAGCTGCCGCGCCCGCTGCCGCAGGTGGCGATCTGTGGCCATAGCCATATCCCGCTTGTGCAGACGTACAACGGTGTGCTGTTCATCAACCCCGGCTCCACCAGCCGTCCACGCCACGCGCAGGAGCCAACGGTCGCTTTTCTGGACATCGACGATTCGGGCGCTGCTCACGCTGAGATCGTGCCCTTGGTTATGACAAGGTGGCTCTGATGGCGCGCGTAGCGATTGTCCTCAGCCTGCTGATCGCCCTGCTTGTGGGCACAGCGGCGCTGCTACAGTGGGTTCCGGCGCTCAACTTTCAGCTGTTTACGCTCGCGCTCGGCGGCACCGAGTGGTCGCCATGGCTGATCATCGCGTCGCTCGTGGGCATCGGGGTGGGCTGGCTCGGCTGGCGCGGCGGCACGTGGCGCGGGCTGGCCGGATTAAGCTTAATCATTAATCTGCTCGCCCTGCTGGTGCTGAGCCAGCGGCTGTGGGCCAGCATCAGCACGCCGCCGCTGGTGCGCTCAACCATGCCTGATGTGACCAGCGCTGGCCCTGGCACATTCTCGCTGGCGGCTTTTTTTGCGTCCGAGCCGTCCGCTGGAGTCACCATCCAGCCCAATGTGCGCTATGCCACTGTCGATGGCGTCGAGCTGCTACTCGATGTCTATCATCCAACACCAGCGCCAAGCAGCGCGCCAGCGATCATGGTCGTGCACGGCGGCTCCTGGCGCGGCGGCGAGAAGAGCGAGATCGCAGAGACCAACCTGCACTGGGTCAATCAGGGCTATGTCGTCTTTGATGTGGCCTATCGCCTCAGCCCACAGCAGCGCTTTCCTGCGGCTGTCAGTGACGTAAAGTGCGCGCTTGGCTATGTTACGTCAAATGCTGCCAGCTATGGGATCGATCCGGAGCGCATCGCGCTGGTTGGCCGCTCGGCCGGGGCGCAGCTGGCGCTGCTGGCCGCCTACACGCCAGACGCGCCCGAGCTTGCGCCGAGCTGCGCAGCCAGCGCTGTCAGCGTGCGCAGCGTGATCGGCTTCTACTCGCCCACGCGCCTCGCCTACTACGACCGCATCAAGCCCTCGCTTACCGACGGCGCGCTCGACGACTATCTCGGCGGCCCGCCGGAAGAGTTCCCGCAGCGCTACGAGCAGGCGCGGCCCAAAACCTGGGTTGACGCCGCAACTCCGCCAACGCTGCTGCTCCACGGCGACCGCGACCAGTTTGTGCGCCCGCTCGATACCCGCGAGCTAGCCGACGCGCTGGCCGCCGCCGCTGTGCCCTTTGTGGCGATCGAGCTGCCCTACGCCAATCACGGCTTTGACTTCAACCCGCACGGCCCGTCGAACCAGCTCGTGCAGCCCTATGTTGATCGCTTCTTGGCGCAAACGCTGAGGTAGCTGTGCACACATCGCTTGAGACGCTGCGCCCACGCGGCCTAGAGCGGGTCTTTCTGCAGCATCCGCTGGCCCGCTACGGCGGCGCGATGCTGATCATCGCCACCAGCACGCTGCTGGCGGTTGGGCTGGAGCCGGTGCTGCAAACCGAGAGCATTCAGCTCTTCTATGTGCTCGGCGTGCTGCTGGCGGCGATCACCTCGGGCTTTATTCCGGCCACCTTGGCCGCGCTGCTCAGCTTTATCAGCATCAATTTCTTCTTCACCGACCCACGCTATACGCTGTTTATCGCCCGGCCCGAGGATATCCCTCGGCTGATTGAGTTTGTAATCGTAGCCATCCTGGCTGGCGCGCTGGCCTCGTATGCCCGGCATCAGGCGGGGCAGGCCCAGCGGCGTGGCGCGCAGGCCGTGGCGCTGTATGCGCTGAGCCAGGCCATGTCATCAGCAACCAACCAACAGGCGCGGCTGCAGCAGTTCGTCAACACCACCGCGCGGCTGCTTGATCTGCCGTTTTGCAGCGTTCAGCTCAATGCCGAGGGGCAGCAGGCCCACGCCGAACGCAAGCCGCGCGATGGCACCATCCAGCGGCTTGATCTGCCGCTGGAGTACGCCAACACGACGATTGGGGCGCTGACCGTGGGCTGGCCGCTCGACCGGCGCTTTCTGGCCTCCGATGATCTCTACTTGCTGCGGCTGCTGGCCGCGCAGCTGGGCCAGGCGCTCGAAAACGCCCGGCTGGCCGAGGCCGCCGCCCAGATCGAGCACATGCGCGAGTCCGACAAGCTGAAAACGGCGCTGCTCTCCTCGATCTCGCACGATCTGCGCACGCCGCTGGCGGCGATCAAGGGGGCCGCCAGCGAGCTACAGGCCACCGACGTGCACTGGAGTCCCGAGCTACAGCAGCAGCTGCTGGCCACCATCACCGATCAGACGGCGCGGCTCAACCACCTGGTCGCGAACTTGCTCGATCTGTCGCGCATCCAGGCTGGCGCGGTCAAGCCCAACAAAGACTGGTACAGCATTGACGAGGTGATTTATCATACGCTTGATAGCCTTGCACCACTCATCGACGACCACACCATCGATGTTGAGATCGCGCCTGATCTGCCGCTCATTCAGCTTGATTTTGTGCTCACCGAGCAGGTGCTGAGCAACCTGCTGATCAACGCGCTGCGCTACAGCAGCGCCGACCAGCCAATCAGCGTCAGCGCCAGCGCCACGCCACAGGAGCTGATTGTGGCGGTGCGCGATCACGGGCCGGGCATCGCCGCCAGCGATCGCGAACATGTCTTTGAGCCGTTCTACCGTGCACGTCAGTCGGCCGACCGCGTGCCGGGCAGCGGCGTGGGCCTGGCCATCTGTCGAGGATTTATTGAGGTGCAGGGCGGGCGGATCTGGCTTGACGCGAGCTATACAGCCGGAGCGCTGATCGGCTTTGCTCTGCCACGACCGGAGGAACAGCAGCTATGAGCGCCGCAACCATGATTGCCGTTATCGACGATGAATATGCGCTGCGCAACTTGTTGGAGACCAGCCTCAGCGCCCGTGGCTACACCGTGCTCACCGCCGCAACGGCCAAGCTCGGCCTGGAGCAGATCGCCGCCCGCCAGCCACAGATCATCGTGCTCGATCTGGGACTGCCGGACCAAGACGGCCTCGAGGTTATTCGCAGCGTGCGCGAGTGGGCCACGACGCCGATCATCATTCTCTCGGCGCGCCACGAGGAGGCCGCCAAGATCGCCGCGCTCGACCTCGGGGCCGATGACTACCTGACCAAGCCGTTCAGCACCGATGAGCTGCTGGCACGCATCCGCGTGGCCGAGCGCCATCTGCAGCAGCGCCCAGCCAACGAGCCGCTCATCGACGTTGGCGACCTACGCATTGATCTCGCCAACCGCAGCGTCAAGCGCGGCGCAGAGGAGATCCACCTCACACCGACGGAGTACCAGCTGCTGCGGCTGTTTATGCTCAACCGCGGCCGGGTGCTGACCCACGCCACGCTGCTGCGCGAGGTCTGGGGGCCAGGCTACCAGCAGGACACGCAGCTGCTGCGCGGCTTTATCGCTCAGCTGCGGCAGAAGATCGAGCCTCAGCCAAACCGCCCACGCTTTATCAGCACCGAGCCTGGCATCGGCTACCGCATGGCCGACGAGTAGGCCAAATCCCCACACTTTCCATATGCGCTTTACGCTATCCTACCAGTAGAGATTAACGCTCATGGGCACGCCGACGTGCGCTGGAAGCCAAGCCAGCGCCTTTTTGTGCCCGCTCGTTCACGTTCAACGGTAGGAGACGCTTCATCATGATTGATATTCGCCGCACCCTCTTCGGGCGACCTTTCCCAAGCAGCCAAGCGCACCACGAGCGCCTCGACAATATACGTGGTCTGGCGGTGTTCGCCTCGGACCCGATCAGCTCCAACGCCTACGCCACCGAGGCGATCATGACCACGATTGTGGCGCTTGGCGCGGGCGCGCTCAGCCTGACGCTGCCGATCGCCATCACCATCGCGCTGCTGGTGCTGCTGGTCATCCTCAGCTACAACCAGACGATCACGCACTACCCGATGGGTGGCGGGGCCTACAAGGTCGCCAAAGATAACCTGGGCACGGTGCCCTCGCTGATCGCCGCAGCTGCGCTGCTTGGCGACTATGTGCTGACCGTGTCGGTGTCGGTGGCCGCTGGCATCAAGGCGCTGGCCTCGGCCTTCCCCGAGGTGCCCTTCTTCGAGCAGCACCGCATCTACCTGGGCATCGCCTGCATTGTAATTTTGACCTGGATCAACCTGCGTGGCGTGCGCGAAAGCGGCACGATCTTCGCCATCCCCACCTATGCCTTTGTGGCTGGCGTGCTGCTGGTGATCGCCATCGGCCTTGTGCGCTCGCTGGGCCTGTTCGGCGTCACGCCGCTGCCGCCTAAGCAGGCCGTCAGCGCCAGCGTGCCGCTGAGCCTGAACACGCTGACGATCTGGTGGGTGCTGCGCTCATTCGCGGCTGGCTGCACGGCGCTGACCGGCATTGAGGCGATCAGCAACGGCGTGCAGGCGTTCAGGCTGCCTGCGCCGCGCAACGCTGTGCGCACCATGCGCGTGATGGGCGGCCTAGCGATGACGCTGTTCATCGGCATCAGCTACCTGGCCACCCACATCAACATCAATCTCCAGGTGCACGAGAGCGTGCTCTCACAGCTGACGCGCACCATCGTCGGCACTGGCCCGATCTACTACTGGGTGCAGAGCTTCACGCTGCTAATTCTGGTGCTGGCAGCCAACACCGCCTATCAAGATTTCCCGCGCCTGTCGGCGATCATCGCCAGCGATGGCTTTCTGCCGCGCTGGATGACGCGCGTTGGCAGCCGCCTGGTCTACAGCACCGGCATCGGCGTGCTGGCGCTGCTCTCGAGCCTGGTGCTGGCGGCGTTCGGCGGCGATGAACTGCGGCTGCTGCCGCTGTACGCCATCGGCGTGTTCACCAGCTTCACGCTCTCGCAGGCGGGCATGGTGCGGCTGTGGAACAAGGTCGCAAAGCTCCAGCCCGGCGAGACCTACGACACCGGCGAGACGGTGCTGCACTTCGAGCAGGGCTGGCGCTGGAAGCGCATCCCCAGCCTCATCGGCTGTGGCCTGACCGCCGTGGTGTTTGTGATCTTGTCGGTCACCAAGTTCCGCGATGGTGCGTGGATGATCCTGCTGGCGATGCCGATCATGGTGCTGGGCTTCATGGCGATCAAGCGCCACTACAGCAGCGTGGCCGCCAACCTGCGCCTGACCGGCCTCCAGCCTAGCGATCTGCGCGACCCGGCCGATGTGGCGATTGTGCCGATCGGCGGCGTGCACCGCGCCTCGCTGCGCGCGATCAAGTACGCGCTCAAGTTCTCCGATGATGTGCGCGTGGTACAGGTCGTCGGCAGCCAGGAGGAGGAGGACCTCTCGCGCGAGCGCTGGGAGGGCTGGCAGGCGGTTGTGCCCAATGCCAAGCTGGTGTTTCTCTACACCGATTACCGCGATTTCCTGCGCCCGCTCGTCGAGTATATCTACTCGGTCAACCACGACGAGTACCCCGGCCAGCTGATCACCGTCGTCGTGCCCGAGTTTGTGCCCGACTCGAAGGTCGCCAACCTGCTGCACAATCAGACGGCGACCATGCTGCGGCTGATGCTGCGCGGCTATGAGGATGTCGTCGTCATCGACGTGCCCTACCACCTGCGCAAGCCCGCGCAGCTGGAGCAGAGCGCCTAGGCTGAGCGTGCGAACATCCTAAAAAAATACGCTAAAACAACCGGCGGGGCTGATCGCGATGATCAGCCCCGCCGGTGTGTGTCCGCGCTGCGCCGCTACAGCAGCAGGCGGAACGGGTGCTCCATCAGGGTGCGCACGGCCTGCAGGAACTGCGCGGCGGTCGCGCCATCGGAGACGCGATGGTCAACCGAGATGGTCACGTTCATCAGGTTGCGCACGACGATCTCGCCATCGCGCACGACCGGCGTGGGGATGGTGCTGCCGACGGCCAGGATCGCTGACTGCGGCGGCGTGATGATCGCCACAAAGTGGGTCACATCGAACATGCCCAGGTTGCTCACGGTGAACGTGCCGCCCTGCAGATCGTCGAGCGACGCTTTGCCATCGCGGGTGCGCTTGATCACCTCGCGCATGCGGTTGGACAGCGCGCCGAGGCTCAGCTTATCACAGTCGCGCACCACCGGGGCCAGCAGGCCCATGTCGGTGGCCACGGCTACGCTGATGTGCACGTCCTGATGCACCAGCAGCTTGTCGCCGGCGAAGGTGGCGTTCAGCTCGGGATACTGCTTGAGGCCAATTGCGCAGGCCTTCAGCAGCAGCTCGGTCACGGAGAGCTTGCCGCCGTGCGCCTCCTGCAGGCGCGGCAGCAGCTCCATGGCGGCGTCCATCTCGATCGTCGAGGTGACGAAGAACGGCGGCACCTGCTGCTGGCTGGCGACCATGCGCTGGGCGATGGTCTGGCGCAGACGTGACAGCGGCTGCTCGACCGCGCCCTCGGTGGCGATAACCGGGGCGGGCGCTGGCGGCGGGGCCACTGGCGCTGGCGTGGACGGCTGCGGCGCGCGCGCGGTGTCCTCGCGCTGAGCGGCCGGGGCGGGCTGCGCCGTCGGCTGCGCGGCGGGACGGCCAGGCTGTGCGCCCTCGACATCGGCGCGCACAATCCGCCCGCCGGGGCCGCTGCCCTGCACAGCGTGCAGATCAACCCCGCGATCCGCAGCGATGCGGCGCGCGGCCGGGGTGGCGATCACGCGACCGCCGCCGTTGGCGCTGGGCGCAGGCTGCGGCGCACGCGCATCCTCGCGCTGCTGCGCTGGCACCTGGTCGGGCACCTTGGCCGCAGCGTCGGACGATGGCGCTGCGGCGCCGCCCTCGCCGATCTGCGTCTCCGGGGCCTCAGCCGGAGCCGACTCGCTGACCTCTTCGTCGTCGTCGGAGCCATCGTCGATGATCGCGATTGGTGCGCCGACGGGCACGGTGGTGCCCTCATCGACCAGATGTTTTTTGAGCACGCCGCTGTCGAACGACTCGACCTCAATCGTGACCTTGTCGGTCTCGATCTCGGCGATTGGCTCGCCGCGAGCCACCGAGTCGCCGGGCTGCTTGAGCCACTTGGCGAGCGTGCCCTCCTCCATGTCGTAGCCCATCTTGGGCATTGTTACTTCTTTCGCCATCGAACCCCCTAGCGCACCACGGCTGCTGGCGAGCGCGTCCTGTCATGGGCGCGCCCACAAGCGTGGTGCGACTGCTTGCACAACAACTACTGCTGGCGAATGCGCTGCGTCTTACCGGCCAGCACCTGCTTCACAGCGTCGATCACCGACTCCGGATGCGGCACGACTGCGGTCTCCAGGTTCTTCGCATACGGCATGGGCACCTCGTCGAAGCCAACGCGCCAGATCGGGGCGTCGATGTAGTCGAAGCCCTCGGTGTAGAGGCGCGCCGCAATCTCCGCGCCAACGCCAACGGAGGTCCACTCCTCGGTGGCGATCACGGCGCGGTTAGTCTTGCGGAAGCTTTCGATCACTGGCTCCATATCGAGCGGGCGCAGCGTGCGCAGGTCCACAATGGCGGCGTCGATGCCCTCCTCGGCCAGCTTCTCGGCGGCCTGCTGGACCATCGGCGTCATGCGGCCGTAGCAGACGATCGTCACATCCTTGCCGTCGCGCAGCAGGTTGGACTTGCCAATCGGCACGGTGTAGCTTTCCTCGGGCACCTCGCCCTTGACGCTATAGATGCCGGTGTGCTCAATGAAGATCACCGGGTCGGGATCTTCGATGGCGGCGCGCATCATGCCCTTGGCATCGTAGGGCGTGCCCGGAGCCACGACCTTGAGGCCAGGAATGTAGGCGTAGTAGTTATCGAACGCCTGCGAGTGGGTCGCGCTGAGCTGGCCGTAGCCGTTGGGCAGGCGAAAGACGATCGGCACGGTGAACTGGCCGCCGAACATGTAGTGAATTTTGGCGGCGTGGTTGACGATCATGTCCAGCGCCAGCAGCGCGAAGTTGGTGGTCATCATCTCGACGACCGGGCGCAGGCCGTTCATGGCCGCGCCGATGCCCAGGCCGGCGTAGCCCGCCTCGGCGATGGGCATGTCGCGGATGCGCTTGTCGCCAAACTCTTTGACAAAGCCCTTGGTCACACCGTAGGCGCTGTCGTAGTGCACAACATCTTCACCGATAATGAACACGCGCTCGTCGGCGTGCATCGCGTCACGAAGCGCCTGTCGCAGCGCCTCCATAAACGTAATTACAGGCATGTATACTCCTTCGATCCTTAGAGCGGCTGCGCGTAGATATCGTCCCAGGCTTCGCTAAGCTCGGGAGCCGGGCTTTCCTCCGCAAACTTAACGGCGGCCTCGACTTCTTTCTCGACCTCGCTCTCGATCTTCTTGGCCTTCTTGTTGTCGAGCAGGCCCTCGTCGAGCAGCTTCTGCTTGAGTAGCTCGATCGGATCGTTGGAGCGGCGAGCGGCGATATCCTCGCGGGTGCGGTACATCTGCGGATCGGCGGCGGAGTGGCCGCGCAGGCGGTAGGTCATGGCCTCGATGAAGTAGGGGCCTTGGCCTGAGCGCGCGTGCTCGATGGCGGCGCTGGCCTTCTCGCGCACCTCGACAACATCGTTGCCGTTGATGCGCTCGCCAGGCATAAACGGCGATGCCTTCTTGTGAATCTCGGTGACAGCGGTGTGCACCGACAGCGGCGTGCCCATGGCGAACTCGTTGTTCTCGCAGAGAAACACGATCGGCAGCTTGTAGAGCGCCGCGAGGCTGATGGCCTCGTAGAACTCGCCGCCGTTGGTCGCGCCGTCGCCGAAGAAGCACATCACCACGCCGTCGTCGTCCTGGCCTAGCACCTCGCGCTTGTACTGGATGCCATAGGCGATGCCCACGGCCAGCAGCAGGTGCGCGCCAACGATGGCGTAGCCGCCCCAGAAGTGCTTGGCGTCGTCGGCAAAGTGCATCGAGCCGCCCTTGCCCTTCGACGTGCCGGTCTGGCGGCCAAATAGCTCAGCCATCAGCGGCTGCGGGTCCAGCCCGCGCGCCAGCGCATGGCCGTGATCACGGTAGTGCGTTACCAGGTGATCCTGCGGTTTCAGCGCCCCAATTGCGCCCACGGCCACGGCCTCCTGGCCAACGTACAGGTGCAGAAAGCCGCCGATGCGGGCGCGGGTATATTGCTGCTGACAGTGCTCTTCAAATGAACGTATCAGCAGCATTGTGCGATAATCAGCAAGCAGGTCCTGTTTGTCCATTCAAGCTCCTTATTGGGATTTCAGCGGGAAGAACAAAGTTGTAGGACAGCGCAGCACGCTGCCCTGCCACACATCGTCGGCACTGACAGACGTGATACCGCAGGCATTATAGCATATCAGATCGGCCCACGTCGGGAGGCAACCCGCTTGCCGTAGGCTTGTGTAGATATGACACAATGTGTCGTAACTTATGCCACGACGTGGATACCGTAGTGCTGCAGGATGTGCTCGACGCGCCCGCGCGCGTTGACCGGGTCGATCAGCAGCGCCACCGGCACCTCGATGCGAAAGTGCCGCCCATCATGAAAGCGCTCGTCGGGATGCCAGTACACCCGCGCGATCGGTAGCTCACGGCGCAGGGCGCGCAGGGCCACCCACAGGTCGGGCATGGTTGTCTCACACGCCACCGTCAGAAATGCAGTTGCGTCCGCTGCCATAGCCAAACTCTCCTTCTATTCACGACTAGCGGTAGTAGGGTTAAATGCGCTCAGTCTAGCACGGATGAGCGTCTGATTCAATCCTGCGTGCTAGGTCTTTTGGGTTATTGCGTACTAGGCTGGCTACGGTGCGCAGGCCGCTGTGTGGCTCAACGCCCGCTTAGTCAGCAACTCACGTGCCGCAAAACCTGCTCGCCCCCCGCCGCTCAAGCACGGCATGAAGCGATCAAGCCCGGCCGCGCCACCAGCAGCGCCCAACGCTGCGCCACTGGCCGCCACCGCGCCATGCCGGGAACTGGTCCGACCGCGATTCAGAGTCGCCATAAAATAAACGTGCGGGCATGCAACGCCTGGCCCTGTCGGCTGAGCCGCAGCGACCATGCACAACGCGGCTTTTTTCAAAACACTCGCGCCAGCCTCGCTGTTGATCTTTTGTTGATCTTTTAAAGATAGAGCGCGGCTGCGCTAGCGTCAGTGCACGCAGCATCCTTCTAATGGCGCACGCCGCTGCACGCACACAGCGGCGGCCGAGTATAATGGCGGTTGTTTTGCTGAGGAAGGAGCCACTGATGAGCGATGCGACGCCTGCCGGCGCGACGATGCAGGCGCTGGAGCTGCGCGACTACGCCGACACGCCCGAGAGCCTGCGGCTGGTCGAGCGCCCGCTGCCCAAGCCCGCCGCGGGCTATGTGCTGGTGCGCATGGCCTACGCGGCGATCAACCCGTCGGACCTGCTGTTTCTGCGCGGCGAGTATGGCATCAAGAAAAAGTTGCCGGTGATCGCGGGCTTCGAGGGCAGCGGCACCGTGGTGGCCGCCGGGCCGGGCTGGCGCGGCAGGCTGCTCGTCGGGCGGCGCGTGGCCTGTCTGGCTGGCGATGCGACCGACGGCACCTGGGCCGAGTACGCCGTTATTCCCGCCGAGCGCTGCTTTCCGCTGAGCGATCAGCTGACGCTGGAGCAGGGCGCGCACCTGCTGGTCAACCCGCTGACGGCCTGGGGCCTGCTGCACACCGCCCGCTCCCAGGGCCACGCCGCCGCCATCCAGACCGCCGCCGCCTCGCAGCTCGGGCGCATGCTCGTGCGGCTGAGCGAGCGCTTTAGCTACCCGCTGATCAACATCGTGCGGCGACAGGCGCAGGTCGAGCTGCTGCGCGCGCAGGGCGCGGCCTACGTGCTCAACTCCAGCACGCCCAGCTTTGCCAGCGACCTGCGCGAGCTGGCCCAGGAGCTGCGCGCCACCGTCGCCTTCGACGCCGTGGCCGGGGCAATGACCGGCCAGCTGCTGACGGCCATGCCCAACCACAGCCGCGTGATCGTCTACGGCGCGCTTGATGCCGCGCCCATCCAGCTCGACGCCCAGCGCCTGGTCTTCGAGGACAAGACGCTGAGCGGCTTCTGGCTGGCCGAGTGGGCCACCAGCCTGCGCCTGCCGGAGCTGCTGCGCATCGGCAGCACTGTGCAGCACCTGGCCCAGTTCGAGCTAGCCACCAGCGTGCAGGCGCACATCCCGCTCAGCGCAGGCTACCAGGGCGTGCAGCAGTACCGCGCCAGCATGACGGCGGGCAAGGTCGTGTGGGCGATGCACGGGGCGGAGTAGGCCCGTTCAATATTGTAGAGGTTGCAGCACAGAAGCCGTAGCGTGCGGAGGAGTGCCTGGGTTCCTGCGGTGCACATCAAGCGTTGACAGCGCCAACGACCTTCGGCATACTAAACCCATCACTTGGCCTTGGAGGTGACGCATGAATCCACGGACACAATTCTTAAATCTCGCACTACGTCGAGCTGCACGTGGGCAAGGATCGACACCACAATTCTTAAGCATGAGAACAGCTATACAGGAAATTCCAAATTTAAAGGTAGTGCTGAAAGACACCGGTTGGGTGCTGATCGGTGGCCTTGCCACCCGCGCCTACATGCCTGAGCGTATGACGCACGATGTTGGTATTCTGATCCACGAGCGTGATGCAGCTGTGGTGCGCCAGCGGTTGCTCGCTGCGGGCTATCAGCTCGTTGGCGCACTCAGCGTCGGCGGTTTTTCGCTGCAGCGAGCAAACGAGCCACCGCTTGATGTGCTAACCCGCAGCGACGCCTGGGTAGACACAGCGCTCGAGTCGCCAACGTATGATGCCGCCGGGCTGCCTGTGCTGCCGCTGGCCTACTTGATTGTGTTAAAGCTTGAGGCGGGCCGCATGCAAGACCTCACCGACATCAGCCGCATGCTCGCAGCAACCAACCCCGCTGAGCGGGCAGCCATCCGCGCCGTCGTAGCCCAGGAGTGCCCGCTGTATCGCGACGACTTCGAGCAGCTCATCCTGCTCGCCGACTTGGGCATGGAGTAGCTACGTAGCGCCAGCGCCGCACAGCTATGCGGCGCTGGGCACCATACTCGGGCTGCGCGGCCACGCTAGGCGACACCGCGCGCCAGCCCACGCTGATGTGCGCTAGCAGCTGTACGCAGCAATCAGCAAGAGCCGCCGCTACGATTGCGGGCTTTGGAGGGAGCGCGGGGCGAGGATACAGCGAAAGCCAGGGTCGATGTTGAACCCGCCATGGGGAATATAGTGAAGGCGTGCTGCACAGCGAATATGTGTTCGATTATAAAGATATGCGCCACCACGCACGGCTATGTCTGCACCTATCGGCACATCGGCTAGAAAAACAGCGCTGCTCCTAGGATAAGCACCCCATGATGAGCTTCCTATCCACTCCCACACATTGCCCACCACATCCAGCGCACCACACGCTGCTCGTCCGGCTGAACATACGCCCACTGCCGCCGGATGCCCCAGGTTGCGCCCGTCATCATCCTCATAGACCGCCAGCTCCGGCGTTGGCTCCTGCTCACCCCACGGGTAGGTGTGGCGCTGGGCACCGTCGTAGGCCGCCAGTACCTCCCACTCGGCCTCGGTCGGCAGGCGCAGGCAGTAGCCAGCGGGAATGGATGTGCGCAGCTGCTCGGTGAGCCACGTGCAGTAGGCGGCGGCCTCGTACCAGGTTACACCGATCACCGGCTGGTTAGGTTGCTTATATTTAGTAGCATCCCAGTGCCAGGGCTGCTCGCGCTTGTTTTTGAGCTTCCACGGCCAGCCCTGCTGCGGCCACCACCACTCGGCCGCTGGCGCATAGCCTACCGCGACAAACGGCGCATACTGCGCCACCGTGATCGGGAAGCGCGCCACCCAGAACTGTGGCAGCGCCACATCGACCGATGGCTGATCGGCCTCCCAGCCGCCAATTGTGTAGCTGCCTGCGGGCACATAGCGCCAGTAGTGGCGACCGGCGCGGGTGAAGGTCGTGCTCAGGCTGGCCAGCGTGGCCCGCCACTCGTCGAGCGTCACCGGGTAGCGCGGATCGCCCAGCGTGGCCAGACGGGCGGCGGCGCGCAGGCGCGCCGGGCGCTGCAGCGCCTCGTCCTCGATCTGGCTGATCAAGTCCTCCTCGACTGTCGGCGGCTTGGGCGGGGTGGCTGCGGCGCTCGGCGCTGAGAAGGCGACGTTGAGCGTAGGCGCGGCTCCCGGCGCTGCGGTGGTCGGCGGCGGTGTCACTGGACGAAACAGCTTTTCCAGCAGGGCGGCGTTGAGCACGCGGCGCACCCAGAGCACAGTGGCGTTCTCGCGCTCGCTGGCGTCCGGCCACCAAGCCAGCAGCAGCGAGACGCAGGAGTCGGCGAGCTGGCGATTGTCGGCGGGCAGGCTGCCGCTCTGGAACAGCAAGAGCGCCAGCGCCGTCAGCAGCAGCGGGCTGCCGGCGAGCTGCAGCACCTCGGAGCGCTCGACGAGCGCGCTGGTGAAGCGCTGGCGCTCCTGCTCGGCCTCGGCGCTGGTCTGCAGATGCAAACGCACGAGCGCGGCGCTCCACTGCGCCACAAACGCCTGCATGTGCTTGCGCGCCAGCGGCCGCAGCTCGTCGATGGCCCAGCGCTCGTCGTGGAGCTGGCGCGCGGCGTAGACATCGCTGCGGCAGGCGACCACAACATGCCCCAGGCCAGCGGTGATGAGCATGGCGAGGTGGGCGCGGATGCGCGGCAGCAGCGCCAGCGGCACCGCGTGCAGGCCATCGAGCAGCAGCAGCGTCTGGCGCGCAAAGGTGCGGTGCTGGAGATCGGCGACGAGCGCGGATGGATAGCACGTGGCCAGGTAGTCCCACAGCAGGTCGTGCTCGTGGCTGGCGCTGGTAGCGAGCCAGGCGGCCCACTCGTCGAGCTGGACATAGATCGGCACCGGCAGCTGGTCGGTGCGCCAGCCCTGCGCCTGCAGGACAGTGGCGGCGCTGGCGTCGCCGAGCGTCTGGTCGGCCTGGTGCAGCCGGGCCTGGGCGAGCAGCAAGGCCGTGTAGCGCAGCGCGGTCGTCTTGCCGCTGCCGGGCGCGCCAAGCAGGATGAGGCGCGGCGTTGCGGCGATGGCGGCGAGGACGGCGCACGGCGCGCCGGTGGCGGCACCGACCTCAAGTGGCACAAACAGCTCCGGCAGGCGCAGGCCCGCGAAGGAGCCGCTGGCGGCGGGCGGCGCAGGCACCGGCAGCGCGCCCAGCGCGGTGATAAGCTGCGCATAGTATTGGCGCTGCTGCTGCTCCAGCGGCAGGCCAGCGGCGGCGGGGCTGCCAATTGAGATATTGTTCGTGATAGAGCCGTTGTTAACGCCAGTTTGCGCCCCGTAGAGGCGCGCGTTAGCGCCGAGCTGCGGCGCGCCGGTCTGCTGAGTCGTGTCGCCCTGGTTGCCGACGGCGATTGGGGAGCCGCTGAAGGTGTTGCCGCTGCCAAACACCACGCTGACGACGTGGGCGCGCTCGTCGGCGCTCAGGCTGGTATCGGCGGCCAGCGCGGCCTGCGCCGCCTGCGGGCTGCGGGCGTAGAGCTGCTTAAGCAAGGCGATCATGTCGTCGAGATGCTGCATCGGTGGCGTCTCCTATCGGGCTAGCGTGGTATGCGCATTATACGCCAGCCACAGCCCGCGCGCCAAGCATCAACAGCAGCACCTGTGCGCCAGCAGTAGTGCTGATTCGCGCCCGGCTGACCCCGCTGCGCGTAGGCTGAAGGCGCATGGTGCACCAGTGCCAACGGCTGCAGCGGCGTTTGCCCGCTCCCGCCCCGTGATGGCCTGCGCCGCGTGCTGTACGGTTTCCCAACCGCCATGCCTGCTCGCCTGTGCGCCGTGCGTTTTTGTTGATGCTGCGCGCACCGCCGCCCCGCCGCACATGCGCTAAAGGCCCATGCGCGACCAGTGCCGACGGCAGCACTCACGTTTGCCCGCTCCCGCCCCATGATGGCCTGCGCCGCGTGCTGCTGTTCTAGAGCGGTGAGATCTGCTACACTAGCGCGAACGAGCAGCCTCTGCTCGGTCGAGAGCTGGTCGCTTCACTGAGCGGCCGGTGTTTTCACGTCCACACAATTTAAGGAGAAGACGGCATGAACCCAAGCGAGCTTCAGGCGTATCTGGATGTGCTCGTCGAGCGCGAGATCTTCCTCAGCACGATGATCTGGGGGCCGCCGGGCATCGGCAAGTCGAGCATCGTGGCGCAGACGGCGCAGCGCTTCCAGATCGGCTTCATCGACGTGCGGCTGTCGCAGCTAGCGCCCACCGACCTGCGCGGCCTGCCGGTGCCCGACGACGGCATCGCCCGCTGGTACCCGCCGGAGTTTCTGCCGCAGGACGGCACCGGCATCCTCTTTCTCGATGAGCTGAACATGGCCCCGCCGGCGATGCAGGGCGTAGCGCAGCAGCTGATCCTCGACCGCCGCGTCGGCAGCTATGCGGTGCCTGCGGGCTGGTTTGTGTGGGCGGCGGGCAACCGCAAGGAGGATCGCGCCGCCGTGTTCGATATGCCCGCGCCGCTGGCCAACCGCTTTGTGCACCTGGAGGTCGCGCCGGAGTTCGACAGCTTCAAGGCGTATGCGCTGGGAGCCAAGGTCGCCGAGCAGGTGATCGCCTTCCTGGCCTTCCGGCCGTCGCTGCTGCACAAGCTCAATCCGCAGCACCCGGCCTGGCCGTCGCCGCGCTCGTGGGAGATGGCCAGCCGACTGTTTCAGGCGGGCCTCGATATCGCGCCAGTCGTGGGCGCAGACGCCGCCGCCGAGTTCTACGCCTACACCGAGCTGTACGCCACGCTGCCCGACTTCGACGGCATCTTCAGCGGCGACGGCGCGGACCAGGCGTTTCCCAGCGATCCCGGCGCGCGCTTCGCCAGCACCATTGGCCTGACCATGCGCGCCAGCAGCGCCGAGGCGGCCTACGCGGCGTTTCGCTGGCTGGCCGCGCAGGCCCCGAGCGAGTGGGTGCAGCTGTTTGTGGCCGACGTGGTGCGCCAGCTGCGGGCCAAGGGCCAGTTCGCCGCCTTCGCCGTCTACTTCAAGCAGGACGCCCAGCTTCAAGAGTTCGCCCAGCAGTTCCTGCGGATGCTGGCATGAGCGACATCAACCTTGACAGCCTGATCAGCGCGTCGGTGCTGCGGCTGCGGGCGCGCTCGGCCTACTTCGCCACGCTGGCGCTGTTTGCGCCGATCAGCGCCGACACCCAGGTGGAGCACGCGGCCACCGACGGGCGGCGCGTGCTGATCAACCCCGAGTACTTCGCCACCCTCGACCGCGCCGGGCAGGATCGGCTGCTGCTGCATCAGGTGCTGCACGCCGCGCTGCTGCACGTGACCCGCCGCGGCAGCCGCGACCAGCGCATCTGGAACACCGCCTGCGACATCGTGATCAACGGCATCGTCAGCGAGATCGCGGGCATCGGCGTGGAGCCAAGCGCCCAGCGCGACGCCGAGCTAGAGGCCCTGAGCGTCGAGGAGGTCTACGAGCTGCTTCAGCGCCACCCCGAGCGCTACCCGCTCACCGACGAGCTAGACCTGCTGGTTGTGGCGGCCGACCGCAGCGGCGCGCAGGGCCAGGGCGGCGCAGAGGCCACGACGCGCGGCAGCGGGCGCAACGCCGTGCTGGAGGCCCACTGGCACAGCGCGCTCAGCAAAGCCGACCTTGTGGCGCTGATGGTCGCCCAGGGCGCGCTGCCCACGGCGCTGCGCCGCGAGCTGCACATGCTCGACGCCGAAAAGCTCGACTGGCGCACCTACCTCTGGCGCTACCTCGTGCAGACGCCGACCGACTTTGTCGGCTACGACCGCCGCTTCATCGGGCGCGGCCTCTACCTCGACGCGCTGGCCGGCGAGACGCTGCACGTGTACATCGGCGTGGACACCAGCGGCTCCATCGACGAGCACCACCTGCGCCTGTTCATGGAGGAGGTGCAGGGCATCCTGCGCGCCTACCCGCACATCAGCTGCGACCTGTACTACGTCGACGCCGCGGCCCACGGCCCGCACGCAATCACGGCCAGCAGCCCAATCCCAGCGCCAGTCGGCGGCGGCGGCACCGACTTCCGCCCGTTCTTCAGCGCCATCGAGGCCGAGCTGCGCCCGCACGTGCCCGCGGTCGCTGTCTACCTGACCGACGGCTACGGCACATTCCCACCAGCGCCGCCCGCCTGCCCGGTGCTCTGGGTCATCGTGGCTGGCGGCCTCGCCGCCGAGTCCTTCCCCTTCGGCGAGACCGTGCGCCTCATCCTCGAGTAGCCAGCGGCGCGACCATGCGCCGCGCATCGCAGCAACCCCCCTAGGCCGCCTACAGCGCTAGGCGGCCTGGGGCAACGTTTCGCCATAAAAACCCGCAGCGCTCGCAGTATAGCGGCTGTGCATACCAGCCAAATCGGTGCCCCACCTGTGAGCGTGCGCTGCAGCACCAGCGCTGGCCACCCAGTGGGTTCCCGACTGAGCCACCTGCACCATCCAGCGACGATTCTTTTTCAAACATACTGCGCCGCAGCACCACGCGGGCTGACTGTGCGCTGACAGCCAGCCCGCGTGTGGCACGAGAAGCACACTACGTGCGCTTAGTTGAAGGGAATATGGATCAGCGACGGCTGCGTGTCGGCGCTGGTGCGCACGAGCGTCGGGCCATTGCCGATGGCGTTCCACAGCTCCAGGCGCACGGTGCCGCCGCTCAGGTTGGCGAACGTGCCCGTCGCCGAGCGCAGGCCGCGCGCCTGCGTGTACAGCTCCCAGCCAGGCACGGGATCGGTGGCAAAGTAGCTGTAGGTCTCCACGCGGTCCCACGTGCCGTCGCCGGTGAAGTCGTATGAGATGCGCGCCTGCGTGCCGCTGCCGACGCTTGTTGCCGCATCGATGTACAGCGCGAACTGCGTCTGCTGGCTGGCGTCGTAGGTGCCGCTGAGATTGTGGGCCGCGTACACCAGCGCGTTGGTGGGCACGCCATCGTGATTGGCACCGCCAGCGCTGGGCACGCTGTCGCTGGCCGCAGCATTGCCCGCCGCCGTGCCAAGCACGCCCACTGTGCCCTGCGCCGCGCCATCGAGCAGGTACAGCGTGCTAAAGACCTGCTGCTGCACCGCCGTCGTGCCACTGATCGGGCTGCTCGGCGGCGAGATGTTGCCAGTGGGATCGAACGCCCTGACGGTGACGGTGTAGGTGGTGCTGGCGCTCAGGCCAGTCAGCGTACAGCTCAGCGCCGTCACCGCCGCGCAGCCTGCGGCGGGCGTGGCGCTGCCGTCGAGGTAGGCCGCATAGCCAACCACCGCCACATTGTCGGTGGACGCCGCCCAGCTCAGGCTCAGCGTCGACTCACTCACTGCATCGACGTGCACGCTCGTTGGCGCGGTGGGCGGCTCGGGATCAACAATGCCGGTCGTCACACTGATTGGGCTGCTCGGCGGCGAGACGTTGCCGACGGGATCGACGGCGCGCACCGTGACGGTGTAGGTGGTGCTGGCGCTCAGACCAGTCAGCGTACAGCCCAGCGTCGTCACCGCCGCGCAGCCTGCGGCGGGCGTGGCGCTGCCGTCGAGGTAGGC
>JABXJS010000228.1 GCA_013538855.1 Herpetosiphonaceae bacterium
CGGTTCCTTTCTTGGTTGGCACCACAAAGGATACCGCACGATTCGGCCGCCACACCGTTTACCCTGGCCCCAGGGAGTCCTGTGATCTACTGAGTTTAGGGAGAGTTCATGCAGTTGTTCAAACGCCGGTTCATCGGATTGCTGTTGGTGCTAGGAGTGATTAGTGGTGCAGCGGTTCCCAGCACCTATGCCACCACGAGCTCCTGGTTCCCCCCATTTCCATTTGAGTCCGCGCCAGCCATTCCTGATGGCCGCTCATGGTGCGATGTCTACCCCTTCACATTTCAGGAAAATGCCGTTGCAGGCATGTGGCCGATCAGCAGGGTTCAGGATTGGTACGCGGATAGCGCGATGCTGCGCGCCAACTACCCACAGAACATCGTGCATCTGCGCTTCGACTCGACGAACGATGCGGTCGATACGTATCGACTGCTGACCTGGCAGCCAGAGCAAGACAGCTACCTTACTGTCGAGAACAGCTTTACGGTCGGCGGCACTCTGGATGCAGGATTTAGTGAGGCCCCCCAGCAAGACTACATCACACCCTGGAATCCAGCCAACGGCATGCTTGAGATCGAAGACTATGTCACCGCCTCAGGCCGGGCGCTGCGCTCAACGTTCATTGACTCCTTGATAACAACCAAGCACCTGCTCATTGTTCCCCTGAACGATGGTGCCGACGGCTCCGGCATCAACAAAGCCTACCATGTAGCCCAATTTGCGCGGGTGCGCATCCTTGAACTCGACCGCTACGGGCGCTGGATCGATGTGATTGTGCTTGAGCCACAGCTCAACGACTATGCCTGTTTTCAGTCATCAAGCCGCGATACGCTTGGTCAAACAAGCCATGTGCAAGCCTTTACGCCGATGCAGGATGGTGTAGACGCTGGCCTCTGGCCCAACCAGTTCTACACCTATGACTGGAGCTGGGGCGATAGCACCACCTCAACGACACACCTTTCGGCGACCGAGCATCTGTATGGCGCTCCTGGCATCTACAATGTAACCTTAATCGCAACGCTGTATACTACAAACGGTGTTGCCCTGAGCGCGCAGCACTTCGTCGCTAGCTACGGCCAAATCGTTGTTGAAAGCCCCATCGCAATGGCCCTCAGCGGCAATCCTAATCAAGTTGGGCAGCCAAGCCAGCTACGCATCACGCTCAGTCAACCGCAGACGAGCTGGATGCAGCGGCGCGCACTATCTGTAACACTAGACTGGGGCGATGGATCGCCGAGCGCGACCAGCATTACCAGCGTCGCATCCAGCACCACTATCACCCCAACCCACAGCTACGGTCAGCCTGGCTCCTACCAGGTTGTCGCGCAGCTTACCGACAACAATGGCGCGGTGACGAGCCAAACGCACACGATCCAGGTTGACGCGCTGCCAACCGCCAGCTTTACCAGCAGCGATCCGCGCTACTCACAGCGTATGTTCTACGTAGATTTCACCAGTCACGTGCAGGGCAGTGGGCCATTGAGCTACCAGTGGAACTTTGGCGACGGTCAAACATCAACGGCGGCCAATCCGACCCACGCCTACAGCATGCCCAATCAGTACGTGGTCACCCTCACCGTGACAGATCGCTATGGCTCCAGCGTCATAACACAAGGCACTGTTAAGATCGGCAATCTGACGCCAGCGCCCACGCCAGGACCGATTGATATGTAGGCCACTGTCCACCGTTAGCGCTAGCGGCGCTGCTGCGAGCACGATCTTTTGCTGATCGCCCCGCTCGCGGCAGCGCTGTTTTTGCTCCAGCGAGCAGCTTAGGTCGGATGCTGACTCAGCCAGCTGTCGATGGTCTGCGTGTAGCGCGCCTGGTCCTCAATCATCGGCAGGTGGCCGACGTTGGGCAGGACTGCCAGCTCGGCGTGAGGAATATGGCTGGCGATCAGCGTCGATTGCTCCGGCGGCACCAGCGGGTCGGCGTCGCCAGCTATGATCAGGCTCGGGGCCGTGATCTGATCAAGCCAGGCGCTGATGTTGATGTCGGGCATGCGCTGGCAGTAGGCGATCAGCGCGGCAATGTTGAGTTTATGCGAAAAAGGGTACATCGCCCGTACCATCTGCTCAAAGGCCGGATTATCGTTGAGGGTCTGGGGATCGGCCACGCTCTGCCGCCAGATTGGGTGCTGCCGAAAAACGCCCCGTGTCATTAGGCGGGTGCTGCTAAACCAAAGCCAGAGCAGCCGTCGCTGACGGGCCGAGCCGCGAGCGAACTTCTGCCAGCCAGCCAGCGGCCCGGTCCAGCGGCCGTGTGCAAAGCCAGCGATCGAAATCAGCCGCCGCACGCGCTGTGGGTAGCGCGCCGCCAGCGCCAGTGCAGCAAATCCGCCGGTAGAGTGCCCAACGACGGTGTAGGGCTGAGCGCCAATCAGCTGATCGATGGCCGCAGCGAGCACATGCGTGATCAGCTCGGCGCTCAGATCGCTGGCCTGAAAGCCGGGCGGTAGCCGGGCAGGCGTGTGTCCAGGCAGGCTCAGCGCATAGCAGCGACCGTGCTGCTGAAAAATCGGCTGGCTCAGCCAGACATTGATCGAGTGCGACACGCCATGCAGCAAGATCAAAGGCGGTAGTTTGTTGTTAGGGTTCAAATCCAGCGCGACCAAGCGCTGGCCGGCAACATCGAGGATATGTTTGTGCATGGATGCTATGCTCTCCCAGTGAAGGACGCAGATGCAGCGGTCAAGCTGCGCCACCCCACACGGCGCAACGCACACCGTGGGGCGGCGCAGCGGAGCTAGTTGCGCAGGCCGCCGTCGATGCGATAGGCCACACCGCTAATAAAGCTCGCCTCATCGGAGGCCAGGAAGGCGATCAGTTGGGCGATCTCGCTGGCCTCGCCCAGGCGGCCAAGGGGAATCGCGGCCACCATGCGTGCGCGCGTGGCGGCGTCCATATCGGCGATGATCGCCGTGTCGGTCCAGCCAGGGCAGACAGCGTTGATGCGAATGCCAGCGCGCGAGACCTCGCTCGAGCCGGTGGCGGTGAGCTGAATGACGCCGGCCTTGGTTGCACCGTAGGCGTTCAGGTTGGCCGCTGCGCCAATGCCAGCGATGGAGGCCACATTGACTATCGCGCCGCCCTTGCCATCGGCCAGCATCGCCAGCGTCGCATGCTTCTGGCCCCAAAACACCGAGGTCAGATTGACGCGCAGCACGCGCTCCCAGGTGACATTGTCGGTCTCGTGGATGGGGGCAGGCTTGCCGCCGATGCCAGCGTTGTTGACCATCACATCGAGCCTCCCGCCGAAGGCCACGGCGCGCTTAACCGCCGCCATGATCTGCGTCTCGTCGCTCACGTCGCAGGCGATAAAGTCGGCGCTGCCGCCAGCAGCTTTGATCTCCTCGGCAACCGCTTGACCAGCGTCGCTGTTGATATCGGCCAGCAGAATCTTGGCTCCCTGAACTGCCATCAAGCGAGCGGTGGCCGCCCCAATCCCTGCGGCTGCGCCGGTGATCAGGGCCGTCTTATTGGCGAACCGTGTGTTCATGGACCATCCTTTTGGCTACAAGCCAACGCTGGTCGCTGAAGCGCGAGGGGGATGCCTGCACACAGCGCTGGCGCGGATTCATGGCCCCAAGTATAGCATCACAGCGCGTGGCCAGCAGCAGAGCTGAACAGGAGCAAGTCGGCTCGGCAGCACCTGCGCTGGCCGGGGATAGTGGCGCTAGGCGGATAGGGCGGAGCGCCGCTTGGCGCGCATACGGGTGCCACGCAGCAGCTGGCGCAGGCACACGTAGGCCGCAAATCCCGCTGGTCCAAACAAGATCGTCAGCACAAGCAGCGGCGCGCGCAGCCAGTGGCTCAGCTGCCACTCCAAGCTGTCGAGGAAGATCCAGCGCCCGATCATGAGATCAAAGGCCAGCATATGAATCCAGGCGATCGTCGCGCCCGCAGGCGTGCTGAGCAGCGCGGCGATACTGCTCAGCTGCGGCTGGGCCACCGCAGGCAGCAGCACATCGAGACGCGGGATAATCAGCCCAACGTAGAGCAGCGCCGGCAGCAGGCCCACCAGCGGCGAGCCGAGCAGGCGCTGGGTGACCGACCAGCGCGGGGCCAGGAGCATCAAGGCCCACCAGGGCATAACCAGCCAGCTAACACCGTTGAACAATAGCGCCATGCTGTGCTCCTTAGCCGTGCGTAACCGTCGCCGCCGTGCGCCGCAGCACCAGCCAGCCGCCCAGCCCAACCAGCCCAACCAGCCCAGCCAGCGCGCCGAGCGTCAGACCATCCGGCGCGCTGAGCGCCTGGCCGCGCAGCGCCTGCCACGTCACCAGCCCAATCAGGCCGCTATAGCCAAGTCCCGCCACAATGACCAAGCCCAGCTGACGGCGCTGTGACCAGCCGCGCCGCGCAAAGAGCAGCCCCAGCAGCGGGATGATCTGCAGCGCATGGATGCCAACAAAGTGCGGGATGCGCAGATCGCCATGCTCGGTACTCCAGCCCAGCAGCGGCAGGCCCGGGCCACCATCGGCCGCGCCGACCGTGTGACCGCCGATGGTCGCACCAGCGCCAGGCACGCCCGCCTCCATCAGCGCCAGCTGCTGCGCAGTCGGACTGGTCATCAGGTAGCCTAGTGCAAAGCCGATCACCGTCAGTGTAAAGCCGATGCGGATGCTCCAGGCTAGCGCGCGGTTGGGCAGGCGCTGGCGCAGCAGCACCACTGCCCCAATCAGCATGATGATCCAGTAGACAAAAATCGACGAGGCCATGATCGAGTAGAGTTTCCCATCAAGCGGCGTAGAAAAGTTAAAATGCATCGCGTGGCCGCGCACCGCCTGCACCAGCACAAGCGCCAGCTCAAAGGCAAGAATTGCGCTGCTGGCGTTGAGCACAAACGTGGTCAGCCGCCGCTTCGGCCCAAGGCTAAACATCCACATTAGCATCGGCGCATAGAAGGCGAACGAGATGGTGAACTTGGCGGTCTTGGCCCACACCGGCGCACCAACCACGAGACGCGGATCAATAAACACGCCCAGCAGGGCCAGTGGAACAATTGCGCTTGAGATCATCCACAGCACCAGTGTAACCGGGCTGATCTGCCAACCGCGCAGGAGGAGCTGCCGCCAGCGCGCAGGTGTGTGCTGCTCATGGTCGAGGTTGCCAACGAATTGCGTTGCCATTGTGTGTCTCCTTGTGTTGCTGCATTGCCAATAGCGTAGAGCCTGACATAGTGTCAGAGTCAAGCCCCTAGGTGCGAAGGCGGTCGGCATAGGCGGCAGCGGTGATCGGTATTTGCAGCTCAAGCACGCCTGATGGCGTTGGATCGAGCGGCAGGTTTTGCTCGTAGCCCGAAAGATGCAGCTCGCGGGGTGGGCCGGCAATGCTGTAGCTGTGCTGGCAGATCCAGCGCATAATCGCACTGATCGGCTCAATCACGGTGTGGACCGGCCCCTGGTACACGCAGCAGGCCAGCGTTGGCGCTGCTGGTAGCTCGTAGACATAGATCGGCGCACTAGCTTTGGCGCTGGCTGACGCTGGCACGATGATCGCCGCCTCGGTGTCGATGTCGGTCTCAATGTACTCATGCGTGTGATAGATCATCAGCTCCGGACCAGACGGCTCAATATTGTGTGCGGCCACCCAGCCGTGCAGCGCATCAAGCAGCTCACAGCGCATGTGGCCCATCGCATCAAGCGTTGGCACCAGCGTGCGCACGCCAGCAACCCAGACGGCGGGCTGCTGCTTGATGACCACATCGTAGGGCTGCGGCGCACCTTCCTGCTGGAGATGCAGCAGCCGCGTGCGAATACGCCGCAGGCGCTGCTCCTCGGCCGCGATCTGGTGCTCAAGCTCCAGCGCCTTGCCGCTCAGCCGCTGCGCCAGCTCCGCTGGGGCGATCTCCTGCTCCAGCATGCCGCCGATCTCTTCAAGCGAGAAGCCGAGCTTGTTGAGGGCCAGGATGCGGTTGAGCCGCGGCAGCTGCGCAATCTCGTAGTAGCGATAGCCGGTCCACTCGTCGATGAAGCTCGGCCGTAGCAGGCCGAGCTGGTCGTAGTGGCGTAACATGCGCACTGATATCTGCGCCAGCTGTGAGAACTCGCCGATCTTGAGCATGACCGCACCTCCAGGGTTATGTTTGTGCTATAGCGGACTCTGCTGCGTTTGACGCTGGCATCCGCCGTTTGGTTGCTGGCTAGCCCCAGCCCAGCTTGCGCTCGCGCAGGCTCACCCAGCGCCCCTGCCCAATGATCAGATGATCGAGCACGTCGATGTCCAGCAGCTGCCCGGCCTGAATCAGCTGCTTGGTGATCACGATGTCCTCTGGCGAGGGCGTGATGTCGCCGGAGGGGTGGTTATGGACGACGATGATCGAGGCCGCGTTCATGCGAATGGCCTCGCGAAAGACCTCGGCGATACGGATGCTGGCGCTGTTGAGCGACCCGATGGTCACAGTCTCTATTTTTAGCACGTGGTTCTTGGTGTTGAGGATGACGGTGCGCAGGTGCTCCTGCTGGAGGTGGCTCATCTCGAGCTGCAGCAGGTTGGCCACGTCGGCGGGCGAGGTGATCTGGAGGCGCTGCTCGGGCGCGGCCAGCAGCAGCCGTCGTCCGATCTCAATGGCGGCCTTGATCTGCGCCGCCTTGGCCGCGCCTAGCCCGCGGGCGCGACACAGCTCCTCGAATGAGGCGCGCTGCAGGCCCGGCCAGCCGCCAAAGCTCAGCAAGATATACTGGGCCAGCTGAACGGCGTTCTGGCCGCGCACGCCAACCCGCAGCAAAATCGCCAGCAGCTCGGCGTCAGCGAGCGCCTGCGGTCCAAGCTGGCGCAGGCGCTCGCGCGGCTGCTCGCTGGCGGGCAGCTCCTTCAGCGTGAGCACGTAGTCGGGCATGGTCATTCTCCTCATCGCTTGCATAGTGCATTCCTTCCGTTGACATTCCACGGGGATACTTTGCGGAGGTAGATGCAAGCGCAGGCCATACTCGACCATATGTGCGCCTTTAGCGCTGAATCCGCTCACTTAAACAGCAACACGACGTGACACTGTATAGCGTGTCACGTCGTGTTGCTGTTCGATGCAGGCCGCGCACTGCCTACCGCACAAGCAACGCCTGCGCCCGCTTTAGCAGCAGCGCAGCAGCGGCAGGAACACTCGATGCAGGCCGCGCACTGCCGCTGCCTAGCGCACAAGCAACGCCTGCGCCCGCTTTAGCAGCGTCGCAGCAGCGGCAGGAACACTCGATGCGGGCCGCTTGGCACGGGACTGCTCAGATTGTGCGGGCCGCCGTTGACGTTGCCAGTGCGCCAGTTATCATGGCGCGCCGTCGGCCAGGGCATACGGTCGGCCTGGTACGGCGTCGGCAGGTCCCAGGCGTAGAGGGTGCCGCCAAGGCTAGCGGCTACGATCTCCACATCGCCGTCGCCGTCAAGATCGGCCAGCGTAGGCGCGGCGCGCACCCCAGCGCGCTGGCCTTGCTCGGCGTCTAGGCTCAGCGGAAAATCGGGCAGCAGCTGGCCGTCGGCGCTCAGCGCAACCACGCCAGCCTGCGCATTGGCCGCCCCATCGGGGCTGTAGGTGCCAAAGACGATATCGACCTGGCCGTCGCCGCTGATGTCGCCGATCACCGGCTCGCTGGCGAACAGCAGCGCGCCCTGGGCGTAGTCGTAGCTCCAGAGCAGCGTGCCATCGAAGCGATAGGCGCGCATGGTGCCATCAGGCAGGTTGGCCACGATCTCCAGCGTGCTGTCAGCATTGAGGTCAGCCAGGGCGACAGCGTTGAGCGGATCGAGCGTGCTGGTCAGCGGCGCGCCGGCGATCACCGGCAGGCTCCAGCCTGCGGCGCGCGTGCCATCGGCATTGACCACGATGATACCCGTGCCGGTCACCACGTGGCTGGCGCTGCGAATCTGGCCGCTGGCCACGATCTCCAGCGTGCCGTCGTTGTTCAGGTCGCCGACGGCGGGCGCGCTGCGCGGGAAGTTCAGCGTCGGGTCGGTCGCCGGATTGGTGCGGCTAGGATCGAGGTAGGTGCGCACGGGCCAGTTGAGCGGCTGGCGCGCGCCGTTGTCGTAGGCGTGCAGGTAGTTGTGGTCGCGGCCGGTGATCAGGTCGGGGTAGGCGTCGCAGGTGATGTCGCCCACGGCCAGCGCCCCGTAGATCGGCGCAATGCCGCCCCAGGTCGGGTACACCGGGATCAGCGTGGCGTCGCCCTGGCGCATGTAGGCGTTGGCGGCGATATCAAAGCCCACCTGGCCGTTGAGCGCGTTGTTGTTGGTGGTGTAGAGCACCTCAAGCGCGCCGTCGCCGATGGTGTTGGCCAGCGCCACGCTGGTGACGGTTGGCGTGCCGACCGCCTTATCCTGATTCCAGCTCATCTCCTTGGGCCACGCGCCAACGCTGCTGCCAGCGCTGTTCCAGGCCCACACCTCGCCACGCTGGTTGGCGTTCGGGCCAACGCCCTGCGTGCCCGCGACGATCTCAGGTGCGCCATCGCCGTCGATATCGCCAATGGCTAGCGGCGCATTGATCGCCGCTGGGCCAGCACAGCTCATGTCGGTGAGCCATGGGAAGCCAGCCACGACGCTGCCGTCGCTGTTCCAGGCCCACACGCACGCGCCGCTGTCGCCGAGCACAACCTCCAGCGCGCTGTCGGCGTCGATGTTCGCCACCGTCGGACTGCTGTAGAGCGGGCCGGTGGCGTCCTGGCGCGGAAATCCGGCCTGCGCTGGCGGCGGCGCGGCTGGGGCGGCCCGCGTGCCAACAACCCCGCTGAGCAACACACATAATAAGACCATTCGACGCATAGCGTCCTCCTCCAGCATTAAGAAAGTTTTGATAATTGTAGCAGAAACCGACGCCGTTGCGCCGTTGGTGTACCATAGTGGGACAATCGCTACGACAGATGAGGCCCTGCATGAACACACCAAACACAGAAGCGCTCGCGCAGCGCAATCGCGAGCTAGCCATCCTCAACCGCATCGCCGAGGCGCTCAATCGCTCGGTTCAGCTTGACGAGGCCCTGCAGGCCGCGCTCGCGCTGGTGGCCGAGCTGTTCACGATGCGCACCGGCTGGGTCTGGCTCATGCGCGATGACACGCCCTACCTGGCCGCCACCTTCAACCTGCCGCCTGCGCTCGCCGACCACCCGCGCAAGATGGAGGGCTGCTGCTACTGCCTCGACACCTACGCCGCCGGCGACCTGGAGGGCGCAGCCAACATCAACGTCGTGCGCTGCACACGGCTCTCCGGCCTCGTCGATGGCACCGACGGCCTGCGCTACCACGCCTCCATCCCGCTCTACGCCCACGGCCGCAAGCTTGGCGTGTTCAACGTGGCCTCCAGCGACTGGCGCGAGCTGTCCGCAGATGATCTGCGCCTGCTGCACACCGTCGGCGATCTGCTGAGCATGGCCGTCGAGCGCGCCCAGCTCTTCGAGCAGTCCACCACGCTCGGCGCTGTCGAGGAGCGCAATCGCCTCGCCCGCGAGATCCACGACACCCTCGCCCAGAGCCTTACCGCTGTGCTGCTTCAGCTCGAGACCGCCGACACCCTGCTGGAGCGCCAGAGCGAGCCGCAGCGTGTCCGCGAGCGCCTGCGCCGCGCCATCGACCTGACGCGCTCCAGCGTCGATGAGGTACGCCGCTCAGTGCTTGATCTGCGCGCCGCACCGCTGGAGGGCCGCTCGCTGCCCGAGGCCATCCAGGTGCTGCTCGACGACACGCGCCACCATGCGCAGCTGCACGTGCAGTTCACCGCGTCTGGGGCCGCGCAGCCGCTGCCGATTCGGCTCGAGGCCGGGCTGTTTCGGATTGTGCAGGAGGTGCTGAACAATGTGCGCCAGCACGCGCAGGCGCAGATGGTGACCGTGGAGTACACGGCCACGCCCGAGCAGGTGACGCTAGTCATCGAGGACGATGGGCGCGGCTTCGACCCGACGCAGCTGCGCGAGGGTCGCTTCGGAATCGTCGGCCTCAACGAGCGGGCGCGCTTGATCGGCGGGCAGCTCCACCTGCAGAGCAACCCAGGCGCAGGGACGCGCGTCACGGTTGCGGTGCCCATCGATTCCGTCGTAAAGTGAGGTTTGGCATGGCCGATGTGACGATTCGTTTAGTTTTAGTTGATGATCACCCCGTGGTGCGCGATGGCCTGAGCGCCATCCTCAGCACCCAGCCCGACTTCAGCGTTGTCGGCGAGGCCGACGCTGGCCCCGCGGCCCTGCGCCAGGTCGAGCAGCTGCAGCCCGATGTGCTGCTGCTTGACTTGGAGCTGCCGGAGATGGACGGCGTGGCGGTGCTAGAGCAGCTGCAGCAGCTGCCCAAGCCGCCGCGCGTGCTCGTTTTCACCGCCTTCGATACCGACGAGCGCATTGTGCAGGCGGTGCGCGCCGGTGCGCAGGGCTACCTGCTCAAGGGCGCGCCGCGCGAGGAGCTATTTCGCGCCATCCGCACGCTCTACGCTGGCGGCTCGACGCTGCAGCCCGTCGTCGCCTCGCGCCTGCTGCGCCAGATGCAGGCGGGAACCGACGTGCGCAAGCCGATGCTCACCGACCGCGAGCGCGAGGTGCTGGCGCTTGTCGCTCAGGGAGCGGCCAACAAGGCCATCGCCGCCGACCTCGGCATCACCGAGCGCACGGTCAAGTTCCACGTCAGCACCATCATGCACAAGCTTGACGCCGCCAATCGCACCGAGGCCGTGACCCTAGCCCGTGAGCGTGGCGAGCTGTAGCGGCGGCTTAACCAACGCGCAGGGCATCAGCGGACGGCAGCGGGCAGGCACGCCGACAGCAGCGACCGCACACTGCCACCAAGCACCTGCCGCACGCGCGCACGCACAGCAGGCGCAGCATTCACACTGCATACCACACACCAGCCATGCAGCAGCGTGCAGCGCTTGGGCGCTAGCCGACGCTGCTGAGCGCGTCGATTAGGGCGGCGGGGTCGTCGATGGTCAGGCCAAGCTGGGTCACCTGGCGCTGACGCCCAAAAAGATTCGTGACGGTAATCGGCTGCGTAAACTCGACGATATGCTGCGGCGGGCCGACCAGCGCAATGCTGAAAAGCTGGTTGCGCTCGCGACCGCTGGCCCGCCGCAGGCTCTGCACAGCGCTGCGGGGAACGTCGGCGC
Organism: Herpetosiphonaceae bacterium; assembly: GCA_013538855.1. Taxonomy (GTDB): domain Bacteria; phylum Chloroflexota; class Chloroflexia; order Chloroflexales; family Herpetosiphonaceae; genus OHK22. Next base: position 11,075 of record JABXJS010000228.1, read on the forward strand.
GCCAGCGCAGGCCACTGCGCAGATGCAGGGTCGTTGGCGTGAGCACAAGCGGGTGCAGGCGGATGAGCTGGTAGTCGCCCCACAGCCACAGCAGCGTGTAGAGGCTTAGTCCGCTCAAAATCCACGCGGCAGTGGGACTCCAGTGCTGCACGAGCAGATGGACCAGTCCAGTCTCAACCAGCACAAGGAATATAAAGAGACCTAGCAGTGCCGTATAGCCACTGCGCCGATGGTAGCTGAAGGCCACGTGCTGCGGCTGGGGCTGAAACCCACGCGTCCAGCCCCACAGGCCGCCCCACAGCAGCAGCAGCTCCTGCAGCAGCCAGCGCGGCGCTGCGCCTACGTGGGTGCGCACGCTTGTGGAGAGCGCATCGCTGGCGTAGGCGTAGGTTGGTCGAAGCTGCTGGTAGGTGCGCCAAATTCGGCGGATGCGAACCAGCAGCGTGCCCAGCAGCAGCAGCTCCAGCCCAATCGCCACCCACTCTAGCAGCGTCAGCAGCCCCTGCCCCGAGCTTGGCACGATGATGCGCGCGCTAAGCAGCGCAAGCAGCGCAACTGGCACGAGCGCATGGCGCGAGCGCTGGCTGTGGCGCAGCACCAGCCAGTAGTACAGCGCTGGCAGCCCGAGCACAAGATCAAGCGTTATCCCAAGCGCCAGCGCGCTTGAGACGCTTGCTCCTCTAGTCAGTGCTACCAGCCACTCCACACCGAGCACTAGCAGACTTGCGCCGATAAACCATCCGTAGCGGTAACGCGTGTTTGTGATCATTCGTTGTCCCTCCCTTACGGTTTGCACTAATAATCACAAACTTTGCGACGGCTGTCCTCGTCCTAGCGAGTGAGCATGAACTGTTTTCAGGACGGAGCGCAGGTACGGCTACTGTACGCTGACTGGCACACGATGCCAGGCGTTGCTCATGTAGCCCTTGAAGTTCCAGATGGCGCGGGCATCGGCGGGCTGCGAGGTGGCGGCGCTATCCACGGAGCGTGCGACCAGCGTGTGCTGGCCTGGCGCTAGCGCGATCTGCGCACGCCAGAAGCGCCAGGTCCACAGCGATCCGGCTGGCTCCAGCTCGGCGCGCTGCCAGCTGGCCCCGTTGTCGGCGGAGACATCGACCCAGGCGATGGTGCGCCCGCCGCCAGCGGTGGCGTAGCCGCAGACCTCGACGCTGCCTGCCGCCAGCGCGTCGCCAGCGCCGGGGGTGCAGATGACGGTGTTCAGCGCCAGCTCGCCAAGCATCAGCCCCTGGCTCCAGTCAACGCTGCCAGCGCGCACATTGGTGGGAAACAGGCGGTAGGCGTGGGCCTGAAAATAGTTATCCGACGGCGTGGCCTGGACGGTGATGCGCTGCAGCCACTTGACCGAGCGTGCGCCGATATAGCCGGGAACAAGCAGGCGCAGCGGGCCGCCGTGCACCGCCGGCAGCGGTGCGCCGTTCATCATGTCCACCAGCAGCGTGTCCGGATGCAGGGCCTTTTCAATCGGGATCGAGCCGCCGAAGCCAAAGGTGCGGCCCTGGCGCTGCACAGCGTCGGCACCCTCCAGCGCCACGTGCAGCGCAGCGCCAGTTAGGCCAGCGCTCTCCAGCACGTCGGCCAAGCTCACGCCGCTCCACTCGGCGTTGCTGATCGCCTCGGCTCCCCAGGCTAGCTCGCCGGGAATAGGCTCGACGGCCATCAGGTCCTGGCGGCGGTTGCCGGCGCACTGGAGCGTGGCGGCGACGGTGCGGCGGGCATAGCGTGCGCGCAGCGTGTCGAGGCTCAGCGTCAGCGGCTCGCGCACGCTGCCGTCGATCTGCAGCGTGAACTGGGCCTGGTCGATGCTGGGCACGGGGCCGTGGTTGCGCACAAAAAAGCGCGCAGTGGGCGTGACAAAGCGCTCACGCAGCAGGGCCAGCGGCGGGCCAGCGTTCAGCGGCTCGGCCTGGCGAATCAGCAGCTCGGGATCTTTGGCGTGTTCGGTCATGGGGCGACCTCCTTGTCTGCAAGTGTCCGCGGCGGATTATAGCACCGTGCAACCGTAAAGAATCTATTAAGACCGACTTGCTACGCTTAGAGCATCCACACCTGATCCGCCCATATCGTGAATTCGCCCGTTCTATGCCCGGAGGTTTAATGAAAGCCCGCATCACGTCAGTGTTGATGTCTTGCCTGCTGCTGTTGGCCGTGTTTCTACAGCCAGTCGCCAGCTCGGCGGCCACCACAGCCTACGATCCCAACGTGCTCGACTACGGCATCTATTGGTTTGGCCCTGGCAACGTAGCGCAAAAAGCTGTGCCCGGCGCGTACAACCCCTACTTCGATTCCAGCCGCCCAACGGTGATCTACATCCATGGCTGGCAAAATGGCTCCACGCAGGCCGGCAAGCGCGAAACGTTCAACTACAAGCAGAACGACGCAACCTACGGCATTGATGTTAACGCCGCCGATGCCTGGATCAACGCTGGCTGGAACATCGGGATTTTCTACTGGAACCAGTTCGCCGATGAGGGCGAGGTCAAGGACGCCGAGGCCAAAATCTGGAGCGCGAGCGGGCCGCAGGGCATGCGCTGGCGCAATGCCTCCGGCGCATACTCGACCGCTGGCGCGCCCAGCACCAGCATGGCCGAGGCCTTTGTGAACAACTACACCGCCGTCATGGCGGGCTACTCCGGCAACAATGTGCGCCTGGCCGGCCACTCGCTCGGCAGCCAGATGGTCATCAACAGCAGCATGCTCATCAGCAACCGCGTCGATGCGGGCCAGCTGCCCGCCAACCTGCTGCCCAAACGCGTCGCCCTGCTCGATCCCTTCTGGTCCAAAGATGGCAAGTCCTACCTCGGCGGCCGCTGGACCGGTGAGGTCAGCCGCGACTATGTGACCGCGCTCAAGGCCAAGGGCGTGCTCTTCGAGCAGTACAAGACATCGGGCATCACCGATGTGGGCATCGGCGACAGCAACGGCGGCATGGAGCGCCTGACCGCCTTCAGCCGCCCAGCGCCCTGGTACATTCCCTCTTGGAATCTGGCGGCCAAGCACGTCGCCGCCTACAACGAGTACTTTCTCTCGTTCAACGCCGCTCCGCCGATCGAGTGCACGATCAGCTGGTGGAATCGCAACCCCACCGGCAATGTCGCCGCCTCGGCCAGCACCGCCGACAGCCGCATCGCCGAGATGATGCGCTCCGACCGTGAGTGGGTCCAGGTCGAGGGCCGCAACACCCAAGACCCAAGCGACGACTGGTACGAGCGCAAGAGCCGCTAAGCACCACGGTCATTGGTCTGGCCGCAGCGCCCGTCGAGCTAGCTAGCTTGGCGGGCGCTGCGCTGTGGTATCCGCTGCACGGTGGATGCCGGGCTACGCTGCTGCGGCTAGACTGAGGTGCTATGCTTGATAGCGCCTTACTGTTGTAGCACTCGGAGGTTGATCAGATGTCTGCGCTCTTTCTTCACGGTGGCGGCGATCTTGCCGCCTGTCGCGCCGAAACGTTTGGCCGCTTTGTCGCCGCCGCCGCCAGCAACGGCCCAGCCCAGATCGGCATGGTTGTCGTCGAGGAGCAGGCCGACCAGATTGGGCTGAGCGTTGCCGCCTACAGCGCTATCTTCACCGCGCTGGGGCTAAGCGCCGATCAGCTCATCCCGCTGGCGGCGACGCCCAGCCAGCCGCTCACCAGCGCCCAGCTCGCCGCGCAGCCGCTCAGTGCGCTGTTCGTCTGCGGCGGCATGACGCCGCTCTACCACGCCGCGCTCTGCGCCGACCAGGCGTGGGTTGACTATCTCAACGAGCGCCAGCTGCCCTACGGCGGCACATCGGCCGGCGCAGCCATCGCAGCGCGACATGCTATTCTTGGCGGCTGGTTGGTGCCAGGCGCAGAGCCGGTGCGCTCGCTGGTGTTTCAAGGCGCAAGCGAGGGCCTCGATCTGCTCACGGTCAAGCCGGGCCTCGCGCTCACAAACTACGCGGTCGAGGTTCACGCCAGCCAGATGGGCACGCTGGCCCGCCTCGCCCACGCTGTCGATCAGCGCCTTGTCGCCGCAGGCTGGGCGCTCGACGAAAACACGCAGCTTGAGGTGCGCGGGGCCAGCGCGACGGTCCACGGCCTCGGCCAGGTCTACCAGGTCTGGCGCGCCGCCGACGACAGCATCCGCCTTGCGATCCACGCCGCCGGGGTGCAGCTCGCGCTGGACGCAGCCTAGCCTTACGTTTTGCCACGCTGCTGCACTACTCAGCAGCGCGGCCGCCTTCATCGCTTCTTCACACAGCGCAGCTAGAGTAAGTCCCAATCCAGCGACGGTCTATTCGACCAGACCGGCTGCGGCTGACCAGCGTCGGTCGCCCAGCCTGTCGCACGACGCTAGGTGGCTGCTTCACGTGCCACAGCGAGCGTGAGACACTGTGGCGCCCCTGCACGTTGCGTGCAAGCATGGCTGCGGCTAGCCAGCGTCGGTCGCCCAGCCAGCCGCATATCGCTGCGTGTGATCAGCCAGGAGGTGTCCCATGTCTCGACAGCTTGCGAGAATTACAATCGCGCTGCTGGTGCTGAGCGCCTGCCAGCGCCAGCAGCCCACGCCCACAGCGCCAGCCGCTGCGGCAGCGCCAGGCCCCGGCTGCGCCGCTGGCGCTATGCCCGCGCTGCTGAGCCTGCCCCAGCTCTACGCCCAGCTCGACCAGGCGCTGCTCCGTCGTCTGGCTGCCAGCGCTCAGCCTGCCAGCGATGGCGCACTTGGCCGCAACCGCAGCGGCTACTTCCACGCACGCTTCCAGATGGATGTGCTGCCGCTGACGCTCTACGCGATCACGACCGCGCAGCCCGCCGATCTTGACACCGCGCTGCGCGCGATCAGCTACGCCTTCGCCTATCAGGAGCCAAGCGGCGACTTCGCTCTCCAGCTTCCCGCCGCGCTGCAGAACCAGCAACTCAGCGCAGGCGATCGCGCCAGCGGCACGGCGTTTTTCTTGGCGGCGCTCGGCCCGGCGCTGCTGGCGCTCGACGATTCGCCGTGGTATGCTCAGGACGCAGATACGGCCGCCGCCCGCCAGCAGATCGAGCAGCTACGCCCCAGCTTCGAGCGCGCGCTGGCCTTTCTGAAGTCACAGGCGAGCGTGCTCCAGCGCGCCGATGCCGCCGCCCCTAACCGCTTGCTCTTTGATGCGCTCGCGCTCGTCAGTCTTGGCCGCTATCTCAACGACCAGGCGGCGCAGCTGCTCGGCATCGACGTTATGGACCGTGCGCTGGCGCTGCAAGACCCCGCTGGATTCTACGCCGAGCGCGGCGGCTACGACAGCAGCTATCAGGCGGTGGCGCTACACGTTGGCTTGCTGCTGCTGCCAGCGCTAACTGACACGGCGGCGCAGCAGCGGCTCTGGCGCTCGCTGGTCTGTGGCAGCGACTGGCTGGCCACGCGCATCGCGCCCAGCGGCGAGATCGTCACTGATGGCAACACCCGCGTCTATCCTGGCGGCGAGCAGTTCCTCGGCGTCGAGAAGCGCGTCGCCTACAAAGATGCCGCCCTGGCCTTCTGGCACCTGTACGCGCTCACCCAAGCTGAGCGCTACGCCGCGCAGGCCCAGCACATCGCTGCGTTCTACACGCGCCGCTAGCGCCGTGTCCTAAGTGATGGCCAGCCTTCTGCTTTAGACTGCTCGTTGGCTCAAGGCCCACGCTGGTCCAGTGCGAGCGCGATCAGCGCGCACCTGCGCCTGCGCCACGCTGATGTTAGAGCCAGGCTGCGTATGTTGGATGTTCAGGCGCACATCGTGCGCGGATGGACACTCACAGCCCCCGCGCGTCCAGTGCCAGCGCAATCAGCGCGCACCTGCGCCTGCGCCACGCTGATGTTAGAGCCAGGCTGCGTGTGCTGGATGTTCAGGCGCACATCGTGCGCGGATGGACACTCACAG